>JBARVN010000016.1:0-65075 GCA_049646285.1 Albidovulum sp. | reverse complement strand
CGATCCGGGAAATGGTCAGCGGCTGATCACGATGGCCAGCCTGCCTGCCGATCCGCGCCTGTCTGGCGCCCGGATTGAGGGTGACATTCTGGTTTGCACCTTCTCGGAAGGCCTGAGCAGCAGCTATGCGCTTGGTTGGCTGGCGGCACATGCCTATGACCGCCCCGCAGACCCCGCGCGCGGTCGCCTGCCTGCAAAAACGATAGCGTGGGATGCAGGCCTGAACTCGCAGGTTCCAACGGGCGACATCGCGCAGATGCAAAGCCAGCCTGAGGCGCTGCGCAGGTGGCTCAACCAAATCCGGCGCTATGGCTTTGCCAAGATAACCGGCCTTGCCCCCCAACCCGGCGCGCTTTTCGGTGTAGTCGATCTGTTCGGCTATGTCCGCGAAACCAACTACGGGCGGCATTTTGAAGTGCGTACCGAAGTGAACCCGACCAACCTTGCCTATACCGGATTGGGGCTGCAGGCCCATACTGACAACCCTTACCGCGATCCGGTGCCAACCTTGCAGATCCTGTCCTGCCTTGAGAATTCAGCGGCAGGAGGCGAGAACATGGTGGTTGACGGCTTTGCCTGCGCCCGCCGCCTTCAGGCCGAAAGCCCTGAGATGTTCGACCTATTGGCAGGTCACGTGGCCCGGTTTGAATATGCCGGCGCCAAGGGCGTTCGCCTTATTTCCCGCCGCCCGATGATCGAGCTGGGGCCGGACGGCGAATTGGTCGCGATCCGCTTCAACGCCCGATCCGCCGCCGCCCTGACGGATGTGCCCTTCGACAAGATGCAGGCCTACTACGCCGCCTACCGTCGCTTTGCCGAAATCATTGATGACACGGCGATGGAGGTTACATTCAAACTGGCACCGGGCGAGGCGTTCATCGTTGACAATACCCGTGTCTTACATGCGCGAAAGGGATATTCGGGCGAGGGCAGTCGCTGGCTGCAAGGGTGCTACGCCGACAAGGACGGGCTGCTATCCACCCTCGCCGCGCTGGAATTCGAGATGGGAGAGGCCGCATGACCAACCCGGATTTTGAAACCCTGACCCCTGCCAACATCGTGGCCTTTATCGGCGGTATCTTTGAACGCTGCGGCAGCGAAGAATATCTGGGTGAGCCTGTGACAATGGGCCAGCATATGCTGCAAGGCGCCACAATCGCGGAACAACAGGGCCTGCCCGAGGACATCATCGTGGCCACGCTCTTGCATGACATCGGGCATTTTACCTCTGAATTCGGCACCTTCAGCATGGATGACACCGAAGATCGCTATCACGAAGAAGCCGGTGCAAAAGTGCTGGCAGAGTTCTTCCCGACCATCGTCACCGATTGCGTGCGCTACCACGTCGCCGCCAAACGCTATCTTTGTGCGGCACGTCCCGAGTACTTCAACCGGCTGTCCGACGCGTCGATCCATTCGCTGAATCTGCAAGGCGGCCCGATGTCGGAAGCGGAGGTGGCAGCGTTCGAGAAAAACCCCAATCTCGCGAAAATCATTCAGGTGCGTTATCTTGATGAGGCGGGCAAAAGCCCGGACATGGTGACACCGGACTACTGGCATTTCGCGCCGATGGTGCAACGCATCGTCGATGCCTATCACTCATCAAAGGCCCCGTCCCAGCCGTAGCTGACACAGGCCATTTCCTCACCGCCAAGGTGGCGATAGAGCGCACGGGCGGCATGGTTGTCAGGTTCTGTCGCCAGCCAGATACCCTTGCAGCCACCGGCGCGCGCAATGTCGAAGAGCTGTTCGGTCACCGCCCGGCCAATGCCCCGGCGCAGCCACTCGTCGCGGACACCCACCTCATTGACGAACATCGATGGCGGTTTGTCTGGGTGCAGCAGAACTGTCCCTGTCGCCATCCCCACCGCAAGATCACCGGCAAATGCCAGCACAATGACATGCCCAGGGTCATTCAAGAACGCGGCTGCCTGCTCCGGGTCCATGTCATTGTCAAACAACCCCCGAGGGACCGCCAACAATCGATCCAAGTCCGCTGGACCCAAACGATGAAACGTGATGTTGTCTGACAAAACTGCCTCCTGTCCATGGAACACCCGATGAAACTTAAAGACCTTGAAATCTTTACTGTGGCCCCGCCTGCCCCCGGTTGGGGTGGGCGCTACTGGATCTTCACCAAACTGACCACGGATGACGGCATTGTGGGCTACGGCGAATGTTATGCCTCATCGGTCGGCCCCAAGGCAATGGAAGCGGTGATCGAGGATGTGTTTCGCCGACATATGGCCGGTGAGAACCCTGAAAACATCGAGCTGATGTTCCGCCGTGCATATTCATCTGGTTTCACCCAGCGGCCTGACCTGACGGTCATGGGGGCTTTTTCGGGGTTAGAGATTGCCTGTTGGGACATTCTCGGCAAGGCCCGTGGGCGGCCCGTCCATGCGCTATTGGGCGGCAAGATGAATGAGCGGCTGCGCAGCTATACCTATCTTTACCCGGCACCTGGCAAGGAAAGCGGCGCGTTCTGGAGCGATCCGAATGCCGCCGCCGAGGCCGCCCTTCGCTTTGTTGACATGGGCTTTACCGCGGTAAAATTTGATCCCGCAGGCCCCTACACGATCCGCGGAGGGCATGATCCGTCTGGATCCGACATCACCCGTTCAGTGGCGTTTTGCAAAGCGATCCGGGACGCGGTCGGAGACCGGGCCGATCTGCTGTTTGGCACGCATGGGCAGTTCAATATCGCAGGCGCCATCCGTATGGGTCAGGCTTTGGAGCCTTATGGCCCCTTGTGGTACGAAGAGCCGATCCCGCCGGATAACCTTCTGGATTTCGCCGAAGTACAAAAGGCGGTGCGTATTCCAGTGGCCACGGGGGAACGGTTTACAACCAAGGCAGAATTCGCAACCGTTTTGCGCACCGGTGGCGCCCGCATTTTGCAACCCGCCTTGGGCCGTGCGGGCGGCATCTGGGAATGCAAGAAGATTGCAGCAATTGCCGAGGTCTTCACTGCGCAGATGGCCCCCCATCTTTATGCAGGCCCCGTCGAATGGGCCGCGAACGTCCAACTGGGTGCGTCGATCCCCAACCTGCTGATGGTCGAGACGATCGAGACGGGCGGCACATTCCATCTCAAGCTCATCAAAAACTCGATCAAATGGGAAGACGGCTATGTCATCGTCCCCGACACGCCCGGCCTTGGCATCGAATTTGACGAAGATCTGGCGCGCGCGCATCCTTACACCGGCACCGGTCTGCATCTGGAAATGCAAGAGGCCCCTTGCGACTATCGGCGGCCAAATTGGTTCGAAGGCGGCGCGCCCTCAACCAAATAACCCGGTCAAGGGCGGCAGATCATTTGGGATAGGCAGAGGCGAACCGCCGAACCTGCACAGGGGCAGGGACCGGGGCTGCCGCGGCCACAGGGGTCGGGATCACCGGAGCGGGTTGGTACGGCAGATAGGGCAGTTCGACCTGCGGCTGATACTCTAACATTTGGCTTCATCTCCTGATTGCCCGCGCGCACGCATCCCAAAGGGGTGATCGCGTGCAGGATAGTTCATTCGTACATCTTTGGCGTGGCAGCAAAGCACGGCGGCGCTGATCTTCTCAAGGCAGCTAAGCGCCATGGCGCACAGGTGCAAGGCACTTGGGGCTACATCCACCGCAATTCTTTGCCAAATATGATCACTATGTGGATAGGGGCGGCTTTCCGCCCAAGGGCCGGCATATCAATTGGATCACATATCCCCCAATCGGCCGGAAAAGCGGTGTGAGAGCGTGGAACGCCAGACAACTTGACCAGCGTCCGGGCATGTTATGCTTCCACCGGGCAGGTTCACGCATCGATGACACCGCCTGACTGATATGCTGTCATGCCGATTGGCATTATTATACGACAGCTTTGCGGGTTTTTTGACCATTTTCTGCGCCACTTCAATGGCTGCTATGCGACCGCCGCCTTTCGTGGAGCAGCCTCAAGCGCACGTGGGCGCAGCCACGCACGGACATTGTGCGTTAAGGAGGGGTCGCCTTGCATCATTGGATCCCCAGAACTCATCGCGTCACGATAGGTTCTGTCACCATTCCAAACTTCGCACATCGTACGCACTGAACAATCGAAATAGATATTTACGTCCTTGTCGGGGTCTTTCATGCACACTTCTGTTCGGTCGCTTTCGACGATCAGCCACCAGTCTTTTTGTTCCGCAAGATCAGTGAAGCGAAACTTAATGATCGTTTCAGAGCCCTTCAATTTCGCCGGATCGACGCTGCGTTCTAGATGAAAAAGCAAGAACTCAACATCAAAATCGCTGTCCAGTATCGTGTGCTGCGCCCAAACGATGCCCCACTCGCCCAACGAAATCAAAACAGGAAGCAAAGCCTCGCAGGCGTCTGTGGGGTAATATTCGTATCCCTTCTGACCCGGAATCTAACGGCGGATCACCATACCCCAGTCTTCCAAGGCTTTTAGTCGCTTGGTCAAGATCGCCGGAGATATGTCGCCAAGACCACGCTGCAACGTATTAAAGGGCGATTGTCTTTTTCTTGCTATTTCCTCTTTCGCTTGAAACGCGGGCACCCCGGCATTCAGGGTATAATCAGGCTCCGCTGCCGGGCTGCTAATTGGCAAGGCGTCACCGCCGATTGCGCAACACGTAGACTGATGCGAGCACCACAATCCCGAAAGCCGACAGCACAATTACAGACCAGTTTCTGGCAGGCAGATTTGCCGCAATCACTCCGACAAGCGCCCATATGATAGCCCCAGGATAGGCCCATTCTGTCGGGCGGCGGGACTGGACGGCCACCCCGGCGACCAGCACGGCAATGATCATCGCCAAAGCAGCGAGTTGGGCGGACAGCACGCCATATCCCCCAAGAACCACGCCGGTGCCAACCCCGGTCGCCGCCGTCAGCCATCCCGCGTAAAGCGCCACCGGGCGGACCTGCCAGCCCGGCGCATCGGACCCCGCGCCAAGCATCGCGGCAATCGCAAAGACCGCCATGGCAAAGATCATCACGGTTGCCAGAATGGGCGAGGCATTGGCCGCAGCAATCCAGAATGTTCCCATGCCGAGGCTTATGACCAACGGGCGGCGCATGTTGTGCCAGCCCACGTCATGCGGCGCCTTCAACAGCCCCCAGACCGCCCCAAGGATCAGCCAGACGTAGATCACGCCCCAGATGCTGAATGCCCAGCCTGCAGGCTGGACTGGCCAAAACTCCTGAAAAACGGGGAACTGCTCGGGCCGGTAGCCCGCGAAATCCCGGGTCATGAGCGGCGAGAGAGCAAATGCAATCGACACCAGAACGACCGAGGTGGCGAGAGTGGGTACTTTTCGTTGCATCATGTCAGACCTACCTTGCCACAAGAACAATGCAGTCAGCGCTGCGCGCCTGTGGCAGGGCGCAGTGTTGCGACAAGCTCAGCCACTTTAAAACCGAATTTCCGCATCTCCGATTTGTTCAGGATGACACCATTTTCCATCAGGTAGAGCCAGTCGGTGGCGGTCAGGGTGTGACCGCCGGCCTCTTTTGGCAGCACGATCTGGTATTCCATCTTGATAGTTGATCCAGAGATGATGCCACGCGCCTCTCCGACGATGTCATCGGCCGTGGCCGTGAAGGTGTTGCCTTCGCCAATTTTCAAAAACCATTTTCGGTTTCGGCGCGTGCCGTTGGAATAGGTGAAATCCTCGGACAATGTGCCGGTATCGCCATCCCATTCGCCCACCATATTGGCGACAAAGCTGTTGGCCATTTTGCCATTTGGCCCGTAGATCAAGCCCTCTGACAGGATATTGCCCGCCAGATGCGTCTTGAGCGAAAAGGTCGGGCCGGTGTCGGCGTAGTCCGACGGATGCTGCGCGCGAAAGCTGAGAAACATGTTCTTGGCCAGTATCGCCGCAACGACAATCAAAAGTAGGACAGTAAGGATCTTCATGCGGTTCGGTCCTCCATAGGAAGTGCAAAGACCAGGGCCAGTGCTCCGAGTTTCAGGATGCAGGGTATGACGGCATAGGCAATGTTCAATCTGCTCAGAGCCTCGGCGCTGTTCGCCATGCCGGGGGCAAAACCACTACGCTCCAACATGGGCAGTACGGCAAAGGCGGCCAGTGCCAGGCCGAGTTTTCCGGCGAATGACCAAATGCCGAAGGCAAGCGATGCCTTAAGTCCCGCCTTGGTCAGTGCAACGGAAAACATCGCGGGCAGAATGACCATGTCGGCCCCGAGTGCGGCGCCCGAGGCCAGACATATGACGGCAAAGCCGATCAGGTTTCCGGGCGCCAGAAACCCCGCGCCTGCAAAGCCGAGGATGGCCAGCGGCATGGCAATCAACAGCGTGGTCTTCGGCCCTGCACGCTTGCTCAGCCTTGCCCAGAAGGGCACGCTTGCCCCAGCACTGAGGAAAAAGAGGATCAACAAAGGCCCGGCCTTGCCCGGCAACAACAAGCGGTCTTCAACGAAAAACAAAAACAGCGTTGATGTCATCGCCACCGGCAGGCTGTTGACCAGCGCCAGCACCAAAAGCCGCAGCGCGCCCGCCTGACCAAGCCCCGCCAGTGACAGCCGCGCGCCCAGCACCGGCGGACGGCGCCAAATCGGCGCGGTGATAACGGCTACGGTCAGCGCCAACGCGCCAAGAAAAAGGCCAAAGGCGGGATATCCCTGCGCCCCGGCCCCAAGGCCCACGAATATGGCCGGGGCGATGGCCGCCACAACCACACCCGCCAGCATCCCGCCTTCGCGAAAGGCGGCCAATGTCATCAGCGCATCGGCTGTCGGTGCGGCGGCCAGCGTGGCACTGCGCCCATAAAGAAGGATCATGCCCAGGCTATAGGCCGAAAACAGCAAGATCAGGATCGCCGCAAGCTGCACCTCAAGATAGGGGCCTGACCGTGGCGTAAACAGCATGGGAAATCCGATTGCCAATCCAAGTGCGGCGGCCGTGGCAAACAGGCGTTGCGCACGCGGCCAGCGGTCAATTGCCCAACCGATCAGTGGGTCTTGCACCAGATCAATCAGGCGGATCACCAGCAAGATAGTGCCAATCGCGCCCAGCCCGATCCCGAGATTGACCGAGGCAAATCGCGGTAAATGAATGTAAAGCGGAATGCCCGCCGCTGCCAGCATCATCGCGTAAAGACTGACACGCGGATAAAGCATCACTCGCCCTTCAGTTTTCGTGTGAAGGATGGCGAACGGGTGTTGTCGCCCAGAAAAATCGACATGAATCGAGTTTTGATCTGCGGATGGCCAAGCGTGCAAACGCGTTTGCCATTCAGCCAGAACCCAACCCTGTCTTGCCCCTCGGATACCGCAAGATAGCGATCGCCCTTTCGCACATCGACATAGCAACGCTCTAACTGATCGCGCAGCGGCAGCGCGCCGCCTGTCCGGTCCAATTCGCGCATTGTGCTTTCGACAAGTTCCTGTTCACTCAGGTTTCGCAGATAGGTCAGTTCAATTGCGAAATCCGTGCTCCAATCCAAGGACGTGCCTGACCTGGTGAACAACCGTGCTTCGTAAACTGGGAAGCCGAGGAAACGCAGCACCGCTGCTCCGCGCAGTTCGGCATCGGGCAAAGCCGATGCGACCGTCGAGGCTTGTGCCACCCCCGTCGCAATCATGAACACAGTCGCAAGTGCAAGTCTAAGCATGTCCCAGTTCCACCTGAACGACATTCGTGTGTTCAACCGCGAAAGAGGCGGCGCAGATCTCAAGGTAATACTGCCAGTTGCGGAAGAAGCCTTCGCCATGGCCCATTTCGCTGATCCGGCGCTTTTGCGCGGCCAGACGGCCGGCCCAGATCCTGCACGTCTTGGCATAGTCCTGCCCAAAGCCAAAACTGTCACATACGCGAAGGCCGGCCGCGTTGGCCTGTGCTTCGATGACGCGATCCGAAAGCAGCATGCCGCCTGGAAAAACATATTGGCGGATGTAGTCGGATGAGGTCTTGTAGGTCTCGAAAAAGCTGTCCTTGACGGTAATCGCCTGCAACAGAACACGCCCGCCTTCCGCCAGGTTTTGCTTGAGCACCGAGAAATAGCTTGGCCAGTAGCGTGCGCCAACCGCCTCGATCATTTCGATTGAGACGATATTGTCATATTTGCCGTTGATGTCGCGGTAGTCGCGCAGCTGGATATCGGCGCGCCCGTCAAGGCGGCATTCGGCATAGCTATGTTGATTGCGCGAAATGGTAACGCCGGTCACGCGGCGACCGTCTTCAGCGGCCTGTTCGGCAAACCCACCCCAACCGCAACCGATTTCCAGCGTGCGTTCCCCTTCGCCCAAGCGCGACAATATCCGCGCGTTTTTGCGGGTCTGCGCGCGTGAAAGATCATCGCTGGCGTGATCAAATATACCCGATGAATAGGTCATCCCTTCATCCAGCCACAGCCCGTAAAACTCATTCCCGACATCATAATGTGACCGGATGTTCTTGCGCGCGCCGCGCTTCGAATTGGCCCGCAAGATGGTATCGGCCAGCCGGAAGCGGGCCTTGTTGAACGGGTTCGCATGATCGTAAGCCCCAAGGTGATCGCGATTGCGCATCGCAACCGTCATCAGTGTCTCGATCGACGACGTGTCCCACATCCCCTGAACATAGGTTTCGCCAAGCCCGACCTGCCCATGCGCCGCCATGGCCGACACCACCGCCCAATCGCGAATGACCATTTCGGCCTCGGGCCCCGAATTGCCGAAATGATAGCGTTCACCCTCGGGCGTTCGCAGTATTAGCTGACCTTCACGCAGACGCTCGCAAGTCGACAGGAAATTCGATTTCAGAGCCTTGTTGGTGAAGCGCATTTTCTATTCCTTTGAGTTGGTCGCGACCGTTGAGCATGCGAACAATGCGCATGGCGCTTGCAATGCCGTCTTCGTGAAAACCGTGCCGGTTCCAGGCCCCGGCAAACCAGGTGCGGTTGTTCCCCTGCATGCTGCGAATGTCCTGTTGCGCCTTCAGCGCCGCCTTGTCGAAGACCGGATGCGCAAACTCGACTGTGTCATAAATAGCCTCCTGCGGGATCTCGGAGGACGGGTTCAGCGTGACGAACAGCGGGTCACTTTCGGGAATGTTCTGCAGTCTGTTCATCCAGTAAGTGACGCCGATGTGCCCGTCCTGAGAACGATAAGCCCAACTTGACCAACAGGCTTTGCGCTTGGGCATCTGGTTCGGATCGCAATGCAAAACCGCCGTGTTAGGCTGATAGCGGATGCTTTCAAGGGCGTCGGTTTCAGGGCCCGTCGCATCGCGACCCAAAATGGCCAGTGCCTGATCCGAATGGCAGGCCAGGATCAGCTCATTGAAGGACTCGGCTGATGCACTACCTGCGTCAATTTCGACCGCAAGCTCACCACGCCGTGCGTGACGAACCGGGGTGCCGACGCGAATGCTGCAACCGCGGGCGATCAGCGCTGCTTCCAACCGGCGGACATACTCAACGCTGCCGCCTTTGACCGTCCACCATTGGTGTTGGCCCGTGCCTGCCAATAGGGCATGATTGCGAAAAAACTGCACCAGTGATTTTGCCGGAAACTTATCTACTTCGCCAACGGGTGTTGACCAGATCGCGCCACACACCGGCATCAGGTAGTTGTTGCGGAACCAATCGCCCAGTCCCATTTCGCCGACCAGCTCTCCAATGGTTCTGTCGTCATCCTTGGCCTCATCTTCGGCCCGTTTTCCAAAGCGGATGATGTCGGCGATCATCTTGTAAAACTGCGGCCTGAGCAGGTTGCTTTTCTGTGCGGTGATGGCGCCAAGATTGGTGAGGCCATATTCAACACGACCATCATCGATGCTGGCGCAAAAGCTCATCTCGCTTTTGATCACCGGCACGTCGAGGTCACGAAAAAGCCGGGTCAGGAAAGGATATGTGACATAGTTGAAAACGATGAAGCCGGTATCGACAGGCTGATCCCGGTTCTTTCCCGCTATCACAGTGCGCGCATGTCCGCCCAGCGTTGCTGCCGCTTCAAACAGGGTCACATCGTGATAAGGTGCCAGATAGTAGGCGGCGGCCATGCCCGAGATACCGCCTCCGACGATGGCGATCTTCTTGCGCGGGCCCTGGGTTTGATCAAACATGCAATCCTCATCTCGTGACTAACCTTAGGGAGATACGCCGCGCAGAACGGTTTGGATCAAATTCGTGCGGGAAAATTTTATCGGGTTTGATCCAAAGGAGGCCTGTGAGCGTAATCGGATCATGATGTTGGAACACATTCAGGCCCAAACCCTTCACGCCCGGCGCGGCACGCTGAAAAACGCGTTCTCGTATGGTGTGGATTATGTTCTTACCGATCTGGGTGTTGCACGCCCGTGGCTGATCTCTCGCAATCGTTTCAACCTTTGGTCACTGTGGGATCAACAGCATGGCGGGCAGCGCGGGAACGGGCAAGGGATGGCTTGGTTCATCGAGGTTTTAAAGGAGCGTGGCTTTCAGCTAGAAGGCGCGCAGTTGTTGCTGCTTGCCCAGCCCAGTTTCCTCTGGTTCCATTTCAATCCGGTCAGTTTCTGGATTGCGCTGATCGACGGCGCACCGCGGGCCTTCGTGGCAGAGGTGAACAATACTTTTGGAGACCGGCATTGCTATTTCTGCGCGCATGAGGATTTTAGCCCCATCCAAAAAAACGATACCCTGATTGCCAAAAAACTCTTGCACGTGTCGCCGTTTCAGAAGGTTGCCGGTCTGTACCGCTTCAACTTCGACATGCAAGAGACAGACATCAATATTCGCATCTCATTCGAGAATGGCGATCAGGGCGTGCTTGCGACCCTGTCCGGCAAGCGCCGCCCGGCCACCAGTGCGTCACTTTTGTGGGCGGCACTGCGACGCCCAATGGGCGCTTTACGGGTTCTGGCGCTTATCCATTGGCAGGCTAGTCTGCTGTACATCAAGCGCGCGCCGTTTTTGAAAAAGCCGCCCCCACCCGAACTTTTGATTACCGACAGCCAGACCTTTCGCGGAGCACGCAAATGACCGAATTTTCCGGCAAAACCTATTGGTTTGTCGGCGCAAGCGAGGGTTTGGGGCGTGCATTGGCCAAAAAGCTCAGCGCCGAAGGGGCGCGGCTGATCTTGTCGGCCCGCAACGTGGAACGGCTTGAAAGCCTAAGCGCCGAACTGAAGCACGCCCGTGTGGTGCCGCTGGATGTGACCGATACCGACTCTGTGCGCCGCGCTGCCTCTGAGATCCGCGAAGGATTGCATGGCGTTATTTACAATGTTGGCATCTATGAACCGATGCGCGCCACCGCGTGGGATCAGGAAACAGCCCTGATGATGTGCGATGTCAATTTCACCGGGGCGATGCGTGTGCTTGGCGAAGTTGTGCCCGGCTTTGTCGAAAAAGGCCAAGGCGATATCACGCTGGTTGGCTCGCTGGCGGGCTACCACGGCCTGCCTGCCGCCGTCGGGTATGGCGCAGGCAAAGCGGCCCTGATCAGCCTTGCTGAAACCATGCGTTTTGATCTTAAAGGCAGCGGCGTGGTGGTGCGGATTGTCAACCCCGGCTTCATCAAGACCCGCCTGACAGAGAAGAACAACTTTCGCATGCCTATGCTGATGACCCCCGAGGATGCGGCTGCAAGAGTGCTGAAAGCCATGCGCAAACGTCGCTTCCGCACCGACTTTCCGGTGCCGTTTTCATGGTTTATCCGTAGTTTGGCGTTTCTGCCCGACTGGCTGATCTATCGGGGCAAGTAAAGCTGCCGAACCATTTGCAGCAACAATAAAGGAGCCCCCGGATCTTCGGGGGCCCCATTATTCGTGTGTGACAGTCCGGCCAGTACAGGCAGGACGAATAGGTTAGTGGCAGGCAGGGCGCGCGCCCGGCAGCAACACCTTGTCGATTACGTGGATCACGCCATTGTCGGCCTGAATATCCGCGATGATCACATTCGCCATCTCACCGGTACCGTCGGCGATAGTCACTCCCTGCGCGCCGGCCGTGATGCACAGACGTTCGCTGGCCAGGATCGGTTTGAAATAGGTCGAACCGGCCGGGATCATGTTGGCGGTCAGCTTGCGGTCATCGACATGATAGAGAAGCACGTCGGTCAACTGGCCCTTGTTCTCAGGCTTGAGCAAAGTTTCCACAGTTCCCTCCGGCAAAGCGGCAAATGCATCGTTCACTGGGGCATAGACGGTGAAGGGGCCCGGACCAGACAGCGTATCGGCAAGACCCGCGGCCTGAACGGCGGCCACGAGGGTCGAAAAGCGTTCGTCGCCTGCAGCGATCTCGACGATGTTTTTGGCCTGGACAGCGGCGGCCGACAGGCTCAGTGCGACGGCGGCAACGGCGGCTGTGAATGTGGCTTTCATTGAAAGATCTCCTCGGTTTTGGACGTGTTGTGCACGATCTGAATTGCTGTTCGTAAAAGGGATACGTCGCCGCGGATGAGATGGATCACAAGTTCACGATTTCGTGATATAACCCGTTGAAATAAAAAAGAACCACCAAAGATTGGTGGTTCAAATGCTGCCTGTAATGGGGTGCATGTCATATCCGGAAGATCGGTTGCAACAGCCGGGGAACCAGAGCGCGAAAGCGCAGCCGCGCGTCCGTGGCCGCAAGGCAAATGCAGGCATCACCTTCCTCTGCAGTTGGCGTATGATCCAGATGTTCGTCGGCAATTTCCAGATCGCCGACAACAAAACGTCCGGTCCCGTCGCTAAAGCTGCCCTGCAATACCAGCGTCAGTTCCAACCCGTTATGGCTGTGATCTGGTACGGCCTGCCCCGCCGGGATGTAAAGCAAGCGCACCGAGCCACCGGCATCCGCCCACAAGATGTCTTGCCGTACGCCCATACCCAACGTTTTCCACCGCGGCGCACGGCCTTTCATCGCCGCCATGACCGGGCCGGGATAAATGCCGGAACGCTCAAAGACCGGTTCGGGCGTAAAGGGGGCATCAAGCTGCGCGAGGATCTCGCCCTTAAGGGATGATGAGACCGCAACAGCGCTGGTCTCTTCGAGCAAGACACCGCCCAAAGTCTGATGCGCTTCCAGCGCCGCACGGCACTTTTCACAAAGGGAAACATGGCTGGCCACGACAACGGCAAAGGCATGTGAAAGATTGCCCGCCGCGAAGGCCGCCAACATGGCATCGGGGGTATGATGGGTAACGGCACTCATGGCTTGAGATCCTTCAACTCGTGTCTCAGGCGTTCCAGACCAAGCCGGATACGCGACTTTATGGTTCCCAGTGGAAGGCCGATCTGGGCGCTGATCTCTTGATGGGTCAACTCGCCCAAATAGGCTTTCTCGATGATCTCACGCTGCTCAGGTTTGAGATTGGCGAGCGCTTGCTTCAACTGTCTTACCTCCTGTTCGAGGCCCAGTATCTGTCCGGCATCGGGTTCGGTTCCCGGATCTTCCCTGAGCCCTTCCGGCATTAGTCGGTTTTCTTTACGCGCGATGTCGATCTGACGGTTACGGGCGATTTGATAAATCCACGCGGAGACCTGCGCACGGTGCGGATCAAACGTTGCCGCCTTGCGCCATATTGTCAGCATCACGTCCTGTACAATTTCTTCCGCTTGGTGGGCCGACGCGCCAGAGCGAATAATAAACCCCTTGAGACGCGGCGCGAAACAATCGAAGAGCGCGGCGAAAGCCGCGCGATCGCGGTTGTCGCGGACGGCGATCATCCAGATGGTCTGTTGCGAAGGCGCGGATTTGTTTTGCAACACAAGTTTGCTTTCGTCTCGGGGCAGCATTGCTCCACGGGGAAATCGGTGTGGCCGTTTCAAGGTTTGCGTCAACATAACCTGATTACGACGCGCCGTGAAACACGGATCACTTTTTCTCTGATCAATCCAGTTTGAAACTTATTGTTAAAAAAAATCGGCTTCGAGCTGTTCCGGAAAAATTCCGCGCGCGACAGAGCCTACGGTCAAATTTGGCGAGGGCGTCGGCGCATTTACTCGTTTCGCCCCTTTCCGAGCGTCCCAATGCCGCTCGCGGCCGATTGCGTCATGTTCTGGGTGCCAGTGGGATTTCAAGATAAATAAATAATTCATTTAATTCAATGTATTAAGTATACAGTCACAAATACTCATACTAAATATCTGGCGATCCCGGGAGGACTCGAACCCCCAACATCCTGATTAGAAGTCAGGTGCTCTATCCAGTTGAGCTACGGGACCGCTGGCGCTCCTTTAGCGGCTCTGGCAACGGTCATGCAAGGGCGCGCGTCATGAAGATCGAATTTGGATCGGGCCCGTAGCCTTCAAACGGGGGGCATTCGACAAAACCCGCGCGCAGATACAGTCCACGCGCTGCGGCAAAACCGGGTTGTGACCCGGTCTCAAGGCTCAGACGCGTGTAGTCGGCGGCATCCGCCGCTGCCATAAGGTAGTGCAGCATCTGGCGCGCAAGGCCCCGGCCTCGTGCTTCGGCCAAAATATGCATCGACTTGATTTCGGCATGATCCGGTCCGATGGGTTTGAGCGCCCCCATGCCGATAGGGTGACCCGCTTCACGCATCACAACAAAATAGGTGCCGGCTTTCGCCAACGCGCCCGCATCCATCATGTGAATGCTCTCAGGTGGCGTATCGGCGTGCATCGCCTCGGTATGGCGGGTCATCAGCAGCGCCAGATCTGCGCCAAGCGGGTTTTCTGCAGCGATTGAAATCGTCATGCGCACGCAGCCCAGCTGTTCAGTGTGTCCAGGGGGTTCGCCGATCCGTGGCGAAGTTTTCGCCGTATCCACGCAGACGCACAATTGGCTGCCGTTTTTGCGGCTCGGCCACTGAAAAGGCAATGCCGTTCGCGCGCGCATAGTCTTCGGCAGCAGCGCGGCTGTCAAAACGCAACCGCACTTGCGCCTGCGTATCGCCAGACCCGGTCCAGCCCATCAAGGGATCCACTTCGCGCGCCTCGGCTGGCGCAAATTCCAATATCCAGTGATGCGACTTCGCGGCGCCCGATTGCATGGCATTCCGGGCCGGTTGGTAAATACGTGCACGCATGGATGTCTCCGTTGGCTGGTGACCTCTTATCGTGAAATCAAACGGTTCGTGCAAGGGGTTTGGGGGCTGCGTGCAAGGCTGACTGCCGGTCGATGCTCAGGGAGCAATGGGTGGGTGGTGGCTGGGTGAGGCCAGGACCGGCAGTCAGTTGCTGCTTGCCCTTTTACCGTAGGCTCAGTTCAAATCAAATGCAACCTATAGTTGTTATTGTTTTTTAAAAAACCCCAACCCAGGCACCAGCCCGCCCAGATGCATCCGATCGTTTCCTTGTCTATGTCAGTAGACACGTCGCATTCACCTTGAATAAGAACAAAAACAGATCAAATTTGGGGGAGTCAAAAGGAATCGTCATGCCCCATAACAATACCAACGCCCTCAGCGACCGGCCTGAGGTTCTGACCCGCCCTAAACTGGAAGGCGGCAGGCGGTTTGTGATGAAGACCGAGTTTGAGGCGGCGGGGGATCAGCCTGCGGCGATTGCGGAGCTGACTGCAGGGGTGAATGGCGGCGAACGTGATCAGGTGCTGCTCGGCGCCACGGGCACAGGCAAGACCTTTACGATGGCCAGAATCATCGAGGAAACACAGCGCCCGGCGATCATCCTTGCCCCGAACAAGACGCTCGCCGCCCAACTCTACGGCGAATTCAAAGGCTTCTTTCCAGAAAACTCGGTCGAATATTTCGTATCCTACTACGATTATTATCAGCCCGAAGCCTATGTCGCGCGCACGGATACCTTCATCGAGAAGGAATCCCAGATCAACGAACAGATCGACCGGATGCGCCACTCGGCCACGCGCGCGCTTCTGGAACGTGACGATGTGATCATCGTGGCTTCGGTGTCGTGCATCTACGGCATCGGCTCGGTCGAAACCTATTCGGCGATGACGCAAGATATGGCGGTGGGCACGCTTTATGAGCAGCGCAAGTTCATCACCGAACTGGTGGCCCAGCAATACCGCCGCGCCGATGCTGCCTTTCAGCGCGGGGCATTCCGGGTCAAGGGTGACACGGTTGATCTGTGGCCCGCCCACCTGGAAGACCGCGCCTGGCGGTTTTCCTTCTTTGGTGAGGAGCTGGAGGGGATTACCGAATTTGACCCGCTGACAGGTCACAAGACCGACACGTTCGAAAAGATCCGCATCTACGCCAATTCCCACTACGTCACCCCGCGCCCGACGCTGCAACAGGCCACCAAGGGCATCCGCAAAGAGCTGACGCTGCGCCTCAAACAGCTGCAAGACGAGGGCAAATTGCTGGAAGCGCAACGGCTGGAGCAACGCTGCAACTTTGATCTGGAGATGTTGGAGGCCACGGGCGTCTGTGCAGGCATCGAAAACTATTCCCGCTATCTGACCGGCCGCGCACCGGGCGAACCACCCCCCACATTGTTCGAGTTCATCCCCGACAATGCCATCGTGTTTGCTGACGAATCCCACGTCTCGGTCCCGCAGATCGGTGGCATGTACAAGGGCGACTTCCGGCGCAAGATGACGCTGGCCGAACATGGGTTTCGTCTGCCATCGTGCATGGACAACCGGCCTTTGAAGTTCGAGGAATGGGACGCGATGCGCCCGCAATCCGTCTTCGTTTCGGCCACGCCTGCGTCGTGGGAAATGGAGCAGACCGGCGGTGTCTTTACCGAGCAGGTGATCCGACCCACCGGCCTGATTGACCCGGAAATTGAGATCCGACCGGTTCAGATGCAGGTTGATGACCTTCTCGATGAGGTGCGCAAAGTTGCCCTTGCAGGCTACCGCACGCTGGTGACGACACTGACCAAACGCATGGCCGAGGATCTGACCGAATACATGCACGAACAGGGCATCCGCGTGCGCTACATGCATTCCGACATCGACACGATTGAGCGGATCGAGATCCTGCGTGACCTGCGCCTTGGCGCCTTCGACGTGCTGATCGGTATCAACCTTTTGCGTGAGGGGCTGGATATTCCTGAATGCGGGCTGGTGGCGATTTTGGACGCCGATAAGGAAGGCTTCCTGCGCTCGGAAACCTCGCTGATCCAGACCATCGGGCGCGCCGCGCGCAACTCAGACGGCCGGGTGATCATGTATGCAGACCGCATCACCGGCTCGATGGAACGCGCGATTGGCGAAACCACGCGGCGGCGCGAAAAACAGGTGGCCTATAATCTGGAACACGGCATCACCCCCCAGACGATCAAGAAGAACGTCGAGGATATCTTGTCGGGCCTTTACAAGGGCGATGTGGATATGAACCGGGTAACGGCCAAGATCGAACAACCGCTGATCGGCCAGAACCTTGCGGCCCATCTGGATGCGCTGCGCACGCAAATGCGCAAAGCCGCCGAGAACCTTGAATTCGAAGAGGCGGCACGCATGCGCGATGAGGTCAGACGCCTGGAAGCGGTGGAGCTTGCCATCGCCGACGACCCCTTGGCGCGGCAATCGGCGGTCGAGGCGGCGTCTGAGGCCGCGGTCAAAGGTGCCGGGCGATCCACCGGCGGACGCGGCGGGATGCGGGGCGGGAAGACGAGGCGGGGGAGGTAGATAGGCTAGGGTGCCAACCTGATAGCGCCACCAATGTTGTTTTGTAGAGATTGCAGACCGCTACCAATCCCGTCAATTCTCGGCATCACGGACGGCGAGTCAGTGGGAAGTACGTCAGCTCGAATAGTTGCAACCTCTGCGCTGATTTGCGCCACAACCCGCCTGGCTTCGACGAGTGTTTCAGTCTGTTCAGAAATGAGTTTTTCGGCGGCATCGATCTCAGCTGCCTGAGCAACAACCTGCTGCTCTTTTTGGGAGAATATCCCCAGAGCGCTCGTTACATCGATCGTGAGCGTGGAACGCGACATAATCACTATCGGTTCGCTCCTGTTCACCTCGACTCCGTTAATTCTTACTTTGGGTGGAGGGAACGGGCTGGTATCCAAGTCATTTGGCAAGACGGACACGTTGAGTTGATGCTCACCCTGACCCGCATAAAACTCTGCGGCAAGCGCAGCAAGGAAGCAAACCGCTCCGGTTGTCATAAAGAATTTTAGCGTGCGTTCTTTCGATCTTGTAAAAGTCCCTGTAATTAGGGCGATGATTACAAGAACAAGCATAAGTCCAGCCAGACCGACCGCTCCCCACTGCAAAAACGAGCTCAGAGCTTTAATTGTATCTAGTTGCATTGCTCAAATCCCAAATGTGATCTTTAAAGTTGTAATTCTACCATAGGATCCCTGCCGGACCTACAGTCAGATTGCACCTTGGGACTAACCCATATGAAACCATGTAGATGGCAAGCGAATGTAGGAAATGGACCTGTCACGGTTGTGTTTCGAAAGCCGCTTGTGCCCAAGGCTGCAATTCTCGCCAAACAACCCAGGGCCGTACAGCTTCCCATTCTCTTGATACAGCGAACGTGCGGGGGACGTTTCTGCGCGTACCGGCTTCGCAATTCCATCATCAATCCGTCCAAATCCCGCCGCAATCGAGTGGTTAATAAGATCTGAAGACGGGATCGGGTGGGTTCCGTACCAAGTATTTGGGGCCTCGAAGGGGAACTAGGATGTTGAGAACGTTTCTGATCACCGCTGCTGCTGCGTTAACCATTGGACAGGCCGCTGGGGCCGCCACGGTATCGTATTCCAATCTGGCCAGCTATAACGCGGCTGTTGGCGGCTCGAATATCGTCGAAACCTTTACCGGCAACACAATCAACAGTACCGAGATCACCGCGATCCAAGGCGCCGGGGTTATTTCGAACAACCGGTTGCAGCGCGTTGCGGGCAATCTGCAGGGATCACAGTCGACAACACTGGTGTTTTCGACTGCAATGACCTCATTCGCGGCCACGATTGGCAACCTTGGCCAATTCGAAATGGCCAACGTGTTCCTTGACGGTGTGCTTGCAGGCTCCATCTCGGGTGGGTCGAACTTCTTTGGTATTCACTCGACCACGCATTTCACCACGATCACATTCGTGGATGCGACGCTGCCAACGTTGAACACCCAGTTCAATCTTGACAACATCCGCCTTGCCGCTGTGCCGCTGGCCGCTGGCCTGCCGCTGATGTTGACGGGGCTTGGCGCGCTGTTTGGTATCCGCCGCCGCCGTCGCGCGGCCTGAGCGCATAGCTCTTCAAAGACACCAGACGCGGCGCCAATCCAGCGCCGCGTTTTTTATTGGCCAGTCCTAAAAGGCCTCAGTGACCTCATACATCACCGGTTCAAACCGCGCGCAGAGGGCGGCGATCCGACGGTTGCGTTCACGCATTTCCGGCGTTCGGAGCATCGCCTGAAAATCCTTCCGATCGCGCCACTGGCTGTAGTTCGCGATTCGGGTCTGGGCGTCATTCATATGCAGCCCCGCCCCGATAAAGCCGGGCTGATGGCGGATGAACTGGTCATAGGCTGCATTCAACTCCTCCATCAGGTCCTGCGCCGTTCCGGGCGTCATCTCAAAAGTGGTGATCACGGTCTGACCGGTGAAATCGCGCGAAATGGTCGGCATTGGCTTCTCCTTTATCGCAGGGCTTGCCACTAAATTATCGCCCGTGGCTGATAGACTGTAAACGGGGGAATGCCGAAGTCGGGTTCAACCCTTGGCGTGGAAAAAGTCATAAACGGTTTGGGCGATGGCCTCAGATATGCCGTCAACGGCTTTCAGATCCTCCAGCCCCGCGCGGCTGACGGCTTTGGCGGACCCGAAATGCGCCAGAAGCGCGCGCTTGCGGGTGGCCCCAACACCGGGCACTTCGTCAAGTGGCGTGGCCCCAACCGCTTTGGCGCGCTTGGCACGGTGTGCGCCGATGGCCCAGCGATGGGCTTCATCCCTCAGCCTTTGTACGAAGTAGAGCACGGGGGCGTTATGCGGCAGCGCGAAGGGGCGTTTGCCGGGACGGTGGAACTCTTCCTTGCCCGCGTCCCTGTCGATGCCCTTGGCCACGCCAATCATGGCGATATCCTCAACGCCCAGTTCCTGCATGATCCCTGCCACGGCCGAGACCTGCCCGGCCCCGCCGTCGATCAGTAAAAGATCCGGCCAGCTTTCGGTATCGCGGTCCGGGTCTTCTTTCAAAAGCCTTTGGAAGCGGCGGGTCAGCACCTCTTTCATCATGCCGAAATCATCGCCGGGGGTGATGTCGGTGCCCTTGATGTTGAACTTGCGGTACTGGCTTTTCACAAACCCTTCGGGGCCGGCGACGATCATGCCCCCCACCGCGTTGGTACCCTGAATATGGGAGTTGTCGTAAACTTCGATCCGGCGCAGCGGGCCATCCAGATCAAACGCCTCGGCGAGATGTTCGAGCAGCTTTGACTGAGCGGCACTTTCGCTCATCTTGCGGGCAAGGCTTTCACGCGCATTACGGGCCGCGTTTTCTACCAGTTCGGCCTTTTCACCGCGCTGAGGCACGGCGATTTCAACCTTGCGCCCAGCGCGGTCGCTAAGAAGTTCGGTCATCAGGTCATCATCCTCGATAGGATGCGACAGCAAGACCAGCCTTGGCGGCTCCTTATCCCCATAAAACTGCCCCAGGAACGCTTCCAGCACCTCGGGCGCTTCGGCCCCTGCCCCGGTTTTGGGGTAAAAATCTCGGTTGCCCCAGCTTTGATTGGCGCGGATGAAGAAGACCTGTACGCAGGCCTGCCCACCATCCATATGCAACGCCACAACATCCGCCTCGGCCACGCCGCGCGGGTTGATGCCTTGCACCTGCTGGATCTGGGTCAGGGCCTTGATCCGGTCGCGCAGGGCGGCGGCACGCTCAAACTCCATCGCGTCCGAGGCGGCGGCCATTTCTTGCGCCAGCTTGGTCTGGACCTGCGTTGAGCGGCCTTGCAAGAAGCGTTCGGCATCCAGAACCAGTGCGCCATAGTCCTGTTCGTTGACATAGCCGGTACAAGGTGCGGCACAGCGCTTGATCTGATAGAGCAGGCACGGCCGCGTGCGGCTGGAAAACATCGCATCCGTACAATTGCGCAACAAGAATACCTTTTGCAGCTGATTGAGCGTCCGGTTGACGGCGCCCGCACTGGCAAAAGGGCCATAATAGTCGCCCTTTTCCTTCTTCGCCCCCCGGTGCTTTTTGATCTGCGGAAAAGCATGTTCCTTTGAGACCAGAATATTCGGGAAGGATTTGTCGTCGCGCAGCAGCACATTGAAGTAGGGTTTAAGCTGCTTGATCAGATTTTGCTCCAACAGCAGCGCTTCGGTTTCTGTACGCGTGGTCAGGAACATCATTGAGGCGGTCGCATGGATCATCCGTGCGATGCGCCCCGAATGGCCCGAGGGCCGCGCATAGTTCGACACGCGCGCTTTAAGATTGCGCGCCTTGCCCACGTAAAGCACCCGCCCTTCGGCATCGAGCATGCGGTAAACGCCGGGCTGGGCGCTGAGTGATTTCAAATAAGATTGGATCAGGGCATGGCCCGTCAGTGGATCCGACACCTCCTTACCCATAATAGTCCACCCCTTCTGCTGACAAACCGATTCCCTGCCCGGGCTGCAACCTTATCCGTTCCAGTTCAAGAGAAAACCTGTCCACGGATTGTGTGGATAAGTCTGGTGAGAACTTTTGGGCATCGGGAAATTTTCCTTGTTTTCGGCAGGGTTCGCTGATTTGCCTATTTTTTAGGCACATATTTAAACCATTGAAAATAAACGAAACTTTTCGTGATCCTGACAAATACCTGAAAAGACTGACAGAATCGTAACAGATTTGTTACGCGACACCACCAAGTGGACAAGTCAAGAGCTGTCCCCCGCATTACTATCGGAAATTTAGGTGTTCACACCCAAAATATCCGGCGTCATCCAGCCTAGATGCTGCCCTCCATCGGCACAAATCAGCTGCCCGGTCACTGCGGGCGCATCAAGGAAATAGCCAAGCGCCGCACAAATATCCGACGGGTTCGCGCCTCGCTGAAGGAGCGACCCTGCGCGCTGCGCCTGAAACTGCGCTTCGCTTTGGCTTGCGCCTTGCAAGGTGGAGCCGGGGCCAATGGCGTTCACCCGAATATCAGGGCCCAGCGCGCGGGCCGCGGTCTGGGTAAAAGCCCAAAGCCCCATCTTGGCAATTGTGTAGGACATGAATTCTGGCGTCAGCTTGCGCACCCGCTGGTCCAACATATTGACGACCAGCGCATGAGACAGCGCCTCATTCCCATCCCGGCTGGCTTTGGGCGCTTGCGTCGCGAAATCCTGTGTCAGAGCCACGGGCGCGCGCAGGTTGGATTCGATGTGCCTGTCCCAGCTTGTACGGGTGGCCGTGCGGATGTTGTCATATTCAAAAATCGAGGCATTGTTGACCAGCAGGGTCAGCGGCCCGCCCAAACCTTTGGCCGCCCGATCGATCAGCGTGCGGGTTTCAGTCTCATTCAACAAATCCGCCTGAACAGTTGCTGCGCGCACGCCCATGGCGCGTGCTTCGGTTGCAACCTCTTCGGCGGCATCGGCCGAGGTCGCATAGTGGATGGCCACATCCTGCCCCCGCCCCGCCAGATAAAGCGCCATCGCCCGGCCCAGCCGGTGCGCGGCACCGGTGACAAGCGCGCGTGCGGTCATGCCTTGCCCCCACAGGCACACGGCCCTTTACCGATCAAAGGCCGCTTGCACGAAGAGCAGCGCGCAGCACCCCGCCACTTGGGCAGTTTTCCCGGAAATCTGAGCCGGCCGAACATCGCCAGCACAACGAGGAATATCAACAGAAAGGTAAAAGCTTTGACCATTTCAGAGCCCGAAACGTGCCCACATGGCGCGCTCCTCAACTTCGGTCAGCGCATCGCCGAGGATCTGTGCCCCGAACCGCTGAAAGATGGATTTCTTGATGCCGTATGGTACCAGTTTGACCTTGTCGCCGTAGAGCGATTTCAACTTGGGCACCAGATGGCCCAACCCGTCCGCCAGCCCCTGATCCACAGCCCCTTGGCCCACCCAAACATCACCGGTGAACAGATCCTGCCCCTCTGGCAGCTTCGCACCGCGCCGCTCGGTTATCTGTGCCTTGAAGGCGGAATGGATCGGTTCAAGTATCGCGTGCAGGCGTGCCACATCCTCCGGCGCCTCAGGGCGGAACGGATCAAGGAAGCTTTTGGATTTTCCAGCCGTGTGCACCCGCCGCTCTACCCCGTGGCGAGACATGAGATCCGCAAAGCCGAAGCCCGCTGAAATCACCCCGATGGAGCCAACCACCGAACTTGCATCAACCCAGATGTCATCCGCCGCGGTTGCCAGCCAATAGCCGCCCGACGCCGCGACATCTTCGACAAAGCCATGAACAGGGATCTTCTTTTCCGCGGCCAGACGCCGGATACGCGCGGCAATGAGCGCCGATTGCACCGGAGAGCCGCCGGGGGAATTGATCACCAGTGCCACCGCCGCCGGTTTCCCGCGCGAGAAAGCGCGCTCAATCACAGGTGCCAGGGCTGCATCGCTTAACCCGCCGCCGCGCCCCCCGGCCGTTATTGTGCCTTGAAGCCGGATCACTGCGACGCGTGGCGCCTTTTTAACAAATGGAATAAATCTTTTCATATCTCGGATGTAGTCCGAGCCGAGCGTATCGACAATAGAAGATGCTTTTGTAAGCAGGAATGAACCTAGCCTTAAACGCTTTGTGTCGCTGCTACAGCGCGTTTCCAGCGGGCGTATTTCTGATCCCGTTCAGGCGCTGGCATCGCGGGTTCAAACCGCCGGTCGCCCGCCCAGCTTTGTGCAAAACCTTCGGCGTCGGGATAGATCGCGGCCCGCGCGCCAGCCAGCCATGCGACGCCAAGTGCTGTGGTTTCCAGCACTCCGGGCCGATCGACCGGTGCGCCGATAATGTCGGACAGGAACTGCATCGTCCAGTCAGATGCGGTCATGCCGCCATCGACGCGCAGTACACCGTCGGTGGCCCCGTCCCAATCTGCGCGCATAGCTTCCAGAAGGTCGCGTGTCTGAAATCCCACGCTTTCCAGCGCTGCCTTGGCCAGCTCCGCAGGCCCAGTATTGCGCGTCACCCCGTAAATCGCGCCGCGGCAGTCGGGGTTCCAATAAGGGGCGCCTAGCCCTGTGAACGCCGGAACGATCACGACGTCTTGCTCGGGGTCCGCCGCGTCTGCCAATCCCTGAGTATCGCTTGCGCTCCCGATAATCTTCAACCCGTCACGCAGCCATTGGACCACAGCCCCGGCCACGAATATGGAACCTTCAAGCGCATACGTGGGCGTCCCTTCGAACTGGTATGCGATGGTTCCGAGCAGCCGGTTCTTGCTTTCCACAAGGGTGGTGCCCGTGTTCAAAAGTGCGAAACACCCAGTCCCATAGGTCGACTTCATCATACCTGGTGTGAAACACGCCTGCCCGATGGTGGCCGCCTGCTGATCCCCGGCAACACCAAGGATCGGAATTTCACGACCGAATATTTCTGGTTGGGTCAGCCCAAAATCATCCGCACAGTCGCGCACTTGGGGCAGCATCGACATAGGGATGTCGAGAAGCGCACAGATGTCGGCATCCCATTCCCCGGTCCGTATATTGTAAATCAGCGTTCGTGCGGCGTTGGTGGCATCGGTTACATGCGACCGGCCCCCGGTCAGCTTCCAGATCAGAAAACTGTCGACCGTGCCGAACAAAAGCTCACCGCGCTCCGCGCGTGCTCTTGCCCCTTCGACATGATTAAGCGTCCAGGCAAGTTTGGTGCCGGAAAAATAGGGGTCAAGCAACAGGCCGGTGCGCGCACTGATCATCGGCTCATGCCCCGCCGCCTTCAGACGTTGGCAC
Source organism: Albidovulum sp. (assembly GCA_049646285.1). Classification (GTDB taxonomy): domain Bacteria; phylum Pseudomonadota; class Alphaproteobacteria; order Rhodobacterales; family Rhodobacteraceae; genus Albidovulum. The sequence continues at coordinate 40,391 of JBARVN010000016.1, read as the reverse complement.
ATCTCGGATGTCCGGCGGTCCTGCCAGACAATCGCATTGTGGATAGGCTCGCCGGTCTTGCGGTCCCAGATCAGCGTGGTTTCGCGTTGATTGGTAATCCCGATACCCGCAATACGCGCCACATCAACACCGGCCCTTTCAATCGCAGCCCGGCTGGTTGCAACCACGGTCGACCAAATGTCCGATGGGTCGTGTTCGACCCAACCAGACGCAGGAAAATGCTGAGGGAACTCTTCTTGCGCCGAGGCCACAACCCGCATTGACCCATCAAACAAGATCGCCCGGCTAGAGGTCGTGCCCTGATCAATCGCAAGAATAAAACTCATGCGGCCCCCCTTTTGGACATCCACACATCAAGCGCCGCGATCTGATCAGCGCTAAGGTGAAGGCCAAGCTTTGTGCGCCGCCAAACCACATCTTCGGCGGTTCTGGCGTATTCCATGTCCATCAACCAAGAGACCTCATGCGCCGTCAAGCCTGCGCCGAAATCGCGGCCGAGATCATCGGGCGCGCGGGCATCGCCCAGTATGGCTTTGGCTTCGGTGCCGTAGTGGCGGATCAGGCGGCGGATGGTTGCAGCGGACAAAAACGGGTAGCGCCTGGCCAAGTCGGCACTCAGCGCGGGCACCCCGTCAACCGGAAAATCACCGCCAGGCAAGGGTACGCCAGCTGTCCATACGCCCTTGCTCAGGCCAAGGGCCGGCATAATCTTGGCCATCGCGGCTTCCGCCAGCTTACGGTACGTGGTGATCTTGCCGCCAAACACGTTCAGGATCGGGGCGCCATCGGTGTTCAACGTCAACACATAGTCGCGCGTCGCCGCACTGGCCGAGCTGGCCCCGTCATCGTAAAGCGGGCGGACCCCGGAATAGGTCCAGACGATATCGGCGCGGGTCACGGAGCGTTTGAAATATTCAGACGCAAAGCCACAAAGATAGTCCTGCTCAGCCTCGCTGCACCGTGCGGTCGAGGCATCGCCTTCATGGTCCTGATCTGTGGTGCCGATAAGAGTGAAATCCTCTTCATAAGGGATTGCAAAGATGATCCGCCCGTCGGTGCCTTGGAAGAAATAGGCCCGATCATGGTCGAATAGCCGCTTGGTGACGATGTGAGAGCCACGCACAAGGCGGATATGGGCGCGCGGTGTCAGGTGCGCAGTGTCGCGGATGATTTCTTCAACCCAGGGGCCGCCTGCGTTGACGATCATCCGGGCCATGACGGTTTTAGTCCGGTGCCCGAGGTCAAGGGTGATGCGCCAAAGAGGACCTTCGCGCGTGGCTGACTGAACCTTGGTTCGGGTCATGATCTTGGCCCCGCGCGCCTCGGCATCACGCGCGTTCAACACCACCAGACGCGCGTCTTGCACCCAGCAATCGGAGTATTCATAGGCTTTGGCGAATTTCGGGTTCAGGGGCGCACCTGCGGGATCGGAGGCCAGATCAAGCGTCTTTGTCGCGGGCAAGATCTTGCGCCCGCCCAGATGATCATAAAGGAATAGCCCGAACCGGATCAGCCAAGCAGGGCGACGTCCGCGCATCCACGGCATGACAATGGACAATAGACGTGAGGTTGGTGTTGCCCCCTCAAATCGCATATCTTCGTGATAGGGCAGCACAAAGCGCATCGGCCAACTGATATGCGGCATCGCGCGCAACAATACCTCACGCTCAATCAGCGCTTTGCGCACGAGGCCAATTTCAAAATATTCAAGATAGCGAAGCCCACCGTGAAAAAGCTTGGTCGAGGCCGACGATGTGGCCGAGGCCAGATCACCCATTTCCGCCAAAGCCACCGACAAACCCCGCCCGGCAGCATCGCGGGCAATGCCCGTGCCATTGATGCCGCCACCGATGACAAAAAGGTCGTAGGCCGGTTCGGGAATGCTTTCGGATACCAAGGCGCCGCTCCTGTTAGGTGATCCGGTTATGGCGGGGTTATGCGCGATTTGTCAAAGTTTATATTCGGTATTGTTCGTTTTTGGTGGCGCGGGCGTACGAATGCCGTAATATCACGCGCAACGGAGGGCGGATGGCACTGAGTTTCAGACAAGGCGAAATACTGGACATTGCGCGCGCAGATGGGCGCGTGGGGGTTGAAGATCTGGCTGAACGGTTTGGCGTTACCTTGCAGACCATTCGCCGCGACCTGACAGATCTGGCCCTTACCGGCAAACTGGACCGGGTGCATGGCGGCGCGGTTCTGCGCGCTGGCGTGGCAAATATCGGCTATGAGGATCGGCGATTGATGAATGCCGAGGCCAAAGCCGCAATTGCGCGGGCCTGTGCGGCGATGATCCCTGAAAACTCCTCGATCTTTTTGAACATCGGCACCACGACCGAAGCTGTTGCGCGCGCGCTTTTGTGGCACCGCAACCTGACAGTCGTGACCAACAATATGAACGTGGCCAATATTCTGGCGGAAAGCGAAAGCTGTGACGTCATCGTCGCTGGCGGCGTCTTGCGGCGCGCAGATGGCGGGCTGGTGGGCGATCTGACCACCGAGGCTATTGGCCATTTCAAGGTGGATTTCGCCGTGATCGGAACCTCGGCTCTGGATCTCGAGGGCGACCTTCTGGATTTCGATCCGCAAGAAGTACGGGTCAGTCGCGCGATCTTGCGCCAAGCGCAGGTTTCAATTCTGGTTGCCGATGCGTCAAAACTTACACGGCGCGCCCCTGTGCGGATTGCGTCCCTGTCCGAAATTGATCGGATCTGCACGGACCTGCCCTTACCCGCAGAGCTGATGGAACGGTGCCGCGAATGGGAAACAGAAATTATACTTCCAGACACCTAAGCATATGATCACAAAAGCAATTCCCACGCCGCCTGTAGATCTGGCCGCGTGGTGTCACTTAGGCGGATCAGACGGATGTCCAGTTCCTGCACCGGCAGCTTGTCATCAAGCATAACCAACCGGCCGGCGGCCACGTCACCTGTGACCATCGATTTTGGCAGCCATGCAACCCCGATACCGCTCAGCGCGTATTGCAGGGCCGCCAGCGTCAGTGCGGTTTCAGCCTTGCGCACAAACCGGATGTCAGGTGTCACGCGCGGCAAGATCATCCGGTCCACAATCTCACCCAGAAACACGCCGCTAGGGTATGCGATCATCGACCAATCCGTCTGGTCAATCACGCCCGGTGCCACAACCGGCACAAGTTCGTCCTGACCAAGCGTGACCGCATCAAACCCCTTGCTTGCCGACACGCTGCGTTCCCCGGCAACCTCATACATAACGGCCAGCTCGACCTCGCCCGACAACAGCATGACCAGACATTCGTCGCGGTTGCCCGACCGTACCTTGACCGAGCGATCCCCCGAGCGAGTGAGAATTTCGACCAAACGTGGTGACACCGTTGTCGTGATTGCATGCTGGCAGGCAAAGGTTATTACACCGCCCACCCCATCGCGGGACCGCCGCAACCCTTCGCGTAACCGCCGAAGACCCGCCGCGAGGGCGCGCATCTCGGGTTCTTGCGCACGGATGGCGGGCAAAAGCTCAACCGGCTTACGGCTGCGATCAAACAGCTCAGCCCCGACACTGTCCTCAATGGCGCGTATCCGCCGGGTGAATGCCGATTGCGTCAGACAACGTGCATCGGCTGCACGCGCGAATGAGCCCGAGTCTACCACCGCCAAAAGATCATCAAGCCAATCAAGTCGCATTGTCTCACAATAGCCGGTCAGGCAGCAACATGCAAATCCAGACTATTATATGCCCAATTACGCATTTGTTTTCCTTAATATAGCGCGGTATATGTCTTAAAGATCATCTTGAAGGAGAACCCATGCATCTCGCCCGCTTTCCGCGCCACTTCCTTGCCCATCTCCCAACGCCTCTGGAGCGGTTGGACCGCCTGACAAAAGAACTTGGCGGGCCTGAGATCTGGATCAAACGCGACGATTGCACCGGTCTGTCCACCGGCGGCAACAAGACCCGCAAACTGGAATTCCTGATGGCCGAAGCCATCGCGCAGGGTGCCGAGATGGTGATGACGCAAGGGGCGACCCAGTCGAACCACGCCCGCCAGACCGCCGCTTTCGCCGCAAAGCTGGGCATGAAATGCCACATCCTGCTGGAAGACCGCACCGGCTCGAACAATGCCAACTACAACCATAACGGCAATGTCCTGCTTGACCATCTGCATGGTGCGACCACGCAAAAACTGCCCGCCGGCGGCGACAAGAATGCCGAAATGGAAGTCATCGCCGACCAGATGCGCGCCGATGGCAAGAAGATCTACACGATCCCCGGCGGCGGCTCGAACCCCACCGGTGCGCTTGGCTATGTGAACTGCGCGTTTGAGATGCTGGCACAGGTCAACAACAGCGGCATGAAGATTGACCACATCGTCACCGCAACCGGTTCTGCCGGCACCCAGGCCGGGCTGATCGTGGGACTTAAGGCCATGAACGCGCAGATCCCGCTTTTGGGCATCGGTGTGCGCGCACCCAAAGCCAAGCAAGAAGAAAACGTCTATAACCTTGCCTGTGCCACCGCAGACAAGCTGGGCTGCTCTGGTGTGGTCAGCCGCGAAGATGTGGTTGCCAACACCGACTATGTCGGTGAAGGCTACGGCATCCCGACCGAAAGCGGCCTTGAGGCGATCCGCATGTTTGCCGAGCTTGAGGCAATCTTGCTTGATCCGGTCTATTCCGCGAAGGGGGCTGCCGGCTTCGTCGATCTGATCCGCAAGGGCCATTTCAAAAAGGGTGAACGGGTTGTGTTCCTGCACACCGGCGGGGCAACGGCGCTCTTTGGTTATGATGGCGCGTTCGACTTTTCTGACCGGTGGGGAACTGCCAAAGGCTGATCCCATCTGGCCTGATCCGCCACGCGGATCAGGCCGTGAACATCTCCCGCATCAGCTTTTTATCAAGCTTTCCAACGCTGGTTTTTGGCAAGCTTTCGACAAAGTGGATCAGATCCGGCGCGGCCCATTTTGACAAGGCCCCGCCTGCAATGCCTCCGGCGATACGGTCGCGGACGGCCGCCTCAACCAGCGTCGGATCATCCTGTGTCACGGCGACGAGGCAGGGCCGTTCCCCCCATTTTTCATCCGGCAGGCCGATGGCCGCCACCTCCTGCACGCCCGGCACCGTGCTGACCAGATCCTCAAGCGAAAGGGACGAAATCCATTCGCCGCCCGACTTGATCACATCCTTCAGCCGGTCCGTTATCCGCAGCGCACCGGCTTCATCGAAATAGCCAACATCACCGGTGTGCAAGTACCCCCCGTGCCATAGCGCCTCGGTTCCGGCAGGGTTATCCAGATAGGTCTGGGTCAGCCATGGCGCACGCGCGACCACCTCCCCGGTCGAGACACCATCACGCGGTACGTCCCGCATTTCAGGATCCACAACCCTGAGTTCAACCAAGGGCGCTGCTTTGCCGGTGGCCGTACGTATTCGCAACGCATCACCTTCTGCCTGCGAAGCGGTCATGTCCGCGACGGTCAGGAAGGGGCAGGTTTCCGACATGCCGTAGGCCGCATGGATGTCGATGCCCTTGGCAAGAGCTGTGCGCGCCAACCCTTCTGAAAGGGCCGCACCGCCAATGATCACCTTCCAGCGGCTGAGATCGGTTGCGGACGCCTCGGGTGCGGTCAACAGCATGTTCAGGATCGTCGGCACGCAATGTGAAAACGTCACCCCATGTTCGGCAATCAGCCCCAGAAGCTTTGCAGGCTCATACCGTCCCGGATAGATCTGCTTTAGCCCCAGCAGTGTGGCCACATAGGGAAACCCCCACGCATGCACGTGGAAAAGCGGGGTGATGGGCATATAGACGTCAGCCCGGTGGATGCCGCCCTGCCCCGGCACCGGCCCAAGCCCGGCCGCCACACCCAGCGTATGCAACACCAACTGCCGGTGAGAATAGCTGACGCCCTTGGGGTCGCCCGTTGTGCCCGTCGTATAAAAAAGCGTCGCGCGGGTGTTTTCGTCGAAATCCGGGAAGGTGAACTGGGGCAAGGCATTGACCAGAAGCGCCTCATATTCATCTGCAAAGTCGAGACCATCGGGCACCGGGCCTGACTGGTCTTGCATCAGCACAATCTTGACCGGGCGCGTGATCCGATCGGCAATTCCGGCGAGGATCGGTGCAAAATCAGCATGGCAAAGGATGATGTCATCCTTGGCGTGGTTGATGGTGAAGAGGATCTGTTCCGGCGAGAGGCGGATGTTTACCGTATGCAGCGTCGCACCGATCATGGGCACGGCAAAGAAGCACTCAAAATACCGGTGGCTGTCCCAATCCATCACCGCGACAACTTTACCCGGCCCTGCACCCACTGCGCTTAAAGCCCCTGCCACGCGTGCGATGCGGGCCGACAGTTCCCGATAGGTATACCGGGACACATCGGCATGGATAATCTCTTGCTCGGGCGCGTTTGCCACGGGTGTGTGCAAAAGCTGCTTGATCAGCAACGGATAGGCATAGGCTGACATGAAGTGGTTCCTCCCGGAGCCGCAAGACAACACCGAAACCGTTTTTTTTCAAACAACTAATATCTGCACTCAGCCACAGATTTCATGTGGCGTAACACGGCCCGGATTGGCCCGGACCGCATCCGCCTTAATGGATCTGAAGTGGCTTTTTGCGGCTGACAACGCGGATCACCAGCGGCACATGATCAGAGATATCTTTCGTGAACCCGGCCACGCTTTTATCAAGCCGAACAATCGCCGCATCATCACCGCTGATCTCAGACAAAACCACGTCACTTGAGACAACGATATGGTCAATGAGTGAGCGGTGCGACGCCCCGACATAAGACAACGCATTGTCATCGGCATCATCGCTGGTCAGCGTGAACAGATCCGGTGCCTCTGTCAAAGCCGACAAAACATCGGTGTTCAGCGTTTCATTCAGATCTCCGCCCAATATCACCGGCAATTTTTCGGTGCTGCGGATATCCTCGATCACCTCGGCCAGAATCGAGGCGGCCAGCCGCCGCCGCGCCCGGCTTTCAGGGTCGCCAAAGGCCTTAAGATGTGCTGCAATCATGATGAATTCCACCTGCGGGTCGCCCCCCGCTGCCGGCTTTTCGGTGGTCTTGGGCGAAACCTTGACCCGGGCAATCAGTGGCCGGCGCGGAAAGGCCGAGCGGCCCGAAGCAGTCTCAGACTCCCACGCGTCGCCGTGGCGGTTCATGATGTCGTTGGCCAGCGTCACCTCGGTTGTGCCCATATCGTAGAGCACCGCCAGGTCCTGCCGCCCGCGCACGTTCAGATATTTGAAGTCATAGGCATAGCCCAACCCTTGCAACGCATCGCGAAGGCGTTCCATCGCGCCGCGCTGGACCTCGATCAACCCGACAACATCCAGCGACAGATGGGCAAGCACGGATGCAATTTTTCCGATCCGCTCATCGGTGACAGCGTCGTTGAAGTGTTCGATATTCCAAAACCCCAGATCCGCAAATTCCTGCGAGCCGCGAAATTCCGGGATCTCGACTTCATCAATGGCGGCACCCGCGATACCTGCGATATCGAAAAAGCCCAGATGCGGCGATGTGTCGGGAATGGTTTTGAGCAGCTCGAAAAGCCGTGGCGAAGCAGCACTGTCAGCACTTTGCTGTGCAATCAGGTGCGACACAATCGCCGCCATCCGCACACCTTCGTTGGTCGTGGTGCCATCAGGTTCAAACCAGCCTGCATGATGCAGCGCCACCAGATCCCATGCATTGTTAAAGACCGGCGATCCTGATGATCCAGGCTCGGTATCTGTCGTGTACCAGATCACCTTATCCTTAACGCGTTTGACGCCATTGTCGTGCAAAGCCACCTCTTTTTTGCGGCCCTTCGGATGCTGGATGATATTAACCTTTTCGTTACGGGTGACGGTCGCGGGACTGCGCAACAAGGCGATAGGCTCGATCTCGGCCATCGCCGCCGGGTCGCAACCGATAACGGTATAATCTAGCTCGACAGACGTCGTGAAATACCGGTCCGGGTCCAAGGGCACCAAAACACTCGTGCGCCCCTCTTCAAAGTGAAACTCGGCCGTGGCATCGCGCGCATCATCAATCGAGGCGATCACATGGTTGTTGGTCATGATAAAGCCGCGCGCGCCAATCAAAGCGCCCGTGCCAGAGCCGCCGGGCAGGTTGATCCTGCACACGGCAGCGGCAGCTTTCGCGCCTTTTTCCAAAAAGCTGGCAGGCAAGAAATCCGCCCCACCCGAGATCTTTTCGAAATGCTGCGAGATGTCGCGTTCAATCCCACGCCGGGTCGCCTCGGACGCAGTCGGCGACAGGGACTTGTCCAACAGCTCGCGTCCGCGGTGATCGACAAGTTCGCGAAACGCCGTAGGCTCCAGATCACGCGCATCGGCGATCATCGCTTCCTTGCCCGGTGACAGCTGTTCGCCTTTGCGGGCAAAGGATTCGTCGGTCTGGGTCAGATTGTCGATCAAGCCACGAAACTTGGCCGCCACCCGCGCAAATCCGGGGCGGTTCGGATGCAGTTCATCACGCCATTCATCCGCAGGGACCGCGCCACAACAGTTGACGCGAAACACTTGGCCGGGGAATTCGGCGGCAAGGGCCACAAGCCCAGCATTGAAGCGGTCAATCATCACCTGCACAATCGCGGCCTGCAACGCGGTATCCTTGATCCCAAGCTTTTCCATCGGCTTGCCCAGCCACCTGCCCTTGGCAGGCAGCGCATAGTCATAGCCGTGGCACAGGATCTTCAGCGTCGGGAATTCTGCAGTGATGCCGGTGAATATCTTGCGGAAGATGCCCAGCACTTCGCCCAATCGGGCCGCAAACTGGGCATTCGGGTAATCGGCAGCAGGTCTGCCTGCCGCGAAGGGATGCAGGGCTGTCGCCAGACGCCCGTCGCCCAGAAGATCATTGCCGCCACCGCTGAGCAATAAGACATGCGGCTTTTCGGCGCGAATGGCCCCCATAATCTCATCTTGCGCCAACATTGACGATACCAGATCCCCGGCCGCGCCAAGGCTGTAGATCGCATATTCGTCAAAGAGGTGATCAATCGTGTCTTTTAGCAAGAAAGGGTACTGAAACCACGAATCCCCCTCTGACACGATACGCAGCCCCTGCCAGCCTTTGTCGATTTTCCTGCGGTACCGGCGCTGCCGCCGCCGTTTATCCCAGTTGTTAAAGGCAACCATGGCCACATCGGCCTCAAGCCCGCCGGCGTCAACATAGTCTTCGTTGATGCGGATTTGCGGGGCGAAAGCGGCGGGAAGATCGGTGTCTTCGCTCAGATAGGCGGCGATATCCTCATCGGGGATGTCGTCGTCCATCATCATTGTACGCAGGTCAGACAGGGTAATTTTTTGCATGAATCAAGCCCTCGGAATGAAGTTTCGTCTAAATAAAACTCGTCCGCTGCCCGAAAAATACTCAAGCAGGGGCCATAAACCCGTCGGCCCAAAGCAATGATAACAGAAATTTGTGGTTTTGTCTGCGGTCAAGCCGCCTGGTGGCGCGATATCAACCGCGCCACCACACCGTCCGCTCAGACGGCGACCGGCTGCCCCGTTGCCAGAGACTTCGCTGCAGCATCTGCCAGAAGCTGCGCGCGCAGCCCGTCGGTGATGCTGGGTGAAGCCGCAGTACCGCCTGTGACCGCCGCCACGAAATGCTCCATCTCGGCACGGTAGGCGACCTCATAGCGCTCTAAAAAGAAGTGCTGCGCAGGGGCTTTGCGAAACCCGTGGGCAGTTGCCACTTCGACACCGTTTTCAAGGGTGTTTTCAGCGCGCAACATTCCGGCCGCCCCATGCACCTCAACCCGCTGATCATAGCCGTAGCTGGCCCGGCGCGAGTTCGAGATCTGGCAGATCTTGCCACTGGCAGTGGTCAGGGTAACGGCGGCGGTATCGACATCACCTGCCGCGCCAATCGCCGGATCTACCAGTGCCGAACCCACCGCAAAGACCTGCACCGGCTCTTCACCCAGCAAAAACCGCGCCATGTCAAAATCATGGATCATCATATCGCGGAAGATCCCACCTGAGCTTTGGATATAACTGATCGGCGGCGGGGCAGGATCACGCGACAATATCGTGACCAGTTCAACCGAGCCGATTTCGCCGTCGCGGATACGCGCTTGGATATTGGCAAAGTTCGGGTCGAACCGTCTGTTGAACGCGGTCAGGAACGGCACATCAGCCGTCTCGACGACCTTGATGCAATCGCGGATGCGGTCGGCAGACATATCGACCGGTTTTTCGCAAAAGATCGCTTTGCCAGCGCGCGCAGCGGCGTGGATCAGATCATAATGGGTGCTGGTCGGCGTGCCGATCACCACGGCATCTATATCGGTGCTGTCGATGATCTGGGATGAGCTGCGAACATCTGCCCCCACTGCCGATGCAAGCGCCTGAGCCGCTGCATCAACGGCGTCGGAAACCGCCACCACACACGCGGTGTTCATTGCGTTGACTGTGCGCGCATGCACCTGACCGATGCGGCCACACCCCAATAATCCTATGCGCAGCATGTTACTTGCCCTTTCCCGACCCGCCAAAGGCCTGCAAGACCTGACGGGTTGCCGCCACCAGCGGATCATGTGTTTCTTTTAGAATTGTGACCCGATCAAACCGGTTTGGATCCCGGTTCACAGCATCACGCAATGCAGCACCGAAGGCCATACGCAACTCAGTCCCGATGTTGAATTTGCATATCTGCGACCCTATCGCAAGCGCCCGACGCTGTGCCACGGGCACGCCGGATCCACCATGGATCACCAATGGCACGGCTGTCAGCGCCTCGATCGCGCGGATGCGCGGCACGTCCAGCCCACCTTCCTTGTCTTGCTGCAGATGGACGTTGCCCACCGAAATCGCCATCGCGTCAACGCCGGTCTCGGCCGCGAACCTTGCAGCCTCATCCGGATCCGTCCCGGCTGAGCGGTCACCGTTGGCATAGCCAACAAAGCCAATCTCGCCCTCGCACGATATACCCGCCTTATGTGCCATTTCAGCAATGGCAGCGGTTTCATCGATGTTTTGCTCCAAAGGTTTGCGCGACCCATCGAACATAAGGGACGTAAAGCCGCTATCCAGCGCCTCCTTGCAGTCTTCAAACGTATAGCCATGATCAAGATGGGCCACGACCGGAACGCTTGCCCCTTCGGCAAGATAGCGGAACATTTTGCCCAGTATCGGCAAGGGCGTATGGGCGCGGCATGACGGACCGGCTTGCAAGATCACCGGCACGCCCTCGGCCTCGGCCGCGGCCACATAGGCGCGCATATCTTCCCAGCCAAGTGTCACAAGGCCGGCCACAGCGTATCCGCCTTTCAGCGCCGGTTGCAAAACCTCCGATAGCGTGGCCAGCGTCATTTGAACTTTGCCACCATATCTTTGATCCCCGGTATCGTCTCGATCTGATAGGCATGTGTGGGCTGAAAATATTGGATCAGTGACCTTTGGCTAAGGCCGCCCAGTATGGTGAAATAATACATCTCATACCCCGGCAAAACCGCGCAAGGGTGATAGCCTTTGTCGAGACAAATCGTCGAGCCATCAACAATGTGGTAAGCGTCACCCGGCTCATTGTCGGCACGTTGCAACATCTGCACACCCGATCCGTGATTGGGCCGGAAGCGAAAGTTATAGGTCTCATCGTGCCGGGTTTCGTCGGGCAGACGGTCGGTGTCATGCTTGTGACTTGGAAAGCCCGACCAGCCGCCCTGGCCCACGGTATAAAGCTCACTCACCAGCAACCGGCCAACTTTATCGCGCTGCTTTTGGCCAAGAATATGTTTGATCTTACGGTGGGTCTTGGTGTCGTCAGAGCCATATTGGACAAAGTCGATGCCATCTGCGCGAACGTCAAACGGCTCTAACACCTTGTCGTATTTCGCCCCGGCGATGAAGGTTTCGGTGGCCTCTGATACACAGATGATCGTCACGCGGGCACCGACCGGAACATAGACGCCTTCCGGCTCTCCATCCCAGACATCAACGCCGCGATTGCCGAGTGCTGCGAAACGAACCCCTTCAACCTCGATATCGACCGACCCTGTCGCGGGCACGATGCAGGTTTCATAGCCCGGAACCTGATATTCAAACGCCTCGCCTTTCTTCAGCTTGACAATGTTGAAGTAATTAAGCGGAACCGTTGGGTTATCGATGTCCACGATCGGTTTGTTGTGGTTGGCAAAGGGTGGGATATGCATGGGCTATGTCCTTTCAGACCAAGGTGGGGCCGGGATGCGAGGACAGGAATGCCTCAAGTTCGGCAGTTGTGGGCATGGCCGGGGCGCAACCCACACGTGACACGACAATGGAGGCGCAGGCCGAGCCGCGCAGAACCGCGTCTTTCAGTTCATGACCGGAGCCGAGGGCAGCGATGAAACCGCCCATGAAACTGTCGCCTGCGCCAGTCGGCTTTAACGCAGTCACTGGGTAAATGCCGGTGCGGAATTCATCATCAGCGGTGATGGTGATCGCCCCCTCTTCGCCCATCTTATAAACGACGATCCGCGCGCCGGTGCGGGCCAGATCGCGGGCTTTTGCCAGAACGTTTTCATATGATCCGGCCATAAAGCCAAACTCAACGTCATTGCCGATGATCACATCGCACAGGGCAGCGGCACGGGAATAGGTTTCAGCCGCATCTTCGGGCGAGGGCCAGCTATAGGGCCGGTAATCCACATCAAAGATCAGCGGCAGCCCGGCGGCACGGGCCAGCTCAAAGGCATGAAACGCCGCATCGCGCGATGGCTGGGCTGCAAATACTGTGCCCGTGGTGATCAGCGCGCTGTAGGCGCTGTAATCGATGATTGAGACATCATCTTTAGTCATCTGAAAATCAGCCGCCCCGTTGCGGTAAATGACAGACTGGTGGTCCTCCACCCGGCTTTCGACCACGGCCAGCGAATTGCGCGCCTCGCCTCCGGCAAGCAGCACATGGGTTCGGTCAACACCGTATTTGTCCAGCTCATTCAGAGCGAACCGTCCGATCGCATCATCGGACACGCGGGTGATCAAGGTGCAGTGATTGTCCTGCCGGGTAAGCGCCACCGCGATATTCGCTGATGAGCCGCCGAGGCAAGAAAAGAACCGCGTCGCCTCTTCGGTTTTGGTGCCAGGCGGATCAGGATAAAGATCCATCCCGGCGCGGCCAATTATCAAAAACCGGCGATCGCTCAGCCGTGATAAGTCGGTCATTTCCGCCCCTCAGTGTTGCCAGCCCGCGCGGTATCCAGCACCTCTGGGTAGGGGAAATTCAAACCCAGAAGTTGGCGCATATCGGCACTGGCACCGTCAAGAAACGCCTTTGGCAGTGCCGCTGGCATATCCTCCATGGGTTTGACCCATTTCGGCAGATACTGGATCAGGATGGCGCTGCGGTCATGGTTGGCCCGGTTCGGCATCGCGCAGTGCCATGTGACCCCGTAAAACAGTGCCACATCGCCGGGATCACCTGTCATCTGCTCACAGCGTTCGTAAAACCGGTCTTCCGGCCCCGGATAGCGCAACTCTTTCTGGCTGCCCGGCACATAACCCGTCGCACCGCTTTCCTCCGTGAACGGGTCCAGCAGAACCGAAACCTGAGCGTTCATGGGAAAGGAGCCGTTGAACCCAATCGGATGGGTTTCAGGCTTATGAAAATCCCAATAGGGATAGTCCACATGCGGCTCTTGCCCCGGACCGCCGGGCAAGATGCGATTGGCCGCGATTGACCCCATGATAAATTCGCTGCCAAGAAATTTTCGCAAGATCTCCATCAAAACCGGGTGGGCAGCCATACGCGAAAACACGTCACCCTTGGCCAAAAGGTTCCAGACCCGGCGCTGCAGGTTTATCTTGCCATCTTCCGCCGCGGCCCCTTGGAAATGCGTGACTTTCTCGGCCGCTTGTTCGGAATGTTCCATCACGATACGGCGCGCTTCGGCGACCTCAGCGGCGGTGAACAACCCCGAGATGCACACAGCACCGCCACCGTTCAACAACTCTTCAACAATCTGATCAGGATCAGCGGTATTCGCCGTAAAGCGCTTCATTATATGCCCTTTCTTTGTTTGGTGCGGCTCGCTTCCCAACCGGCATGGGCGCTGCGTACCTTTTCGCTGTCGCTTACCGTTGGCGTGCCCACTTCCCACCATGTGTGGCCTTCGGTGGTCCAGCCCTCATAAGGGTCAACCTTCATGACAATCACATAGGTCTTGTCGCTGGCTTTGGCGCGTTTGAAAGCCTCACCCAGTTCTGCTGGATTGGCCACGGTTTCCGCACCCGCCCCCATCGATCGGGCATGTGCCTCAAAGTCGACGGCGAAGGGCGCTGGTACCGTAGGGCAGTCAGCGATGAGGTTGTTGAAGCTTTCATTGCCAGTATTGTTTTGCAGCTTGTTGATGACGGCAAAGCCGCCGTTGTCGAGCACCAGAACGATCAGTTTTTTCTGGCTGAGGACCGAGGAATAGATGTCGGAGTTCATCAGCAGGTAAGACCCGTCGCCGGTGAATACGATGGTATCCTTGTCAGGCTCGCGCTGGCTTTGCGCAATACGGGCACCCCAACCGCCTGCAATCTCATATCCCATACATGAAAACCCGAATTCAACATCGACCGTGCCAACATTCAGAGTGCGCCAATTGGCGGTGACTTCGGCAGGCAATCCTCCCGCCGCCGCGACCACACGGTCACGCGGATCGCACAACGCATTCACAACACCGATGGCTTGCGCATAGGAATTTGGACCGTTCCCATGTGCCACGTTTTCGGCCACATAGGCATCCCATTTGCCGCGCTCGGCTTGCGCGGTGCTGACCCAAGTTGCAGGGGTCTGGTATCCTGCAAAGGCTTTGCCCAGCACCTCCAGCGCCAGCTTGGCGTCGCCTACCACTGGCAAAGACCGATGCTTGGCCGCGTCATGGCGTGCGGCGTTGAGCGACACAAACTGCGCGTCTTTCGCAAATGCCGTCCACGATCCGGTTGTGAAGTCCTGCAACCGGGTTCCGACCGCCAGGATCACATCCGCCGCCTCGGCAATGGCGTTGGCGCTGTTCGATCCGGTCACACCAATAGGGCCGATGTTCAACGGATGCGTGGACAGCATGTTGGCCCGCCCGGCAATCGTTTCGACCACGGGGATCTGATGGGCCTCTGCAAAGGCGGTCAGCTCGGCGACAGCCCGGCTATACTGCACGCCTCCGCCTGCAATGATCATCGGGCGTTTGGCGGATTTAAGCACGGCGACTGCATCGGCAATTTCACCGGCATCAGGAGTGACGCGGCGAATGCGGTGCACCTTTTTGTCGAAGAATGCTGTTGGATAATCATACGTCCAACCCTGCACATCTTGCGGCAAGCCGAGAAAAGCCGGGCCGCAATCGGCCGGATCCAACATCGTGGCAAGGGCCGCTGGCAAGGATTGGATCACCTGCGCCGGGTGCGTGATGCGGTCCCAATAGCGCGACACGGCTTTGAACGCGTCATTCACGCCAAATGTAGGATCGCCGTAATGTTCAAGCTGTTGCAGCACCGGATCAGGCAGCCGGGTCAGGAACGTATCGCCGCACAGCATCAAGACCGGCAGACGGTTGGCATGGGCCAGCGCCGCCGAGGTCAGCAGGTTTGCCGTACCCGGCCCGGCACTTGCCGTGCAAAACATAAAGCGCTGTCGCAGCCACTGCTTGGAATAGGCGGCGGCGGCAAACCCCATGCCTTGCTCATTCTGGCCACGATACAAGGGCAACGTGTCGCGCACCCCGTGCAGCGCTTCGCCCAGACATGTCACATTGCCATGGCCGAAAATCCCAAACCCGCCGCCACAAAGTCGATGCTCCTGTCCGTCGATGAAGATGAACTGCGCATTCAGATAGCGTATGATCGCTTGCGCAGTCGTGAGACGAATTGTCGTGTCGGTCATTCAGACCCTCCCCGAATATGACATTGGCAAACGGGCGACGTACGAGATTGCCACTTGCGTGATTTCGAATCTAAAGATACTAATTTTGCAACCGGTTGCAAATTGTATTTCAAGTACGGACGTCGAAATGGCAGAGATTGGCATTGGCATCGTGGGTGGCGGCTACATGGGCAAGGCTCATGCGGTAGCCATGTCGGCAGTGGGCGCGGTGTTCAATACCGGCTTGCGCCCCAGACTTGAGATGGTGTGCGCCACGTCGCCTGCGTCGGCCGAAACCTATCGCAAGGCATACGGATTTGCACGCGCAACCGCCGACTGGCAACAGCTGGTAAAAGATCCAAAGGTCGAGGCGATTGTGATCGCATCGCCGCAATCCACCCACCGGGCCATTGCTGAAGCGGCCTTTGCCCTTGGCAAACCGGTCTTGTGCGAAAAGCCGATGGGTGCGTCCTTGGACGACGCTCTGGCCATGGTCGCCGCCGCCGAGGCAAGCGGTGCCGCGAATATGGTCGCGTACAACTATATCCGCACCCCGGCCAGCCAACAGACCCGCAAGTTGATCGCGGATGGGGTCATTGGCGACGTCACGTGGTTTCGCGGTGAACACACCGAAGATTTTTTTGCTGATCCAAAGCAGCCGGCCAGTTGGCGAACCGATGGCGACGCGAACGGCACTATCGGAGATCTGGCACCCCATATGATCAATGCGGCCCTCGCCCTTGTTGGCCCGATCAACAGCCTGATTGCCGAGATTGAAACCGTGCATGTAAACCGCCCCGGCGGAACCGTAACCAATGACGATCAGGCGCAGATGATGTGCCGGTTCCAAGGCGGCGCAATGGGTCAAATGCATTTCAGCCGTATCGCGACGGGACGCAAGATGGGCTACGCCTACGAGGTGACCGGCACCAAGGGCGCCATTCGGTTTGACCAGGAAGATCAAAATACGCTGTGGCTTTACCTGATGTCCGACACCGAAGCAGACCAAGGTTTTCGCAAGATCCTGACCGGCCCTGCACATCCCGATTACTTGCCCTTCTGTCAGGGCCCCGGTCATGGCACCGGCTACCAGGATCAGATCATCATCGAGGCGCGTGATTTTTTGACCGCCATCGAAACAGGCCAACCGGTCTGGCCAACCTTCCGTGACGGGCTGGCTGTGAACCGGATTATCAATACTGCTATTGCATCGTCCAAGGCGAAGGCGTGGCAGACCGTCCAACCCTAACAAATCATCCGAAAGGCCACCCGGAATGACCATCCGTATCGGCAATGCACCCTGTTCATGGGGTGTCGAGTTTTCTGACGATCCTCGCAATCCGCACTGGCAGACAGTGCTCGGCGAATGCGCGGCTGCGGGCTATAAGGGCATTGAACTTGGGCCCGTTGGCTTCATGCCCGAAGATCCCGCCGTGCTGTCCGACGCGCTGGCAGAGCATGATCTGGAACTGATCGGCGGCGTGGTCTTTCGCGCCTATCATGATCCTGACGCCTGGGAAAACGTGCTGGATGGAACCCACCGGACCTGCAAGGCGCTGGTGGCACACGGTGCCCGGCATCTTGTGCTGATCGACAGCATTTCGCCGCGCCGCGCCCCCACCGCAGGCCGCGCGCCTGAGGCTGAGCAGATGGGCAAGACTGAATGGCTGGCCTACCGCGACCGCATTGCCGAAACCGCGCGTATTGGCACCGAAGAATATGGGCTGACCGTTGGCATCCATGCCCACGCCGCTGGCTTCATGGATTTTGAGCCGGAACTGGAGCGATTGCTGGATGAGGTGGATGAACGGATCCTGAAGATCTGCTTTGACACCGGTCACCACTCCTATGCTGGCTTTGATCCGGTGGCGTTCATGAAGCGGCATATCGGGCGGATCTCCTACATGCACTTCAAGGACATCAACCCAGGCGTCAAAGCCGATGTAATCGCCAACCGCACCGGCTTTTACGATGCCTGCGGGCAGGGGATTTTCTGCAACCTTGGTGACGGTGATGTGGATTTTCCGGCTGTCCGGCAGGTTCTTTTGGGTGCCGGATTTGCGGGCTGGTGCACGGTTGAACAAGACTGCGATCCGACCCTTGATGTGTCGCCCATGACAGACGCAAAGGCCAACCGCGAATATCTCGAATCCATCGGTTTCAAATAGGAGCCACCAGACATGACCAAACTGAACTGGGGTATGATCGGCGGCGGCGAAGGCAGCCAGATCGGTCCGGCACACCGCCTGGGCGCGGGCCTCGATGGCGCATTTTCCTTTGTGGCCGGTGCTTTAGACCACCGCCCGGACGAAGGGCGCGCTTACGGCCAACGGCTGGGACTGGCCGCGGACCGGTCATATGGCGATTGGCGTGACATGCTGGCCGGCGAAAAAGATCGCGCTGACCGAGTTGATCTGGTGACCGTCGCGACACCGAATGCCACGCATTTTGAGATCACAAAAGCCTTTCTCGAGGCAGGCTTTCATGTGCTGTGTGAAAAGCCAATGACCATGACCGTAGAAGAAGGCGAAGCGATCGTTCGGATCGCCAAGTCCACGAGCCGGATCTGCGCGGTCAACTACGGCTATACCGGTTACTCACTGGTGCGCCATATGCGCGCGATGGTGGCGCGCGGCGATCTGGGGCGCATTCGTCTGGTCAAGGCGGAATTCGCGCATGGCCATCACGCCGATGCCGCAGATGCCGACAACCCGCGTGTCCGCTGGCGCTATGATCCGGCACAAGCGGGTGTATCGGCCCAGTTTGCCGATTGCGGTATTCATGCCCTTCATATGGCGTCTTTCGTGACCGGGCAGGAAGTTGAACGCCTGTCAGCCGATACGGTGTCATGCATCGAAAGCCGGGCGCTTGAAGACGATGCGATGGTGAATTTCCGTATGAATGGCGGGGCCGTCGGGCGGCTTTGGACATCCTCCATCGCGATCGGGCGCCAACACGGGCTGACCCTTCAGGTCTTTGGCGAAAAAGGCGGCTTGCGTTGGGCTCAAGAACAACCCAACCAGCTTTACTGGATGCCCTTGAATGGCCGCTTGCAAACCATTGAGCGCGGCGAGGCGGGCCTGTCGCCCGAGGCGGATCGGACCAGCCGCGTCACGATAGGACATGCCGAAGGCATGCCGCTGGCCTTTGCCAACATCTATGTGGATCTTGCCGCCGCGATCCACGCAGGCAAAGAAGGGCGCAAGGTTGATCCGGCGGCCGATCTTTATCCACGTGCCGAAGATGGGCTGCGCTCAATGGCGGCGGTGTTTGCCGTGGCCAGGTCAGGCAGCGCCGATGGGCAGTGGGTGGATGCGCGCCCACCGATGTTTCGCTAACGGTGCGGACAGCCGCCTATGGCGGAGGCCGCAGCGTCCCCCGCTCGACCAGTGTGCAGGGGAACAGCCGGGCCTCGGGGTAACGGTCCGGTTCTTCCAGCATCGCCACAATCAGTTCGACCGATGAATTGATGATTTGCTCGATAGGCTGGCGGATGGTCGTCAGATTGATGTTCGCCCAGCCCGCCATTTCCATATCGTTCAGACCGATCACACCAACATCTTCCGGCACCCGCAACCCGGCATCGCCAAGCGCACTGAGCGCGCCAATCGACAATACGTCATCGCCGCAGAAATAGGCCTCGGCCGGCGGGCCTGCCGCGAGCAACCTTTGCATTTCCTGTCTTCCCGCATCGAATGAATAGGCGCGCGCATAGGACTGCGAACAGCGAATATCGGGGTGCTTCGCGATGGTGTCCGCAAACCCGACAACACGGTCCTGCGTAGACGTAGCTGATTCGGGTCCGCCCAGAAACGCCACGTCGCGGTAACCTCGACGGATCAATTCGCGCGCCGCCATGCGTCCGCATTCGACGTTGTCAATTCCGACCACATGAACCTGCGGCGATGTCGCATGCCGCCCAAAGCTGTTTACAACCGGCACACCCGCATCCCGAAAGGCTTTTGAGAATTCGGGCGGCAGTGTGGACGAAGCCACCACAACGCCATCAACCGAATATTGCCGCAGCAAACGCACCGAGTTTTTGGCATCGGTTTCACTGGACAGATTGACCAGCAGCGGGCGCAGACCGCGATCTTGCAACTTGCGCGTAAACTTGTCGAATACTTCAAGAAAAATCGGGTTGTGGAAGTTGTTGGAGACAAGGCCGATAAGCTTTGTGCGCCGGGTGGTCAGGCTGCGCGCCAGAAAATTTGGGCTGTATCCCAGTTCTGATGCCGCTTTTTCAACCTTGCGGCGCGTTTTGGCAGAAACCGAAGCGCCATCGGTAAAAGTACGCGATACCGCAGAGCGCGACACCCCCGCGCGTTCAGCCACATCCTTTAGCGTTACAACCATTGTATAGGCGCTCATCTTCTTTCCGGGTGTACCCTCATAGCCTAACTGAAACGTCGGAGCAGTATGATTTTTGTCTGAAATTTTTGCAACCGGTTGCAAATATTTCTTCTTCGTGTTTTTCTATGGGTCGGAGAGGGGATTCTACCGCTCTTCAACCGCGGGAATCGCGAACGTTTTGGGAGGACAAAATGAAATCATCAATGAGAAAGCTTCTGGTTGCTGCCGCGGTTATCGCGGTTCCGTTCCTGGGTGGAACGGCAGTGTATGCAGAAGGCGAAAAATATATTCTGGTCAGCCATGCACCGGACAGCGACAGCTGGTGGAATACCATCAAGAACGGCATCGCGCTGGCTGGCGAACAAATGGATGTTGAGGTTGAATATCGCAATCCTCCAACAGGTGACCTTGCCGACATGGCGCGGATCATCGAACAGGCCGCAGCATCGGGGCCAAATGGGATCATCACCACATTGTCCGACTATGACGTGCTGAAAGGCCCGATCATGGATGCGGTTGCCAACGGTGTTGACGTTATCATCATGAACTCCGGTACGCCCGAACAGGCGCGCGAAGTTGGTGCCTTGATGTATGTCGGTCAGCCGGAATACGACGCGGGTCTGGCTGCGGGCTTGCGCGCAAAAGGCGACGGCGTAGGCAGCTTCTTGTGCGTAAACCACTACATCAGCTCACCCTCTTCAACCGAGCGCTGCCAGGGCTTTGCTGATGGCCTGGGCATCGATCTGGCCAATCAGATGATCGATAGCGGCCAAGATCCCGCCGAGATCAAGAACCGGGTGCTGGCCTATCTGAACTCCAACCCCGACACAGACGCGGTGTTGACACTCGGGCCGACCAGCGCCGACCCGACCCTGCTTGCCTTGGCGGAAAACGGCATGGCCGGTGCTATCTACTTCGGCACCTTCGATCTGGGCGAAAACATCGTTCAGGGCATCAAGGACGGCGTGATCAAATGGGGCATCGACCAGCAGCCTTTCTTGCAGGCCTATCTGCCGGTTGTCGTGATGACCAATTATCACCGCTATGGCGTTTTGCCGGGCAACAACATCAACTCCGGCCCCGGCTTCGTAACGGCTGATGGCCTGACGATGGTTGAAAAATTCGCCGGTGAATACCGGTAGTAAATGACGGATGGTGGCGCTCCGACAGGGGCGCCACCATCCACTTTCTGGATCCTCTGAATACAACCACATGACAGGAGGCTTCATGTCTGACGCCAACTCCGCACCCGCTTCCGATGAACGGATCAAGGAAACATCCCGCCTGCGCAAAGCCCTGATCCGCCCGGAACTGGGCGGCATCTGCGGTACGATCATCGTCTTCGCCCTGTTCATGATATTCGCGGGCGACAGCGGCATGTTCAATTCCCAAGGCGTGTTGAACTGGTCCACCGTGTCGGCGCAATTCATGATCATAGCCGTCGGTGCATGCCTTCTGATGATCGCCGGCGAGTTTGACTTGTCCGTCGGCTCGATGATCGGCTTTTCAGGCATGATGATCGCAATTTTCACCGTCACCTTGGGCTGGCCCGTCTGGCAGGCGATACTGGTGACGTTTGTGCTGGCCATCGCGATTGGCGGGCTGAACGGATACATCGTGGTGCGCACCGGGTTACCTAGCTTCATCGTAACCCTCGCATTTTTGTTCATCCTGCGCGGATTTACGATTTTTCTGCCACAGCTGATCGAACGCAAGACCATCATCGGCGGCATTGACACAGCGGCCGAGGGCGATTGGCTTGCCCCCATATTTGGCGGCAAGATCCTGACCGGGTTCTTCACATGGATGGGTGAGGCGGGTATTATTTCGACGTTTGAGCGTGGTACCCGCGCAGGCCAGCCATCGGTTGAAGGCATCCCGATGCTGATCGTCTGGGCCATTGGTCTTGTCATTGTGGGGCACATCATTCTGACCCGCACGCAATTCGGCAACTGGATTTTTGCCGCCGGCGGCGATGCGCAAGCGGCCCGCTACACCGGCGTGCCGGTCAACCGCGTTAAGATCCTGATGTTCATGTTCACCGCCTTTTGCGCCACAGTTTTCGCCACGTGTCAGGTTATGGAATTCGGCTCGGCCGGGGCCGACCGCGGGCTTTTGAAAGAGTTTGAGGCCATCATCGCCGTTGTAATCGGTGGTGCCCTTCTAACCGGTGGTTATGGCTCGGTCATCGGCGCGGCCCTTGGTGCGCTGATCTTCGGTGTGGTGCAGCAAGGTCTGTTCTTCGCGGGCGTTGAAAGTTCGCTCTTTCGCGTGTTCCTTGGGCTGATCCTGCTCTCGGCGGTGATCCTGAACACCTATATCCGCCGCATCATCACCGGGGAGCGTTGAGATGTCAGAACCCATCATCCGCATGCAGAACATCGAAAAACACTTCGGGTCGGTAATTGCCTTGGCCGGTGTGTCCGTCGATATCTACCCAGGCGAATGCCACTGTCTGCTCGGCGATAATGGCGCTGGCAAATCAACCTTCATCAAGACCATGTCCGGTGTGCACAAACCCACAAAAGGCGACATCCTTTTTGATGGCAAGCCCATGCATTTCGCCGACCCGCGCGATGCGATTACGGCAGGAATAGCCACGGTCTATCAGGATCTGGCGATGATCCCCCTGATGTCGGTCAGCCGCAACTTTTTCATGGGAAATGAGCCGGTGCGCCGGGTGGGGCCGATCAAGCTTTTCGATCACGATCACGCCAATCAGGTCACCATGGATGAGATGCGCAAAATGGGTATAAACCTGCGCGGCCCGGATCAGGCCGTGGGCACCCTGTCGGGCGGCGAACGCCAAACCGTGGCCATTGCCCGTGCTGTGCATTTCGGTGCCAAGGTTCTGATTCTGGATGAGCCGACATCAGCGCTTGGTGTACGCCAGACCGCCAATGTTCTGGCCACCGTCGACAAGGTGCGCAAGCAAGGCATTGCGATTGTGTTCATCACCCACAACGTGCGCCACGCCATGGCCGTGGGCGACAGGTTCACTGTCCTCAATCGCGGCAAAACACTTGGCACCGCCGAGCGGGGCGAGATTACGCCGGAAGAGCTACAAGATCTGATGGCAGGCGGGCAGGAACTTGCGACCTTGGAAGGGTCGCTTGGCGGTACTGTGTGAGGGGCAGTATCATCACTGTCCAGCGGTCGGGGTAGCCAGCCCTACCGCTGGTCAGCGATGATCAGGTCGCTGGCTTTTTCGCCAATCATGATTGCGGGCGCATTGGTGTTACCCGACACAATCTCTGGCATGATCGAACAATCCGCGACCCTCAACCCCTCAATCCCATGCACCCGCAATCGCGCATCAACAACGGCCCCGGGGCCGCTGCCCATTCTGCACGTGCCTGTCGGATGATAGATCGACACACTGTTGTTGCGAGCCCAGTCCAGAGTGCCGTCATAGTCGTCTTGCTGCAAATCTGTTGTGGGCCGGAATTCTTCGGAAATCTTTGTGCTCAGCGGCGCATATTTGGCAATCATGCGGGCGATATTGACGCCCGCAACAAGTGTTCGGCAATCTTGATCGGTGGACAGGTAATTCGGGATGATTTTCGGATAGTGCTTCGGATCAGGTCCGGCCAGTCTGATCTCACCCCGGCTCTCAGGGCGCAGCTGACAAACAGACATGGTAAAAGCCGAAAACGGATGCACGCCTTCCCCCGGACTGTCCGCGGACCAGGGTTGCACATGAAACTGGATGTCCGGGGTTTCAACATCGGGACGGGTTTTTAGAAATCCGGTGGCAAGGCTGGCGGCCATGGTCATAGGCCCGGACCGGAACAGCGCATATTTCAAAGCGATACGCGCTTGATTGAGCACGCTGCGTACTTCGTCATTCAAAGTCGGCTCATTGCATTTGAAGACCAGCCGCGCCTGCAGGTGATCTTGCAACCCCTGCCCCACCCCGTTCAGGTCATGCAGCGGAGGAATACCATTGTCCTTAAGATGATCGGGATCGCCAATGCCCGACAGCATCAGAATCTGCGGCGAATTGATCGCCCCTGCGGATAAGATCACCTCTTTTCTGGCGGTGATCACCTGCTCGGCTCCAGACCGGTCAATATAGGTAACGCCCGTGGTTTTCTTGTCTTCAAAATTCAGGCGTTTGACCAGTGCGTGGGTGATGATCCGCAGATTGGGCCGGTCTTTTATAGGCCTCAGATATGCGACAGCAGCCGAACACCGCCGCCCGTTGCGCGTGGTCAGCTGAAAATACCCCACACCCTCTTGATTGGCGCCGTTATAGTCCGGGTTGAACGCATAGCCAGCCGCCTGAGCGGCTGCGACCCAGGCATCACAGATGGGGCGCTGAATACGCATATTTGATACCGAAAGCGGCCCGCCTGATCCATGATATGTGTCTGCGCCCCGCTCCTGATCTTCTGAGCGCTTGAAAAGCGGCAGAACATCATCCCAGCCCCAGCCGTCATTCCCCATCTGACGCCAGCGATCATAGTCCTGCGGCTGCCCTCGCACATACAAAAGCCCGTTCAGCGAAGATGACCCCCCCAGAACCTTGCCACGCGGCCAGTCGATGGATCGCCCATTCAAACCTGGATCTGGTTCGGTCCTGTAACACCAATCCAAAGATGGGTTGTGCATGGTTTTGAAGTAACCGACGGGAATGTGGATCCACGGATTGGTGTCTTTGCCGCCTGCTTCTAGCAAAACAACCCGAACGGACGGGTCTGCACTGAGCCGATTGGCCAAAACACAGCCCGCCGAGCCTGCACCAATGACAACATAATCCGCGTCCAAATCCCATTCCTCTCTCTGATCGTGAAAAAACCCTATGCAAGTTGGCTGAACTAAGCTAGCCTTTTTTGAAACGAAACGTCTCAATAATTGTATTTCTGGGAGGAAAACATGAAGGCTATGGATAAATTGGGTAAGATCACGCGCAGGGATTTGTTCCGCGTCGCGGGCACTTATGGGATGAGCTCGACCTTACTGGCAGCAGGCAGCTTTGGTGGGGCGATGAGCCTTGCAAATCTGGCGACGGCTGCCGAATCAACCTATGAAAAGCGCTTTTCCAAACCAGCCAAGCACACGCTAAAGTTTGGCGCCGCAGGCTTTAACGCCCGCAACCTGCTGATTGAACGTGCTGGCGCCTTGGAATTCGCCCGCGATCTTGAGGCCCGCACCGACGGCGAAATCCGCATCGAATTCATCGGCGACAACCAGATCTGTGGCCAGCTGTCATGCGTTGAGAAAACCCAGCAAGGCATCGTTGATATCTATGCCGCGTCCACTCAGAACTCAGCCGGTGGTGCCCCCTATCTGAACGTGCTCGACTATGCGTTCATGTTCCCCGGCCGCGCGTCGCAGTATCACTTCCTCTATCACCCCAAGAGCCAGGAAATCTTGCGCGACCCTCTGGAAAAGCGCCACGGCTTGAAATTCCTCTTCAGCCATTGCGAATTGCGCGGCATTCAACTGGGTCTGGGTTGGGAAGACAAACCAACCGTGACCAAGCTTGAACAGCTGTTCGGCACCAAGAACCGCGTCACGGGCACGCAGCTGGGTCGCATTGCGATGGAAGCGCTGAACCTCAACCCGGTTCCAGTCGCTTGGGAAGAAACGCTGGACGGGTTGAAGCAAGGCCTGATCGACGGCGCCGAAACATGGGCATCCGCCGTGGCCTATGCCAACATGTCGCCAGTGGTCAGCCAGTCGGTCGACCTCAAATTCTTCTGCGGGACCGAACATACATCAATGAATGCGTCAGTCTTTGACGGTCTTGAAGGCTACCTGCAAGATGCTGTTTTGGAGTCCTCATACTGGGCGCAGACGCATGTGCAGGCCGCGAATGAGGCGGCATTGGTCAAAACCGTCGGCTTCTCTGATCCGCAGCTTCCGGGCACGATCTTTGCGGAAAACAACGTTCGCAACGCGTTCTTGGACGCCAATGAGATCAAGACGGCCGAAGAGATGTGTTCGCCCGAGTTCCAGCCGCAGCTCTGGACCGAATGGCGCGACCGTCTGAATGGATGGGCCGGTGGTATCGACACCTATCAGGAAATCTTCAACATCGCCCGTGAGGTTGATGCAGATATGAAGCCTGAGAATGTTGAGCCGCGCCGCTGGTGGAAGGGCTGAACAAGACCCGCTAAGATTAAGGCCGGCCCCCGATTGGGGCCGGCCATTTTGTCTTTGGCAGGACCGGCCCAGCCGGCATCAATAAGAGGAAGACAGGCCATGTCCATCTGGACAGATACAGGCGCAATTTTCGCATCATTCCTGACACAAGATTCGTTTGAAATACGCACCGCGTTGCGCAGTGAAGCTGCCTGGATCGTCGGCACGCTTGCCACATTGATCGGCGGTCTTGCCGTGATGTGGCTTTACCGCGCGGTGCCGTTCATTGAACGGCATCTGGAGCGCACGATCATGGTCTACAGCTATCTTGCGATTGCGCTGATCATCTTTTGGGGTGTCATCGACCGGTTTATCTTTAGCGATCAGGTGCCCTGGTCAACCACCCTGCCACCGCTTTTGTTTATGATCATGGCTTGGTTCGGGGCCGCCTACAATGTGCGTTTGCGCACGCATCTCAGCTTTAACGAATTCCGCACGATCATGCCCCGCGTCGGCCAGATGGCGTGCCTCTATCTTGATGCTGTCTTGTGGTTTGTGTTTGCGGTGATTGTGGTTACGACCACATCGCGGCTGACCGCATTGTCCGCGTCTAATTTCCAGATCGTGCTGGGCACGGATAACGTTATGCAATGGTGGTTTTTGCTCACCGCTCCAGTCGCCTTTATCTTGATGGCCGGGCGTGTCTTTCAAAACCTTGCAGATGACATACGAAACTGGCGAACGCATGAGCCGTTGATCCGGCAAGCTGTGATCGGGGAGGATGCGGTATGACCGACGGAACCTGGGTCACGATGATCTCATTGGGTGTGACGCTGCTATTCATGCTGGGCGTCCCTGTGTTGCTGGTGATTGCCTATTGGGTGATCGGCTGTTCCTTTGTGCTGGGGCTGACGCTCGACAACATGGGGGCTGAACTGCTGAACGTCTTCAACAAAGGTTTCGCACTTCTGGCGATGCCTTTGTTCATCCTGACCGGCGATCTGATCAACAAATCCGGCATTGCGCGTCGGCTGTCAGACTTCGCCTATGCTTGCCTCGGTTGGTTGCGCGGCGGGCTTGCCATGGCGTCGCTTGGCGCATGCGGGCTGTTTGCCGCAATCTCGGGATCAAACTCGGCGACGACCGCCACCATTGGATCAATGTTGCATCCCGAAATGGTCAAGGGCGGCTATGATGAACGCTTCTCGGCCGCCACCGCAGCCGCAGGCGGAACCGTGGGCATCATCATCCCACCATCGATCATCTTCATCGTCTACGGGTTCTTGATGAACCTGCCGATCAGCGACCTGTTCGTTGCAGGCATCATACCGGGCACGCTTATGGTTGTCGGCATGCAGGTCGCCTGCTGGATCGTGTGCCGGATCAACGGTTGGGGCCACTTGATTCCGTTGCAACTCAACCGCATTTTGAAAACCGCCTTCGGCGCCTGGCTTGGATTTTTTGCCATCGGCCTGGTCCTTTGGGGTATCTATACTGGTAAGTTTTCGCCAACCGAGGCCGCAGGCGTAACCGTCGGCTTTTGTGTGATGGCCGGGTTGCTCAGCTTTCCATTGAACAAGATCATGGGATCAGATCGTGACAAACCGATCGAACAGAAATCCTTTGGTGAAATGCTGGTGGTCGAGGGCTTCACCTTGCCCGAGATCCCGTCAATCGTGATCCGGTCTGCGCAGATCACCGGCATTCTCGCGCCGCTGATTGCGATCTCAGTGGTGATGCAGCAGATCTTGTCTCTTTTGGGCGCGCAACAGGTGATCGGCGACTTCGTCACCTCAATGGGCGGTTACTACGCGGTTCTGTTCACCGCGATGGCAATTGTTTTTTTATCGGGCATGGTGCTGGAAAGCCTGCCAGTCACGATCATTCTTGCCCCGATCCTTGCCCCCATCGCAGCCTCCGTCGGTGTCGATCCGATCCACTTTTCGGTGATCTTCCTTGTGGGGGCATCCATTGGATTCATCACACCACCATACGGGCTTAACCTATATGTCGCATCCGGTGTGACAGGCGTTCCCTATTTCCGGCTGCTTCCCTATACAGTGCCCTATCTTGTTGCACTGATCAGCGTCTGGTTTCTGGTGGCCTTGGTGCCTGACCTTGCGCTGATACTGCTTCCGAACCGATAAATGATGAGTATATGCCCAAGACGCCGCCATCCGAAAAAGAGCCACAGCTGGCAACCAACCTCAGGCTGATTTTGATCCTTGAGGAGGTGGCGCGGGCGGGTGTTGCGTTGAAACCAGCGGCGTTGGGCGAGAAGCTGGGGTTGCCCAAACCCACTGTGCACAGATTGCTGCAAACGGGCGAGGCCGAAGGCTTCTTGCAGCGTGATCTGGACGGGCGGTCCTATGGACCGGGGCCGCGCCTTCGGCTTTTGGCGGTCAATGTCATGTCTTCCGAACACCTGCGCACCGCGCGGCTGGCGATTTTGAAGGGCGTCGCAGACGAGATTGGCGAAACCTGCAATCTGGCCACCCCGGACCGCGAAGGCATGACCTATCTTGATCGGGTCGAAACAGAATGGCCGCTCAGGATCCAATTGCCCATTGGCACACAGGTGCCTTTCCATTGCACAGCCAGCGGCAAGATGTATCTTTCCACGCTCAGGCCCGCGACGCTGAAAGCCGTGCTGTCGGCCCGGCCCTTGGAAGAGCGGACCGACAAGACGTTGACCACCCCGGCTCTGCTCCAACAGGAGCTGGAACGGACACGCGCGCGCGGATATTCAACGGATGATGAAGAGTTCATGGCAGGCATGGTCGCCGTCTCGGTCCCGATTCACGACAAGCAGGGCCGGTTATTGGCGACTTTGTCCATTCACGCGCCAATTCAGCGCAGCCCGCTCACAACGCTGATCGGCTTTGTGCCCGTCCTCAAGCTGGCCGCCCAGAAACTGACGGATCTTTGATCTGCGGAGGGATACAGGCCTTCACCCCACTGCCAGCACGATCTTTCCGATATGACCTGAGCTTTCAATGCGCCGGTGCGCCTCGGCCGCTTCGGCCAGCGGATACTCAGAATCAATCACAGGCCGGACACGACCCGATCCAATCAACGGCCAGACATGGGTGCGCAACTCTTCCGCAATACGTGCTTTTGCCAGATCACTTTGCGGACGCAAGGTCGAGCCTGTGATGGTCAGCCGCCGCGTCATTACTTGGGCGAAGTTCAGCTCGGCCTTTGGCCCGGACAAAAACGCGATCTGCACCAACCGCCCGTCATCGGCCAAGGCCTTTACGTTGCGCGCAATATAATCGCCTCCGACCATGTCGAGTATCAGATCGGCGCCGCCTGCCGCGCGCAGGATCTCGACAAAATCCTCTTCACGGTAGTTGATCGCGCGCTCGGCCCCCAGATCAGCGCAGACCGCGCATTTCTCGGCCGATCCGGCTGTGGTGAAAACCCGCGCACCCAAGGCATTTGCAATCTGAATGGCCGTGGTGCCGATGCCAGAGGAACCGCCATGCACCAAAAACCGCTCGCCGGCTTGCAGGCCCCCACGCATGAACACGTTGGACCACACGGTAAAGCAGGTCTCGGGCAGGCAGGCCGCCGCGCGAAGATCCAAACCTTGCGGGATCGGCAACGCATGGGCGGCGGGCGTCACGACGTATTCGGCGTAGCCACCACCCGGCAATAAGGCACAGACAGCATCGCCAGTGCTCAGCCCCGCCACACCGGCACCAAGGGCAGCGATATGCCCCGATGCCTCCAACCCGGGCAAAGGCGACGCAGACGGCGGCGGCGCATAGGCCCCGGCCCTTTGCAACGCGTCCGGGCGGTTGACCCCGGCGAATGCGACTTTGATCAGGATCTGCCCGGGACCGGGCTGGGGCACCGGCACGTCTGACAGGCGCAGTACCTCCGGGCCACCGGGCTGAGATATCTCTACCGCACGCATGGTTGCTGACACTGTCATGTCGTCTCCTTATCCCGGCTCCGGCCCGGCAAATCCATCGCTGCAGGGGCGGGCGCTTTTACGTGGCTCAGAACACTCAATGGTCCGGCCAGAATCTTGCTCAGCAACGGATTGTCCCGGACCTGCGCCTTGAATTTCTCGAACTGCATGACATCCCCGATCCGGCGGTCGAGAAAGGCCCATGTGGCATCACAAGCCTCGCTATCGTCGCCAAGCCAGAACAACACCACGGCAGAATAAACCGCCGAAAGCGTGGCCCTTTTGGAATACCAGTTTATGTCGTCAGATGTGTCGCCAAGTGTGGACCAGATGGCATCGGCGGTGCCCCAGATCAAACCGGCACCAGTCGCGGCATTCTGAGGCAGGGCAAAGACAGCAGCACCCCGACGCACCACTTCGCGGTCAGCTCTCTCCAGACGCAACCGCACAGCCAATGTGATTTTGTCGCGAAAGCGCATTTTGTCCAAATCTGCAGCATGAAGCGCTGCCACCATCGCGCCGTCACCGCGCCGGTGATAGGCCGCCGCCAGATCAAGCGCACCGCGTGGGCAGATCACGCGGGCAAGATCCGGTTTGATGCCGGTATCCTCGGCTGCGGCAAGAAAAGCAGCCTCTGACCAGCCGTCAAACGCCACATGATCCAGTGCCGCATCCAGCAAAGAATCCCGTGCGGCATCGATATCCAAAGCCTTGTCTGCCATCGCATCACCTCTGACCACGCCCACCGGGTTCTGTCCATGTTCTGACACTGCAAATATCAGATTTCAAACGGATTTGGCCCAAAAACCGCACTGTTCCGACGCGCAACGCATTTCTAGACAAAAGCCGGGGGCTTTGCTATAGGGGCGCTTCCTGCAATTTATTGCAACTCAAACTTAGGAAGGTGGTGAAAACCACATGCAGGTCAGCGTTCGCGATAACAATGTCGAACAGGCGCTTCGTGCTCTGAAGAAAAAACTTCAGCGCGAAGGAGTGTTCCGTGAAATGAAGCTCAAGCAGCATTTCGAGAAACCCTCCGTCAAAAAAGCGCGCGAGAAGGCCGAGGCCGTCCGCCGCGCCCGTAAACTGGCACGCAAGAAGGCCCAGCGCGAAAACGGTCTATAACCTTTTCGCCGGGTCGTCCGGCATTGACGCTGGCGGGGCAACCCGCAAACGTTTAACCCCCGCGGCACCGCTTCGGGGGTTTTTCGTTGTCTCGCACCGGCCTAAGACTGGCTTTCGCCGATCCCCAAAGACCGCTATGACGCTGCCAGAACCGGAGAGTGCCCATGACCAATTTTTCTCGCCGCGCAGCCCTGGCCTTGCTGTTGGTGCCCATTGCCGCCTGCGGTCGGCGCGAAAGGCGCGCCAACGCCGCAGGGCCAGACGATATCAATCGGCTGATTGCAAAATACGCGCGTCTTTATGACGTGCCGGAAGATCTGGTGCACCGGGTCGTACAGCGCGAAAGCAGCTACAATCCCGGCGCGCGCAACGGGCCCTATTACGGGCTGATGCAAATCCTGCCCGAAACCGCCCGCACGATGGGCTATCGCGGCACGCCCGAGGGGTTGTTGGATGCCGAAACCAACCTGACCTTCGCGGTCAAATATCTGCGTGGTGCCTGGATCGTCGCACGCGGCGACCGGGACGCTGCGGTCATGTGGTACGCACGCGGGTATTACTATGAAGCAAAGCGGCTGGGGCTTTTGAAGGAAACCGGACTGCGCAGCTAGCCTATCCCGCCGGTGCTGCGCGCCACCGCAGCGCCACTTTGGCGATCCGTGCGCCGAACCGCCGCGCTGTTTCCGCGTCATCCGCGTCAATCATCACCGTCTTGTCGCGCGCTGACGTGGCCATCAGGCCCAATGAGGACCCATCCCGGTTTATCCCGGGGTTTGACGCGTCCACCGGCGCGCCGATCTGATCTTGCCCAACCCAGATCATCGCATGTTGGGCTGCGAACACCGATAGCTGCATCAGCGTGGAAAGCTTATCGCCGCTTGGATATGTCGCCACTGTAAATCCCGCCGCAATCTTGTCGCGCCACTTCAGGCCCGTCCACAGATCGCCGCCGGTTTCATCCATGAAGGCTTTGAACTCGGCAGCAGCACTGCCCATATATGTGGGGCAACCAAAGATGATCGCATCTGCACGCATCAGATCATCCCAGTCCGGTGGGCTGATCGTCTCAACATTCAGCATGACAGCGCGTGCGCCGAGCACGTTGTCCACGCCCTGGGCCACATGCTGCGCCAATTTCCGCGTATGACCCGAGCCGCTGAAATAAGGAATGGAAACCTGCATCGCTCAATCCTCAGACAGGAATTGCTGTCGTTTGCCGTACGGTACGCAGGGCGAAGGACGAATGCATCTGCGCCACGCCGGGCAACCGCGCCAAAAACTTGCGGTGAATACGGGCGAAATCTTCGGTGTCTTCAGCCACAACCTTCAGTAGATAATCCGCCGTCCCGGCCATCAGATGGCATTCCAGAATATCGGGGACAAGCTTCACGGCTTTCTCGAATGCGTCAAGCACCTCATCGGCCTGGCCCGACAGCGTAATCTCAACAAACACCGTCGTCGGCCTCTTTAGCTTCCGCGCATTCAAAAGGGCCACGAAAGCGTCAATATATCCCTCTTCCTCCAGCCGCTGCACACGCCGATGGCACGCCGAAGGTGAAAGGTTTACACGGTCCGACAATTCCGCGTTGGTGATCCGGCCTTGCATCTGCAAGACCCCCAGTATGCGCCGGTCCGTCGCGTCCAGTTCCATGCTTGCGCAAGATCCTTCGAATAATTCCCCATTCACTCGAACATATCACGCGTTGGGCCGAAAAACGCCAGCAATATTTCAAAGCAATTTCATGCAAGGTGTCGCATTACTCCGCGCAGTATTATTTCGGGAGGACCCCCTATGAAAATCGGATGCCCAAAGGAAATCAAGCCGCAGGAATTCCGCGTCGGCATGACACCTAATGCCGCGCATGAAGCCGTCAGAAACGGCCACACTGTGATCATTGAAACCGGTGCTGGTCTGGGCGCCGGATTTCCAGATGAGGACTACATCGCCGTTGGTGCGGCCATCATCGGCACTGCGAAAGAGGTCTTCGCCGCCGCCGACATGATCGTCAAGGTCAAGGAACCGCAGGCGGGTGAGCGTAAGATGCTGCGCGAAGGCCAGATCCTCTTTACCTATCTGCACCTGGCTCCGGATCCAGAGCAGACCAAGGACCTTATCGCGTCGGGCGCCACCTGCATCGCCTACGAAACCGTCACTGACCGTATGGGCGGCCTGCCGCTGCTGGCGCCAATGTCCGAAGTGGCCGGCCGTCTGGCTCCGCAAGTCGGTGCATGGACCTTGCAAAAGGCCAATGGCGGTCGTGGCGTATTGATGGGCGGCGTGCCCGGTGTTGGCCCGGCCCGTGTATTGGTTATCGGCGGCGGCGTCGTCGGCACCCACGCGGCCAAGATTGCCGCCGGTATGGGCGCGGATGTCACCGTGCTTGACCGCTCGATCCCGCGGCTGCGCTACCTTGATGATGTCTTCGGCGGCACGTTCAAGAACAGCTATGCCAGCGCAGGCAACACCATCGAACTGGCCCGTCAGGCTGATATGATCATCGGTGCCGTGCTGATCCCGGGGGCCGCTGCACCCAAGCTGATCAGCCGCGCGCAGCTGTCCGAGCTGAAGCCCGGCGCAGCCCTTGTGGACGTCGCCATCGATCAGGGCGGCTGCTTTGAGACGTCAAAAGCCACCACGCATCAGGATCCGATCTACGATGTTGATGGCATCATGCACTACTGTGTTGCCAACATGCCGGGTGCCGTTGCGCGCACATCGACCATCGCGCTTGGCAATGCGACCATGCCCTTCATGCTGGCCTTGGCCAACAAAGGCTGGAAGCAGGCCTGTGCAGATGACGTTCATCTGCTGAACGGTCTGAACGTACATGCAGGCCAGCTGACCTATGCCGCCGTTGGCGAAGCACTTGGCATGGCCGTCGTAGACCCTAAATCGCTGGTCTGAACCCGGCCCAACCTGCGCTGAAACGAAAAACGGCCCGCTCAATGAGCGGGCCGTTTCTTTGTTCGGCGAAGCGAGATTACTTCTTCAGCGCATCGCGAATTTCAGCGAGAAGCTCTTCCGCAGTCGGACCCTTGGGCGCTTCAGGGGCCGGTTCCTCTTTCGGAGTCACACTGTTAACCGCCTTCACCAGCATGAACACCACAAAAGCGATGATCAGGAAGTTGATGATTGCCATGATAAACCGGCCATAGGCAAAGACCGCAGCACCGGCTTCTTCGGCTGCCGTGATCGAGGCATATTCGCCATCCCCAAGCAGAGCATAAAGACCGCTGAAATCAATCCCGCCCATGAAAAGGCTGATGATCGGATTGATCAGATCCGACACAAGCGATCCGACAATCGCGGTAAAGGCCGCACCGATGATGATACCAACGGCCATGTCCATGACATTACCCTTGGCGATGAAATCCTTAAACTCATTGAGCATACGTTTGTCCCCTTTTTTTGTACATGTTACGCCGCGCGCCCGTTCGCTGCGGTCCGCGCGAATGAACTACTAACACGGGGACTCATAAAGGGGATATTTTATTAGATATTCCCATGCGCTTAGGTGAAACATGTAGATGCGTCGGCGTTGGTAGGGAATTCGTCAATGTTTCCAATGACGAAACGATCGGCGCAGCAACGCCAAGGGTGATTTGCACGTAATTAGCTGCCGACGGCACGGGTGCACATTCCCCACCCTATCCGAAAATCCACTACACTATGATTCGCGTTTTGCGGGTTTCAGGCCAAATCGCGGTTGTGGTCCATCAACTCACGCCGGCAACTCTCCCATTAGAACATAGCGCAAGATACCCACAACCTGACCCGGGTTTTCAGCCACAGCCAAAGCTGCGGCGTCCACCTCTTTCAGCGCATGCGCATGGTCAGGGCCATGCATCACAATCAATGACTTGCCCAAAGCCGCCGCATATCCCGCATCAAACGCGGCATTCCACTGCTTGTACTTCTCGCCAAAACGCACAACGACGATATCCGCCTCAGCAATCGCCTTTCGGGTCCGGATCGCGTTCAGCTTCGCGCCTTTGTGGTCATGCCAAAACTTGTCGGCCTCGGCCCCAAGGATTACCACGCCGCAATCATCCGATGCCGCATGATCCGTGACAGGCGCCCAGAACCGCAGATCAAGCCCCGCCGCCCCGGCCATGATCTCGTCGCGCCACGCGGTATGAATTTCACCCGACAAATAGACGTTCAGCATCCGCCCTGCTCCTTCTTCTGTTCCCAAATACCTCCGGGGGGGAAGGCCGTAAGGCCTTTGGGGGGGGGCAGGCAGCCCCCCATCCGTCCTATCCCCGCAAGGTGCCGCCGGTGGCTTTCGCCACCTTCTCAACGATCTTGACGCTCACGGATTCAATCTCCTCATCCGTCAGCGTCTTGTCGCGCGGCTGCAGACGCACCGAAATCGCCAGCGATTTCTTGCCCGCCCCCATCTGCGCCTCGGCCTTGTCGCCGGTGAACTGATCAAAGACCTTCACCGTCTCGATCAACGCCTTATCCGCACCTTGCGCGGCGTTCACCAGCGTCAGCGCTTCGACTGCCGCGTCAACGACAAAGGCGAAATCGCGGTCAACGGCCTGCAGATCAGACATGCCAAGGGCCGGGCGGGTCGCAGTTTTGGTCTTCGGGAAAGGAACCTTTTCCACAAACACCGTGAAGGCCACCGCAGGCCCCTTCACATCCATCGCCTTCAGCACTTTGGGATGCACGTCACCGAATGTGGCCATGACATTTGGCCCCAGCGCCATCACACCCGCGCGGCCCGGATGAAACCAGCCCGCCACCTTGCGATTGATCTGAACGCGCGCGGGCGCACCTATTGCGCCCAACACCGCCTCGGCATCCGCCTTGGCATCGTAAAGATCAGCCATGCGGCGCGACCCGTAAGGATCACGGGGCGCCGTGGCACCGACGATCAGACCCGCAGCCTGCAAAGCCTGCTCGCCCGGCTCACCACCCGAAAAAGCCGGACCAACCTCAAACAGCGCCAGATCCATGAAACCGCGCGCCTGATTGCGCGCCGCCGCCTGCAAGAGGCCCGGCAACAGGTCCGGGCGCATATGAGTCATCTCGGACGAAATCGGATTGTCGATCCGGGTTGCATCCGCACCGCCACCAAAAAGCGCGGCCGAAGCGCCATCAATGAACGAATAGGTCACGCATTCGTTGTAACCCAGCGATGCCAACATCCGCCGCGCCGCCTTTTCACGCATCTGCATCGGCGTCAGGATCGGCTTTGGCACGCCCGGTTTCGCCCGCCGCATCGGTTTGCCTTCCAGCTTGGTCAGCGACGCGATCCGCGCCACTTCCTCAACCAGATCCGCCTCGCCCAACACATCGGGCCGCCAGCTTGGCGGATGGGCCTTGTCGCCTTTCAGCGTAAATCCAAGCGCCTCCAGCGTGCGGCGCTGCTCGGCCTCAGGGATATCCATACCGACCAAAGACACAACACGTGCAGGATCAAGCTTATAGGCCCGGTCCGTCACCGGCACCGCCCCGTCCGACACCACGTCAGACGCCTCGCCCCCACACAGATCAAGGATCATCCGCGTGGCGGCCTCAAGCCCCGGCAAGGTGAACTCCGGGTCGACGCCGCGTTCAAACCGGTAGCGCGCGTCAGAGTTGATCTTCAGCGCCCGACCGGTCGTGGCAATGGTGATCGGGTCCCAATAGGCGCTTTCCAAAAACACATTCACCGTGTCCTCGGAACAGCCCGAAGGCGCGCCGCCCATGACACCGGCAATGCTTTCTGCGCCCTTGTCGTCGGAAATCACCATCATGCCGGGCTGGAACGTATAGCTCTTGTCATCCAGTGCCATCAGCACCTCGCCGCCCGCCGCCGGATGGATACGCAAATCGCCCGCAACCTTGTCGGCATCAAAGACATGCAAGGGCCGGTTCTGATCGAAGGTGAAAAAGTTGGTGATATCGACCAAAGCCGAGATCGGGCGCAGGCCAATCGCCTTCAGCCGCGCTTGCAACCATGCGGGGCTGGGGCCGTTCTTCACACCCTTGATCACCCGACCGGTGAAATAGGGGCAACCCTTGTCCTTCAGCACCGCATCAATCACCACACCAATCGGGCTTTTGAAACGGCCTTTGACCGGTTCGATATTCAGCGCCTTCAGCCGCCCAAGGCCGCGCGCCGCAAGGTCGCGGGCAATACCGCGCACGCCCAAGGCATCGGGGCGGTTCGGGGTGATCTTGATGTAGATCATCGGGTCATTGACGCCGCGATAATCGATGAACCGCAGGCCCAAGGGCGCATCTTCGGGCAGATCAATAATGCCGTCATGATCCTCCGACAGCATCAATTCGCGTTCGGAACAGAGCATCCCGTTGCTTTCCACCCCCCGGATCACGCCGGGTTTGAGGTCAACGCCGGTCCCCGGCACATGCGTGCCCACGGGCGCGAAGACGCCCACAAGCCCCGTGCGCGCATTCGGCGCGCCGCAAACCACCTGCACCTCTTCCACCTTGCCGTCGGGGCCGTTCGGATAAGTGGCAACCCGGCAGAGCCTTAGGCGATCCGCATCGGGATGCGGCTTCGCCTCGATCACTTTACAGATGCGGAACGCCCCGAGACGGTCGGCGGGGTTCTCGACCTCCTCAACCTCAAGGCCAAGATCGGTGAGCGCATAGAGGATCTCGTCGAGGCTCGCCTCGGTTTCGAGATGGTCTTTCAGCCAGGAGAGGGTGAATTTCATGATTTAAGCTCGCTATATCTTGCTTCGACCAACAACGAGAATTCCTACTTTTCCTTCGGGCAGTTCTTCAAGTCCGATTTCCATACGCGCCGAGTTCAAAGCCGCATTAAAAGCCGCCACGACTTCAACATGCTCGCGCTCATATTCCTTCGCAAGATGCTCTCGATCTTCCATCGTCATTCGCGCAAGAAGGTTGGCCAGTATGCCGGCTCGACGATACAGCTCCCAGCAATTTTCAGCGGTTTCGCTTGTAGCCAAAAGACTCAGTCTATTAATCGAATTCTTGCATGCCAGAATCGACTCTAGCTGCTTCGGCTTTTCTTCGATTGCCGACGCGTTGACCATCTTCTCTAACTCAGAAAAGAACTCGCGGAATGCGTTCCGTTTTTCCTCATCTATTTGAAAATTACGGTCCAATTGTTTTTGGCGAGGGTAGGACACTCTCGCGACGAAGATTGTTACCCCGCCGACAATGAGCGCAGCAAGGACGGGCGAAAACGGCGCCAGCGACGCAATCACCTACTCAACCCCCCATGCACCGTCGGCATATCCAGCGCCGCAAACCCGTAGTGCCTCAGCCACCGCAAATCGCTCTCGAAGAACGCCCTGAGATCCGGAATCCCGTATTTCAGCATCGCCAGCCGGTCGATGCCGATGCCGAAGGCAAAGCCCTGCCATTCGTCGGGATCAATCCCGCCTGAGCGCAGCACATGCGGATGCACCATGCCGGACCCCAAAACCTCCATCCAGCCGTCGCCCTCGCCGATACGCAGCTGGCCGCCGACCCAGGAACACTGGATATCGACCTCTGCCGACGGTTCGGTGAACGGGAAATGCGAGGCGCGAAAACGGGTGGCGACGCGGGTTTCAAAAAAGGCCGACAGGAATTCTTCCAGCACCCATTTCAGGTTGGCCATGGAAAGATCACGGTCAATCGCCAGCCCCTCGATCTGATGAAACATCGGCGCATGGGTCTGGTCCATGTCCATCCGGTAAACCCGGCCCGGCGCGATAACACGGATCGGCGCGCCCTGATCCTGCATGGCGCGGATCTGCACGGGGCTGGTATGGGTGCGCAGCACATGCGGCGGGCGGTTGTCGCCCGCTTCGCGGTGCATGAAGAACGTATCATGTTCTTGCCGCGCGGGGTGTTCGGGCGCGATATTCAGCGCGTCGAAATTATACCAGTCACTTTCGATCTGCGGGCCTTCGGCCACGGCAAAACCCATATCGGCGAAAATCGCGGTGACTTCCTCGGTGACCTGACTGACCGGGTGAATGGTGCCTTGACCACGCGGGCGGCCCGGCAAGGTGACATCCAGCCATTCCTCTTTCAGACGCGCATCAAGGGCCGCATCACCCAGCGTGGATTTGCGGGCGCGCAGGGCCGCGTCAATCTCATCCTTCAGCGCATTCAGCGCCTGACCCGTGGCTTGGCGTTGCTCCGGATCCATCTTGCCCAGCTCGCGCATTTTCAGGCTGATCTCGCCCTTCGTGCCAAGGGCGGCCAGCCGGATTTCTTCCAACGCAGACTCATCGCCCGCCCCGGAAATTCCTTGCAGATACTTGCCTTTCAGCGCGTCCAATCCGTCCATCGGTTCCTCCGGCACTTGCCAGCCCTCTGCTATCACAGCCTTCCCTGAATTCAAGGTGGCCAAAGAAAAACCCCGCGAAGGCCGATCAGGCCACTCGCGGGGTTTGAACTGTCCCTCAGATCTGAGGAGTTACGCGAGTGCGGCCTTCGCCTTTTCGACGATGGCCCCAAAAGCGTCAGGCTCATGCACGGCCAGATCGGCCAGAACCTTGCGGTCTACTTCGATGCCAGCAAGGCCCAGCGCGTTGATGAAACGCGAATAGGTGAAGTCAGCATCAATGGCGCGCACAGCCGCGTTGATCCGCTGGATCCACAGCGCGCGGAAGTTGCGCTTGCGAACCTTGCGGTCCCGGGTGGCGTATTGCATCGCCTTGTCGACGGCCTGTGTGGCCGTGCGGAAATTGGTCGAACGCGCGGCGTAATAGCCTTTCGCCTTCTTGATGACTTTGCGGTGGCGGGCGTGCGTGACGACGCCTGATTTAACGCGGGACATGTGTCAGGCTCCTCAGCGGTTATACGGCATGTATTTCTTGACGATCTTTGTATCGGAAGCCGACAGGAGCATTGTCCCCGTCGCCTTGCGGATAAAGTCCGTCGAGCGTTTGATCATGCCGTGGCGCTTACCAGCGACTCCAGCCTTGACGCGGCCCGAGGCCGTCATCTTGAACCGCTTTTTTGCGGCCGATTTGGTCTTCATCTTGGGCATTTCCATCTCCATCTCAGACGTGAACGCGCGACTCGGCAATGCCACTTGGCCGGACATGCGTGTATTCAAGAGGCGCCCTATAGCCGGGCATGGG
>JBARVN010000015.1:0-26232 GCA_049646285.1 Albidovulum sp. | reverse complement strand
CAAAGGTGTCGTGATGCGGCAAGATCGGGTTCTTGTGGCTGGCGCGCACGAAATCCATACAGCCCGAGGCGCGGGTGGAGGGCGACAGGGCCAGCCACATGGTGACCATGCCCGACGTCGCCCCAAGCCCCCAATAGGTCAGATCCTGATGCATCGAGACGATATGCGGGCTGTTGCCTTCTTTGATAAAGAATTCAACGCCGTAGATCAGAAGATCCGGGCCTAAAATGCCTTCGACCACATCGAGGATCGCAGGATCGGTGCCAATTTTATGGGCAAGCTTCAGCACGCAGTTGGCGTTGACGCGCTTGTAGGAGTTGAGCGGCAGAGGCAGGCCTGCATCCAGCCAGTCACGTTCAACCTCTTCCAGCTCGGCCCGCCACAGGGCGGCCTTTTGGGGTGAAATGGCGGGGATCGGAAACAGGTATCCGTCATCCCAGTAGCGTGCGGTCTGGTCCTTGGTAAGGCGGCCGTTCACGAGCGGCATGGTCA
Organism: Albidovulum sp.; assembly: GCA_049646285.1. Classification (GTDB taxonomy): domain Bacteria; phylum Pseudomonadota; class Alphaproteobacteria; order Rhodobacterales; family Rhodobacteraceae; genus Albidovulum. Next base: position 25,740 of record JBARVN010000015.1, on the reverse strand, counting down.
TTGCACCCTTCGATCGTATCAGTACACCCGGCTTGTCGGGCTATTTTGGCCCGGAAAGCGCAAAAAGCGCGCCTTGTGGGTCTTGCCCTACCATAATGAACGCCCCGCCGGGCACTTGATGGGGGCCGTGAAACACCATGCCGCCCGCGTCTTTGCTGCGCGCGATGGCCGCCTCGACGCTATCCGTTGCGAAATAGGGCAGCCAGAACGGGTGATCCGGACCGGGCATGCCCGGGGCCTGTTTCATCATGCCGCCGATATCCGATCGGGCGTGGCGAAACAGATTGTAGCTGCCCATTGGCCCCATATCCATTGGGGTGCCGGGTTTCCAGCCAAAGAGCTTGCTGTAAAAACCAAAAGCATCGTTGGGGTCAGATGTCATCAGCTCATGCCAGCTGCCATGGCCGGATGTATGCGGGTCGAACGCCTGCGTCGTGCCGCTGTCGTCGGATGCAAGGATGCCGAAACTGGCCCCCTGCGGGTCGGCCAGAACCGCAATACGGCCAGTGTCGGGAATGTCTTGTGGCGCCATCTGGACCGCGCCGCCTGCCTTGGTCACGGATTTGGCGGCCTTGTCAGCATCAAGGACAGTAAAATAAGGCATCCATCCGGGGGCCGCACCCGCGGAAGCCGCCGCCATGCCCGCGACCATGGCATCGCCCGCATTCGCGATGCTGTAGGTAAAGCCGCCCATATCGACATCTGTCACCGTCCAGCCCAGCACATGCCCGTAAAACCGCGCGGCACCAGCCGGGTCAGATGTGGACAACTCATACCAGCACGGCGTGCCTTTTTTGGGTTTGGCCATGGTTCGTCCTCCGTTATCTGTTGGATCTTGCCCTTAGATTGCGCCCCGGCGGCGATGAAATCAAGCGTTGGGCCGGATCAGACGGCGCGGTCAAGCTTTGTCGAGAGATGGATAAGGCTTTCAGAGGATTTCACACCGGTCATTTCGCCGATCTGGTCAAGCACCCCGTCCAACACCGTCGTCGACGGGGCCGCCACTTGCAGCAAGAAATCGACACGGCCCGAGGTGGTGTGAATGCGTTCCACTTCGGCGATGGCCTTGAGGCGGGTCAGAATATTGGCCTGCGCGCGCGGCTCGATTGTCAGCAGCACGGTCGCCCTTATCCGGCTTTGGCGGGCCCCTTCGCTGAGTTTGACCGTATAGCCGGCGATTACGCCGGACGTCTCTAGCCGTTCCAGCCGTGCCTGAATAGTCGAGCGTGCCACCTTGAGCCTGCGCGCCAGCGTGGCCACGGAAACCCGCGCATCAGCGCCAAGAAACCCAAGAATTGAGCGGTCGAGATCATCCATGCAGTAAATCCGGCGAATTGATTGAAGGTTTCGTCATTCTAACGATATGGCGTAACAAATCTACTCTTTTGATCGATAGAAATGTGCACCATATCCGGCGAACTTCACTACGGGAAAAGGGCGGCTCATGCGCACCTGTCCTGGTTTGGTTAAATGCGTAAGCGCTTTCCAACCGGTGCTCCCGGGTAAAAAGGTGGCTGCGCCTTATTGGCAAGGGAACAGCGCCGATGGGGCTCTCTAAGATTATCTGGTCGGAACCGTCCGAATATTTGCGGACCGAACAGCCGCTGAACCCGGTGATGTTTTTTGCGCCCTCGGTGCTGCAAGCCAATGCGCGGCGGTTTATCGATGGGTTTGCGGGTTTCGTGACCTATGCGGTCAAGGCAAACCCCGAGGAAATGGTGATCCAGAATCTGGCTGCCGCGGGCATTCACGGGTTTGACGTGGCCTCGCCTGCCGAAATTGCGCTGGTGCGCCGTCTCGCGCCTGACGCAGATCTGCATTACAACAACCCGGTGCGTGCGCGTCACGAAATTGCCTATGCGGTAGAGCAGGGCGTGAAATCCTATTCGGTGGACAGCCGCACCGAATTGGCCAAGCTGATTGAAATCGTTCCGGCCGCAGGCGCAGAAATTTCGGTGCGCTTCAAGCTGCCCGTCTTGGGGGCCACGTATAATTTCGGAACCAAGTTCGGTGCGACTGAGGAGTTGGCGGCGGTTTTGCTGCGGCAGGTAGCGGACGCCGGATTTACCGCATCCTTGACCTTTCACCCCGGCACGCAGTGCACGGATCCGATGGCATGGGACACCTATCTGCGTGCCGCTGCCGGGATTTGCGCGGCTTCGGGTGTGAAGGTCCGGCGGCTGAACGTTGGCGGTGGCTTCCCCTCGCACCGGATATGGAGCGAAGAGCCGCAGATTGACGCGATATTCGATCTGATCCGGCGCGTGGCGCATGAGGCCTTTGATGGCAGCCCGCCCGCTTTGGTATGTGAGCCGGGGCGCGGTCTTGTCGCCGAGAGCTTTAGCCTTGCCACCCAGATCAAGGGATTGCGCGACGGTGAGCATGTGTTCTTGAACGATGGCACCTATGGCAATCTGGATGAGCTTCCGATCATGGGCACGATAGACCGGATTGATGTGGTGTCGCCGGATGGGGTGCGCCGCGCTGGCGCGCCGCGACCGCGCGTGATCTTCGGGCCGACATGCGACAGTGTGGACCGGTTGCCCGGAGAGGTGGATCTGCCCGGCGATCTGCAAGAAGGCGACTATCTGGTGTTTGCCGGTATTGGTGCCTATTCGACCGCGACCAACACGCGCTTTAACGGCTTTGGCAATATGTCCATCGCCACGGTGCTGCGCCTCGGGGCCTGAGCCTTACGGGGCGGACGCGAGAGGGCCGGAGTTCGCTTCGGCCCCGATGACTACGGGACAGGCCCATGCGGTCCTATGCTGTCTACGATGCGGATTGCCCTGAAATCACCGCATCCTTGGTCAATCTTTCGTCAAACTTGCGGCGCTAGACTTGGGTCAGACCGGAAGGCTCCACATGTTTTGCGATTTGCTATGCTCTTGCCTGATACGCTACATCGGCCCTTATGGGCCCTTATTGTGCAACTTCGGGAAACCGAAACATTTGATCACGGCCATGTTGGATATCGTTGCTTGGGCAAACACCGTGCCTGAGGCTATGCTTGGTTACAGAATGAATATGCAAAGGGGCCATGGGTGAAACGGCTGACGGACACGCTGCTGAAGGTTCTGCGCATTGGCCGGAAGGTTGAAACGCAGCAAGCGACGCGTGGACGTGGGCCGGTTGATCATGTGATCTTGTTGGATGGCACGCTGTCATCGCTTGAGCCGGGACATGAGACCAATATTGGCCGCATATACCGGCTGCTTCAGGCCGCCCCGCAACCGTCGCGCCTGTCGCTTTACTATGAAGCCGGGGTGCAATGGCACATGTGGCGTCATACGCCTGACGTCGCGATGGGGCGTGGCATTAACCGCCAGATCCGCCGCGCCTATGGGTGGTTGGCCACCCGCTACCGTCCGGGGGACCGGGTGTTTTTGTTTGGCTATTCGCGCGGCGCTTATGCGGTGCGGTCTTTGGCCGGGATGATGGAACAAGTCGGGCTTTTGAAATCCGATCACGCCACCGAGCGCAATGTGCGGCTGGCCTACCGCTATTACCAAAGCGAAAGCGAAAACAAGTTTGAAGCGATCTTTCGCCGCCGCTTTTGCCACTCTGATGTTGGCGTTGAAATGATCGGCGTTTTTGACACCGTCAAGGCGTTGGGGGTGCGGCTGCCCTATTTGTGGATGTGGACAGAGCCGCAGCATGAGTTTCACAACCACGCGCTGGGCCCAAGCGTCAAGCATGGGTATCACGCGCTGGCGTTGAACGAAAACCGTGCCGTCTTTGACCCGATCTTGTGGGACACCCGCGGCGGCGACTGGGATGGGCGTATCGAACAGATGTGGTTTCGCGGGGCCCATGGCGATGTGGGCGGTCAACTGGGTGGCTTCGCCGCGGCGCGAGCCCTGTCCAATATTCCGTTGGTCTGGATGCTGGAAAAGGCCGAGGCCTGCGGTGTCAGCCTTCCCGGCGACTGGCGCGGTGATTTTCCGGTTGATGCAGCGGCCCCATCGGTCGGCACGGTGCGTGGCTGGGGCAAAGCGTTCTTGTTGCGTGCAAAGCGGGTGGTCGGGGATGATCCGTCCGAAAGCGTGCACCCCTCGGCGGATCAGCCCAAACCCGCAGGGCGGCTGACATGGCCCACAATGCCACGCTTTAGTCGCCGTACCTGATCGGGTCTGATTTACTCAGGACAACCCTGCAACAAAACCCTGCCCCGAACCGCGAGGGTCCGGGGCAGGCAGTGCAAAAACGGCGCATGATCGGGGGCGGTAATGACCCCAGCGGCTTCAGGCGACGTTTTGCAGGGAGACGTCGGGCGCGATGCCAAGCGCGAAGCAGACATCACGAGTCATCTGGGGGCGGTTGAGCGTGTAGAAATGCAGCTCATCCACGCCTTCAGTGATCAACCGGTCACACAGAACCGTGCATTGCGTCAGGGCAAGCAGATCTTCGCGCCCGTCGCGGATGGCGTGGGTGAAGGCCTCTTCCAGCCGGATCGGAATATTCGCATTGCAGCGCAGGGCAAAGCGGCGCGCGCCCTCCCATGAGATGATCGGCAAGATGCCCGGCACGATGGGCGCCGTGATCCCGGCCTTTTCGCAGGTATCGCGAAAGCGCAGGAAAGTTTCCGCTTCAAAGAAGAACTGGGTCACCGCCTTTGTGGCGCCTGCGTCGATTTTGCGCTTGAGCCAGTCGACATCGGCCTGCGTGTCGGCCGCATCGGGGTGCTGTTCAGGATAGGCGCCCACGGTGATGTTGAATGTGCCGGTCTTGGCCAGCGCTTCGACCAGTTCAACCGAATTGGCAAAGCCGTCAGGATGGGCCGTGAAGGCCGCGGTGCCGTGGGGCGCATCGCCGCGCAGGGCAACAATGTCGCGCACCCCGGCTTTGGCATAGGCGTCAGCGATGGCCAGCGTTTCTGCGCGGCTTGCGTCAACGCAGGTCAGGTGGGCCGCAACCGGCACACCGTAATGCTGACCGATGGTGGTGACCGCCTCATGGGTCAGATCCCGCGTGGCCCCACCTGCGCCGTAGGTGACCGAGACATATTCAGGCTTCAAAGGGGCCAGCGTTTGCACCGCATCCCAAAGCCGGAAGGAGGCATCAAGCGATTGCGGCGGGAAGAATTCAAAAGAAATGCGGGGCGTGGTCATAATGTGTTCCTTGTCCTTGTTGCCCCTCTTGTCTCATCTCGCGTGACGTGAGACAAATTCATAATCCTCAACATTAATATGAGGATTGTTGCAAGTTGAGGGATCTGCCGCCATGCATCTGGAACTGCGCCACCTAAGAACCGTGAAGGCGATACATGAGGCGGGCGGGCTGGCCCGCGCCGCCGAGGCGTTGAATATCACGCAATCCGCGCTGTCGCATCAGGTTAAAGGTCTGGAAGATCAGGTGGGGATGGAACTGTTCGTGCGCCGGGCCAAGCCTTTGAAACTGTCGGCGGCAGGCATGCGTATGCTGCGCGCGGCCGAGCGGATATTGCCCGAAGTTGCCGCGCTGGCGGAAGAATTCCGCGCCTTGAAGTCTGGCAAGATCGGGCGGCTGCATATTGCCATCGAATGTCATGCCTGTTTTGACTGGCTGTTCCCGGTGCTGGAGCAGTTCCGCCGCGCCTGGCCCGATGTTGATGTCGATATCCGCCCCGGTCTGGCCTTTGACGCCCTGACGGCGCTTGGGCGCGAAGAGGTGGATCTGGTCATCTCGTCGGATCCCGAAACATTGGCCGATGTGGTCTTCAGCCCGCTTTTCGACTATGCGCCGACCTTCGTGGCCGCCCGCACCAATCCGTTGGCCCAAAAGCCCTTTGTCGAGGCTGAGGATTTTCGCGACCAAGTGCTGATCACTTATCCCGTGGACCGCACGCGGCTTGATATATTCTCGGAACTCCTGACGCCTGCGAAGGTTGAGCCGGCCTCGCTGAGGCAAGTGGAACTGACGGCGGTGATCTTGATGCTTGTCGCGTCGGACCGGGGGGTATCGGTGCTGCCCGACTGGGTGCTGAGTGATATCAAGTTCCGCCCCGATTATGTGACGCTGCCGGTGACCGCAAAGGGGTTGACCAAACGCATCTATGCCGCCACCCGCACCGATGATGCGACCCGCCCCTATATGGCGCATTTCCTGAAGCTTGCGCGCAGTGAGCCGGTGAAACTGCAAAGAAAGTAGGGCCGGAAATCGGATCCGAGCATGTTGCGTGATCGGAAAGTCTTGGTTACGGTTCGTGCACAAGCGACACGGATAGGAGGGCTGCGATGAGATCGGTACACAAGCAGCATCTGACCTATGGCCCTGTATTGGCCCTGCATGACGGCGTGCAGGGCAGGTTGGCATAGGTTCATCGCCGCGTAAGGTTGGCAGGCAACTGCCACGATAGGCGGCGCGAAACCCCGATCTGCCCGGATGGGCGGCGCCATCCCCATGCGGGATGCTGCTGCCTGATCTTATTGGCCCTTGATGTGCAAGACGCATCCCGGCCCCGGCAGATGAGACTGACATGGCAATCCTGACCCTGAAAGACCTTGGCGTTACCCTAGCGGAGCCGCTGTTTTCCAACCTGTCGCTGAACCTTAACCCCGGTGACCGGCTGGGCCTTGTCGCCCCGAACGGGCGCGGCAAATCCACGCTTTTGCGGATCCTGGCGGATGAGCTTGACCCGACCGTGGGTGAGGTGACCCGGTCGCGCGGTCTGATATGCGGGTTCCTTGCGCAAGATGTGCCGGGGGCGCTGGCAGAGTTGCCGCTTTATCAGGCGGTTCTGGCGGCCTTGCCGCCCGATCTGGCCGAGACGGAAAGCTGGCGGGTTGATATTGCCCTTGATGATCTTTCCATCCCGATGCCGCTGCGCGACCGGCCGCTGAACGCGCTGTCGGGTGGCTGGCAACGCATGGCGATGCTGGCGCGGGTCTGGGTGATGGAACCCGATTGCCTTTTGATGGATGAGCCGACCAACCATCTTGATCTGGAACGGATCGCTGGGTTGGAAGTGTTTTTGACCGGCCTGCCGCGCGGCTTTCCCCTGATCGTGGCCAGCCATGACCGTGCGTTTCTGGACCGTGTGACCAACCGCACGTTGTTTCTGCGCGCCGATGCATCGCGCGATTTCGCGCTGCCCTATTCGCGCGCCCGCGCCGCGCTGGACGAGGGCGACGCCGCCGAGGCCCGCCGGTTTGACAATGACATGCAAAAGGCCGCGGGCCTGCGCCGACAGGCGGCAAAGCTGAAAAATATCGGCATCAACTCTGGTAGTGATCTTTTGGTGACCAAGACCAAGCAACTCAGCGCCCGGGCCGAGCGGCTGGAAGCGGCGGCGCGGCCCGCGCACCGCGACATATCGGCGGGCGATATCCGGCTGGCGGCTGGGCAAAGCCATGCCCGTGCGCTGATCACGCTGGAAGATGCCGAGGTGCAGACCCCAACGGGCGCGCGCCTGTACCGCACCGGGCAGAAATGGATCGTGCCGGGCGACCGGGTGGTTCTTTTGGGTGCCAATGGCGCGGGAAAAACCCGGCTTCTGGACATGGTTTCCAAGGCCATTGATACCGGGGCTGTGGCCGGGGTGCGCGCGGCACCTTCGGTGGTGCCGGGGCTTTGTGAGCAAGGCCTGGAGGGTTTGAACGGAGCTGCCACGCCCTTTGATCTGGTGGCCGGGCAGTACGGTATTTCAGATCAGACTGCACGCGGTCATCTGGCCGGGGCCGGGATTGTGATTGCAGCGCAGGATCGCCCCGCCCGCCATCTGTCGGGCGGTCAGCGCGCGCGGCTGGCCATGCTGATCCTGCGCCTGATCCGACCAAATCTGTATTTGCTGGATGAGCCGACCAACCATCTGGATATCGAAGGACAAGAGGCCTTGGAGCGCGAGCTTTTGGCCGAAGAGATGAGCGCGATCATCATCTCGCATGACCGCGCTTTTGTGCGCGCGGTCGGTACAAGGTTTTGGCGGATTGGTCCGCGCGGGTTACACGAAGAGGACGACCCTGAGGCGTTTTTCGCCGAGATGGTGGAAACCGCCAGAGTTAAGTGATGTGCGGCGTCCCACGTAGCCCACGAAACGCTTTAGCCGACAGCCTCAGGCTGGGTTTTCTAGTCTTGCTCGGCCAGCCAGCGTTCGGCATCTAAAGCGGCCATGCAGCCCATGCCGGCGCTGGTCACGGCTTGGCGGTAGACATGGTCGGTCAGATCGCCTGCGGCGAAAACGCCGGGGATTGAGGTTTCGGTGGTGCCCGGTTTGACCTTAACATATTTGCCGTGATGCAGTTCCAACTGGTTTTGAACCAGTTCGGACGCGGGTGCATGGCCGATGGCCACGAAAAAGCCTGCACAGGGGATGTCGGTCATCTCTCCGGTGGTGACATGTTTTGCGCGCACCGCGGTGACACCCAAGGGGGACGTGTCGCCCAAAACCTCTTCGACGCTGTGGTTCCACAGCATTTCGATCTTGGGATGCTTGAACAGCCGGTCTTGCATGATTTTTTCGGCGCGCAGTTCATCGCGGCGGTGGATCAGCGTGACCTTGGTGGCAAAGTTGGTCAAGAACAGCGCCTCTTCGACTGCGGTATTGCCGCCGCCGATCACCACAACCTCTTTGCCCCGGTAAAAGAACCCGTCGCAGGTGGCACAGGCCGAGACGCCAAACCCTTTGAATTTCTCTTCCGAGGGCAGGCCCAGCCATTTCGCCTGTGCACCCGTCGCCAGAATGACCGCGTCGGCGGTATAGGTGGTGCCGGTATCGCCCTGCGCGGTGAAGGGGCGTTTCGAGAGGTCAAGCGACGAGATGTAATCTGCGATGACCTCGGCCCCCATGGCAGAGGCATGAGCCTCCATCCGCATCATCAGATCGGGGCCTTGAACCTGAGTGTCGCCGGGCCAGTTTTCCACGTCAGTGGTGATGGTCAGCTGACCGCCGGGCTGGATGCCTTGCACGAGGATCGGATTGGTCATGGCGCGCGCCGCATAGACGGCGGCGGTGTAACCTGCTGGGCCTGAGCCGATGATCAGTACTTTTGTATGCCGTGTCTCAGCCATCTTGTGCCCCCATGAACGCATTCAAAGCGCATATAATGTGCCGGGGCGGCGGGGGAAACCCCTGCGCGGTGGCCGCTGTCGTGATGGGGATTTTATGCATTTGGCCGGAATCGGTTAAATTTGTTGCGCGGTCACGAAATAATATTGCGCAGTGCGGACGCTTCTTGTAAGTTCCGCAAAATATCTGGAGAAAACTGAATGGCCGCCAACAGACTCGACGAGATTGACCGCAAAATCCTGGCCGAGTTGCAAGCTGATGGGCGTATGACAAATGTCGAACTTGCCCGCCGCGTTGGTATTTCGGCACCGCCCTGTCTGCGCCGTGTGCGCACCTTGGAAGAGGCGGGCTATATCCGGGGATATCATGCGGATGTCAATCCGCGTGAGCTGGGATTTGAAGTTCAGGTGTTTGCCATGGTGGGGCTGCACAGCCAAGCCGAAGTGGATCTTTCAGCCTTCGAGGCGCGGTGTAAGGGTTGGCCGTTCGTGCGTGAATGCCACATGCTGAACGGCGAGATTGATTTTATTCTCAAATGCGTCGCACCGGATCTGTCGTCCTTTCAGACCTTTTTGACCGAAGAGCTGACCTCTGCGCCGAATGTGGCCAGCGTGAAGACAAGCCTTGTGATCCGCTGCGCCAAGGACCAGCCCGGTGTGCCTTTTGACGTGCTTGAACAACGACTTGAGCGCGGCGCCTGAAAAGCACCGCGCCCGTGGCCCCCGCCACAAACAGCCCGAAACGGATTAGCCTTCGAGAGCTGCTTGAACTTCGTCCGCACTCATACGTGGGTGGCGAAGCGATCCGAACTCGGTCAATGACCGCATTTGCGGGAAGAGCGACAAGAACAGCTGCGCCACCTGCGGATCGAACCCATCGGCCATGCGGCTGCCGGGATGATAGCTTTCGATCTCAAGCCCTGCGGCGCGCAACGAGCCCTGACGTTCCAACACGACGTGATAGACAGTGATCGGCGCCACCGGTGTCACGTCGATGATGCTGACACCGTCCACAAAGCTGCGTGCAGGCGCATAGGCACTGTCCAGCCCGGTCGCGAATTGGCACCTTGCATCGCGGATCAAAAGGCGCGCGCGCGGACCAAGCACCAGATCGGGTGTCGGTCGCCCGACGCCGAAGGCATCACCGGTGATACGGGTCAGTTTGCCGCTGTTGACGCCGCGCATTGCTTGCGGTGGAAACAGCGTCATAGAGCCAAGCCAAGTGATGGTTTCACTGCGGCCTTCGCCCGTCAACGCGGTCATCCCCGGAACAAGGTCTTCGATTGCCACGGGCCCTTCGGTCGTGGCGATAACGGTGCCGCGGGCGAAGGCGGAAAATGCCTCTTCGAACGCGGGGATGGCCGGGGCGAGACGTGTAACCGTTTCGACCAGACCTGACGAATCGAGATACGCGATCTCATACCGTCTTGTCATGGGGGCAGTGCCTGGGGTCCGTGAAATTGGCGGCAATGCCGGGGTTTTATGAATTTTGCTCTGAGGAACAGGCGAATTGAAAACATCCGTTGTCAACCTGACAACGGTACTAGGTGAATACGACACGCGAACAGCCTTTCGGTCTGGTCACATCTGCGGAGCCCCCACCCCAAATGCAGATTGACTATGAGCGAAACTATGCCGATCGCTCTGCGCGGTGTCAAATTAATCAAGGAAATTCAACGTTATGCAGTCTAATCACACGGAGCGGCCCGGCTTTGTTGCCCAGCCTGACACAAGTCTCACCGATTAGGCTCTCTGCATAAACGAATCGTTTACAGATAATGATACAGATGGACGGCAGTGCGCAAGGCAAATTTCACCCATAGGTAGAATGACGTAGCGACACATAGCCGTGGGCGGAGTGGTGCAATCCGCGATCAGGCATTGACAAAGGGTGGAAATGAGACGGCGGACCGGCCCTGGGGAGGGGTCGATCCGCCGCTATCAGCGTGTAGCCCCCGAGGGGAGGAGAGCCACGCGTATGAGGGTTTGAAAGGTCAGCTGCGGGCGGGCAGGCCGGTCGCGCGGGCAGGTTTGTGAAAGCTGGTGGCTGTTTGGCGGGTGCCACGTTGCCAAGGCAGGGGGGTGCCCTGTTTTGCGCTTTCAGCCAAGACCCATTTGATCCAACGGCGTTCCGGTTTCATCTGACTGCTCCTTTGCCTCATATCCGGTCTCTTTGGACCGTTTTCGAAGTGCCCGTGTCTTTCGACCGGACACTGCTATCATAGCCGGCAATAGGGCGCGACTAGGGCCGGATTGGAGGTATTTCAGTGGCGGTGAATAATTTATGCACAAAAATATTATCATTTTAAATCAATATTATAGTTCGAATTTATCTTGGAAATATGTCAAATAGTGGACATAACCGTCAGATACGGATTGCTGAAATCAGCCGTCCATAGTCGGCTTCATGCTGATGCACGGAGCGGCGGTAGGAAAAGAACAGATCGGGATCTGAATAGGTGCAATGGCCCGTCCATTCAGCGCGTCCGACACCCGCTTCACGCAGCCGGTGAAGGCCATAACCGGGCAGGTCAAACAGCATCCGGTCACCGGTGCCATTGGCAAAAAACCGGGCATGAGTTTGATCCTCTGCCAGCACGTTTTCGCAAAATTCAGGGCCGACTTCATAGGCGCGCTGACTGATCGACGGGCCGATGACCGCGCTGATGTCAGACCGGTTTGCCCCAAGCGCTTCCATCGCGGCCACGGTCGCTTCCAGCACGCCGTTCAATGCGCCGCGCCAGCCTGCATGTGCCGCCCCGACAACGCCCGATTTTGCGTCTGCGAAGAGCACCGGCTGACAATCGGCCGTTAACACGCTAAGCGCGATATTGGGTCGGTCTGTGACAAGGGCATCGGCCCGAACAGACGATTGAAGCGGCTCGGTTACGGTGACGACATCGGCCGAATGAATCTGATGCACACCGACCAGCATTTTCGGGGCCACGCCCATCGCATCTGCAGCGCGGCTGCGGTTGATTGCAACTGCCTCGCTTTGATCCGACGAGCCTTGCCCGCAGTTCAAGCCATGAAAGATCCCTGATGATGCACCACCCTTGCGGGTAAAGAAGCCGTGCCGAAACGGGGTGAGTGCATCATGCGTCAGGACTTTCAGCGTCGTCGACATCAGGAATGTCCAATCCGGGCGGTGGAGGTAAGCCTGCAGGGTGACAGGCGATGGCCTTAAACAACTCTCCCATTTCTGAGGGGTGGGTCAAGCGCCGATGCGCGGCAATATGACTTTCCAGCGCTTTACCTGTGAGCTTTTGCGCAAGCTGCTGTGCGCGTTCAGTGATGCCCAGCCGCTCTAGAAACACGCCTTGGGAGGTCATTGCGGTGCTGATCGCCCCGTGCCGGGTGAACGCGTTTGATAGGGCTTCGAAGTCGACATGCGCGGTCAGGTCCGCGTTTCCCGGTGCCGCGAAGGGATCAACCGGAGCATGCGCCTTGAGCGCTTGGAACGTATCGCCCAGTGAATGCCAGCCGCCGTAATCGAGGATCAACCCGACACCGCCATGTGCCGAAATGCGCGCCGCAATCTCTTGCCCGATTGCAGGCAGGGCAGGGCAGATTTCGACAACATCACCGGGATGCGTATCGTGCAACCGGTGCGCAAGTGCACCGTATTGTGTCACCGGCCCCAACCCGAGCGTTAATGGATCCCCGCCCAAGCCGACTTGCCGTTCTGCCCAGCCGTTTTGTTTGCGTTCAAATTGCCGGATTGGAAGGGCATCAAAAAACTCATTGGCTACAAGGAATAAGGGGGCTTGGGGCAGGGTCGTGACATCATCGTGCCACGTGGCGTTTTGAGCGGCCAGTGTCGTGGCCTGACGGGCACGCAAGGGTGCAGAGGCTTCGACCAGATGCACATGGGCCGCATCGCACATGCCCGGCACCGTGCGGATCGTGCGGCAGATGTCCGCCATCAGCGTGCCGCGTCCCGGCCCGATCTCGGCCAGGGTGAAGGGATCGGGGCGCCCCTGATCCATCCAGCATTGCGCAAGGCAAAGGCCCAGCATTTCGCCAAAGATCTGGCTGATCTCGGGTGCAGTGGTAAAATCACCAGCCGTGCCAAACGGATCACGCGTGGCATAGTAGCCGTGTTGCGGGTGCAGAAGGCAATCCGCCATATAATCGGCCAGCGACATCGGCCCGTCGGTGACGATCCGCCGGGCGAGGATATCCGCCAGCGGGGTCACGCCCGCCGCCACAGCCAGATGCCAACCGCGATCATCGGCAATGACAAGAGCTGGCCCATCGACAAACCCATGCCCCCGGCCTGCAGCACATGGCCCAAGGGATTGTCGGGTGTGATGAATTGGGGGTCGGCCTGGCGCGCGAATTCAACCACGAACCGCGACAGACCGTAGCCCATCAAAAAGACCCCGGTCAGCCGCCCCGGCCGCTTTAGCGCGCCTGCACGCAGGCAAAGCCAGAGCACCAGCCCCAGTAGCAGCCCTTCCAAACCGGCCTCATAAAGTTGGCTGGGATGGCGCGCGCAGTCGCCGGGCAAGATCCCTGCACAGGTTTGCGCGGCCTCGCCGGGAAAGATCACGCCCCAGGGCAGGTCCGTCGGACGCCCCCAAAGTTCGGCGTTGACGAAATTTGCAACCCGCCCAAGGAACAGGCCCAGCGGGGCCACAAGCGCCATGGCGTCGGCCAATTGCAATGCCGGGATCTTATGGCGGCGACAAAACCAAAGCCCGGCCACAACGACACCCAGAAAACCACCGTGAAAGGACATGCCGCCTTCCCAGACCTTCAGGATCTGTGACGGGTTGGCCAAGTAAAATCCGGGTTGGTAAAATAGCACAAAGCCCAGACGGCCGCCCAAAATCACGCCCAGAATGATCGCGGTCAGCAGATCTTCCACCTTGCCCCACGCCATGGGGGCGGCACCGTTTGGCCAAAGCTGCGGGCGCTGCATCAGCCGGCGCACCACCCAGTACCCGCCCAATAGCCCCGCCAGATAGGCCAGCGCATACCAGCGCAGCGCCAGATGCAGCCCGCCAAGATCAATCGAGAAAAGTTCATTCGAGATATCGGGGAAGGGTAGGGCCGCGTACATCAACATCTCCTTTTGGGTCTCAGAGCGCGGGTAAGCTGTGAAGTCAACCTTGAGCTTTGGCCCGAGGATGCGCATATAGGCTGAACTGATGAAGATCGCAAAGGAAGCCCCCAATGAGCGGACAGAACAAGTTGTTCGATGACATGTCGAAGCTGATGACCAATGCGATGGGTGTTGCGCAAGGCGCGCGGACCGAGGCCGAGACGGCGATGAAATCCTGGATGGATCGCTGGTTGGCGGATCGTGATTTTGTCACGCGCGAAGAATTCGACGCGGTGCGCGCCATGGCCCAAAAGGTCCGCGAAGAGAATGCAACGCTGAAAGCCCGGCTTGATGCGCTTGAGGCTGCTGCCAAGGGCTGATCCTCCCAACACCGCGACCCGCGTATGGGCCCTGCTTTGGGCCCACTTTTGGCGTTGCACGGCAATCTATGTGTATTGACAGTTAATCCTGCACTGAAGCCGGAAGAGGGCGGTGGTGGAAGGTCAAAGACGTATGGGTCATAAAAATAAGGGGTGGAGGACGCATGTGGTCATTGCAAAAAGAAAGTTGTGAGAAATCTGCACTGAACACAAATTGGGCACTTTATGGCGAGTGGGGGATCGACGCGCGCTCAATTGAGCTGAACGGGGAGACACCGTTTAAACCCCTATAAAATAGACATTAAAAAAGGCATTAATGACAAGCAACGACCACTCGGGGCCACTGACAGAGGTCCGGAACATGCAAATCCGGTTGCAGGTTGGGTATCTCATTTGCATGTTGGAAATAAGTAAACGAAATCAACATATTGGGAAGTCGCGACCAAATCCTGCCAGCTTCCTAACATGCAAATGATTTACGCTGAATTGCGTCAGCCTTTGATAAATCCGTAGTGCTGTGCTGTGCGACTAACCGCCCTGCAATGGGCGGTTCGAGCGCTTTCAGAAAGGCTCCTCAGCTGAAATTCAGCACCTTGCGTCATCATGGAAAGAGTGCCAGCGAACCCCATGTCCGAGGCATCGGTATTGTTGTCGATCCAAACAGATATTGCATCTTGATCGTATGTAAGACCGCATACCTTTTCAGACCCAAGTACGGTGCCCAGGTCGCCCGCGATCATCATACTGTCCATGCTTTGCGCGTCGGCCTGGCTGATCAAAGACAGAACCAGAACCGATGCGTATTTTACCAAGTGTGACCCGACCAAATCACTTCTCCAATGATGTTTTCAGCAACCGAATTCATCGCTTCGTCACGACGCTCTTCTTCGGCATCGCCGATTGTCCAAACGCCATTGCAGAACAGAACATATTCTGCATGAGGGGCGCCAATGCGATTGACCGCGCGCCAACCGGCGGCGGCAGCATCACCAGAAACAACACCTTGCTGTACTGCGAAGTGGGCGCGCATGGCTCTGTGCAGCCCGGCGGAAAATCGACGCCCGACAACGATGCTGGCTGGGCCGTGAATGAGTATAATATCACGTGCCGTCCGAACTCAGGCTCCCCCCACAATGAAGGCACAGGTGGGCTTTCCATCGTGATCGGCGATATGTTCAACAGCACGATCATCGCCGACACGACCGTTTACCCAACGATCATTGAAGGGTTTCCGACCGAGGTCGACGACATCCGCGAAATCAAACCGCTTCTCGGTGCGGCTTCGCATTGGGGCTTTGGCGGGCAAAAGATTGGGGCTTATGAGCGGTCGCGCGAAATCTGGGTAGATAAGCGCGTTCCCGGCATGGATGGCTGGCCTACCGCTGGTTTCTGGCACCGTGAGTATGACCCGACCAACTCCATCGGCACGAATTACACCGGGGCCTATGATGAAAACGGGGCAAACGCGGGTGCCGCGCCGTCGGTCCTGACAATCTCCGAGCCATTGGCACCGACCTACGACACAGACCGTTTCGGCACCCAATTCGCGACCTTCGGGGCCACCGTGACCCATGACGTGCCTGGCGTTGTCATCCAATATCGCATCTTTGACCATGCCACACCGGCCACAACCGTTGTGGACTGGACGGACGTCACCCTTGGGGCTGGCTCTTCGACCGATATTGTCATGCTGGTACCGGAATATGTTGACGCTGTGCGGGCAGAGATACGGGGCAAATTTGCAACCGGCGTCACGGCGACACAAAGCACCCGCTGGTATGCCGGTAATAATGTGGTGCCGTTTGGGCAGTCGCTCATGGACCGCACCTTGAAATTTGACATCCCCGGTGGTGTTTCCTTCACACCTACATCGAAGCGGCTTTGGATGTTGTGGAACGACACTAACGGTGGTTCGGCAGCAGGTCCGCAGGTGGTGGATGGTACGTCAGGGCTTGGCCTAAGGCGCATGGCTGCGGTCTTTGCAAAGTATAATGCCCCGCGAATGACGCTTGTAAATGGTGCGCAAAACAGCACCGGGCGCGATCAGTTACTCGATGACGGCAATGCCAATCGGGACTGGGCGGCCTCCTTCGCCAATCCGATTGTAAAGCTGAGGTCATTGGGGACCGACGTTTGCGCGGCGGTCGAATACTGGTTCACCAACGAAGCGGCGGTTCGGTTGAAGCTGGAACGGCATGTAGCACCGGGCTACCTGCGTCAGGTGCTCGACGGTCTCACCAGCACGCCGGATGGGTCTGGACTGCAACCCTATTCGAGCGGCACCATCAATGTCGGCAACAACGCCTATTCCCCCGATCATTTTCTCTGGGACATGACCGGTGGTGGGCAGGGGATCTTCGACGCCGCCAGAACCAAATGGGTGCCGTGGTACGGGGCCTCATTCAAGAACGGGGCTGCTGTTTTGGACGGCCAGTTCAGCTCGAACGACATCCAGAAGGCGGATATTCAGGCCGCCTTGCGCGACATGGTGTCAGGCGTGGCGATGGGGCAGGTCAGCCTCAATTCCGTCGCAGGATGGGCCGAACCAGCAGCGTTCGGCGGTCATTTGGCGATGCCCGGTGGTACGCATGTCGCGGTCGATATCGACGGGGAAAGCCTTGTGGCAGTCTACTTCGCCCACGCGCTCCTGCGCCTGATCGGGGTGCTGCCTCGTGAGGAGCCAAGGATTGTCGCATGGCGGTTTGGCGCGGGCGGCGTCGACGTCGAGGTTGATTTCTCACTGCCTCACGGAAACAATTTGAGCACCGCCTATGTCGAGCATACGGCAGGCTCCTACGCAGGCACGCTTGAGGCGTCCGAGTGGGTCACGCCTTCGGTATTGCCCGAAACCTCAATCGCCGAGTTGCACAACGTTCAGGGCTTTTCGGTGGTGCGATCCGGGAACCATTCATTCCGGGACTTCACCGCCACGATCACGAACACCGGCAGCGGCACCGGAGCGGCCCGCGTCGGGACCGTGACACTCACACCGTCAGCACCATTCGCCAGCGGCTCGGACGGTTTCGCGTTCGGGTACATCGAAGGCTATCACCTCTTGAGCCAGGGCGACGTAAATAGTTGTCGCCCGCAAATTCATATGCCGCTGGAAACGCGGGCCCATGCCAGCGGCACAGGCTACGGCTACCCGGCCCTGCGCGAGCCGAACACGCCCGTTATCGCGACGGCACCGTAGGAGGGCAGGATGCATTGAAAGGCCTTTTCAATACCCCTTTAACGCCGGTTGATCCGGTCGCATGGCAGACCAGATGGCGGTTCTCTGGGAGGTTATTGATCACCAATCGCTAAAAATTGTTTGCTGCAGATATCTCTGTCAAACTGTGCAAATATTGCTGTCACGCTACAATCTATCCACAAGATTTAGCCTCGGCCGCAAAAATATTGCTTTACAGATACTTCGTTAGGCCACACCATATATGGGAGGTCTGGTGGTGATATATACCGGTCCTTGAGCGGGCACCTAAGCTTTGCGGACTGCCATCCGAACAAAGCTACAAGCAAAGAGGCCGGGCATGTCACTTTCCGAGACGTATCTAAACTCCGAAGATCTGCATCCGATTGATATCGTTGAAACCCTTGCAGAACACCATGAATGGGATTTCGACCGGGTCACCGATGATCAGATCGCCATGGCGGTTGAAGGCCAATGGCGCACCTATTCCATCACGCTGGCCTGGTCCGGCTACGATGAAACGCTGCGCCTGATCTGCACGTTTGAGATGGATCCCCCCGAAGACAAACTGCCAGTGCTTTATGAAGCGCTGAACCGGGCCAATGATCTGGTCTGGTCGGGCGCGTTCACCTATTGGCGCGAACAAAGGCTGATGGTCTGGCGCTATGGGCTGGGGTTGGCCGGAGGCCAGATTGCCGGGCCGGAGCAGATTGACAAGATGATCACCGAAGCCGTCACTTCGGCCGAGCGGTTTTACCCGGCCTTCCAACTGACATGCTGGGGCGATCAATCCCCCGAAGTTGCGATGGATGTCGCCATGACGCAGGCCTACGGCCGCGCCTAGCGCCGTTAAGGGCTTTCGCTTGACCGCCGGATCGCTAATCTCTGCCTCCGGGTACAAGGGGGGCACTTCATGGATATGACCGCGATAGAGAGCCGGGGGTTGGTATTGCTGGGCTGCGGCAAGATGGGTTCTGCGATGTTGGCCGGGTGGCTGACGGGCGGGTTGTCGCCCGAGCGCGTCTGGGTCAATGATCCCTTCCCATCGGATTGGGTCAAGGCGCAGGGCGTGCATCTGAATGCGCCCTTGCCGAAGGATCCGGCGATTGTGCTGATCGCTGTCAAACCGCAGATGATGGGTGAGGCGCTGCCATCGCTGGCGGCGATGGGCGGTGGCCGCACGGTGTTTTTGTCGGTGGCGGCGGGCACAACCATTGCGTCTTATGCGGCGGTTTTGGGCGACAATACCCCGATCATCCGCGCCATGCCCAATACGCCAGCCGCCATCGCACAAGGCATCACCGCGATCACCGGCAACGCCCATGCCACGGCGGCCGATCTGGCGCTGGCCGAAACCCTGCTGGGCGCTGTTGGCCAAGTTGTGCGCCTTGACGGCGAGCATCAGATGGATGCGGTCACGGCGGTGTCGGGGTCTGGCCCGGCCTATGTCTTTCACCTGATTGAAACGCTCGCTGCAGCGGGCGTGGCAGAGGGGCTGCCGCCGGGTCTGTCCATGCAGCTGGCCAAGGCCACTGTCGCAGGCGCCGGTGCACTGGCCGAAGCCGCAAGCGATGACCCCGCGCAACTTCGCATCAATGTCACCTCACCGGGCGGCACGACCGCAGCGGCGCTGGCGGTCTTGATGGATGAGGCGCAGGGCTTTCCGGCCCTGTTGCGCCGCGCCGTTCATGCCGCTGCCGAACGGGGGCGGGAGCTGGGGCAATGACCGTCAGTTTTGATGACTTTATGAAGGTTGATGTTCGGGTCGGCCGCATCACGCGGGCCGAACCTTTCCCCGAAGCGCGCAAACCGGCCTATCGCCTGTGGGTCGATTTCGGCCCCGAGATCGGGGAAAAACGATCCTCGGCCCAGATCACGGCCCACTATACGCCGGACGACCTGATTGGGCGGCAGGTTCTGGCCGTGGTCAACTTTCCGCCGCGCCAGATCGGGCCAGTGCTGTCGGAGGTGCTGGTTTTGGGCGTACCGGATAAGGCCGGTGAGGTGGTGCTGATCGCGCCGGACCATGGCGTGCCCATCGGCGGACGGCTATTCTAAAGCGTTTCGACTTTACCTTGAAGCATCATATATCACCTAAACGCTGCTTGAGGTTAAAGTCGAAACGCCATGGCGTGTCTTGCGTTTCCACTTGGCGTAAATATCCCCGCCGGAGGCATCCGAAAGATCAGACCTCGTCGCGGTCCCCGACCTCTTCGCGCCAATGTCGCCGGCACAGCGACACATAGGTTTCATTGCCGCCGATCTGAACCTGCGCGCCGTCACGGGTGGTCTTGCCATCCGCGCCGCGCCGCACAACCATGGTGGCCTTCTTGCCGCAATGACAGATGGTGCGCACTTCGCGCATCTCATCGGCCAGTGCCAAAAGCGTGGCAGAGCCGGGAAACAGCTCTCCGCGAAAATCGACACGCAGCCCGTAGCACATGATTGGCACCCCCAGATCATCCACGGCGCGGGCCAGCTGCCAGACCTGCTTGGGCGTCAAAAACTGCGCTTCGTCAAGAAAGACGCAATCAACCGGGCCTTGGGTGAGCCGGGTTTGCAAAAGCGCAAACATGTCCGTCTGGGGTGTGTAGGTTTCTGCGGCCTGCCCGATACCGATGCGGCTGGAAATCTTGCCCGTTCCGGCCCGGTCGTCCAACTGGGCGGTCAGCAACAAGGGCATCATGCCACGTTCACGGTAATTGTGCGCGGCTTGCAGCAGCAACGTGGATTTGCCGGCATTCATGGTGGAATAGTGAAAATAGAGTTTGGCCATGCGCGTAGATAGCCTCAGGGCTGATCTTTGATCAAGCCCGCACCGGAGAGGCAGCCCTATCCCACCTCTCCGACACGGCTAAACGCCAAACACGTAAACTGCCGTCGGCCTAAACCCTGCAGGATTTGGCAACACAGGGCAGTAAAACTCGTTACTTATGAAGGCTCGCTACGCTTCTGCCGGAAATCCGGCTTTGGCGCTCCCACAACCAAAGGCGCAGCGAACCTCACTCGTACCGGTCCTGGGTCACCGGAAACTCGTACCCATCCCCAACATTGGGAACGCTTTAGAAATGACAAACCCAGCCCAACCTATTAAGGGGAAAGAGATAGATGTTTTCCCCCGAATAATTCGGGCCTGAGTACCGGAGGCGACACGCGTGTCGGACAAAATCGGCAGTTACCTGAAAAAACACAGCGAAGCGCTGGTTAAGGATATCGGCATTGAAGCGGCTGCCAAGCTGAGCGGAAAGTCGAAAGCGACATTGGGGCGGTACTATTCCGATGACTCCGAACATTCTGACAGGTTTATGCCCATCGATGTCGTGGCCGCTTTGGAGAAAGAGGCGCGGTTTCCGCATGTGACAGCCGCCCTTGCTGATTTGAACGGCATCACGCTGAGCCATGATCAGGATCGTAAGAATGCCGGAAAGGGCGGTATCAATGCCGATGTTGTGGCGTTGTCGCAGCGCTTTGCCATGCTGATGGCGGAATATAGCCAGTCAATGGAAGACGGCAAAATCACCATCAATGAAGCCAAGCGGCTGTTGTCGGAGACTTTGGCTATCCAAAAGGTGCTGATTGATATCAAGTTGCATCTGGAAGACGGCCCGGCCTGATCCGCGGTTGCCCAGACGTTCAAACCCAAAACGGCCGGTCCCTAAAGACCGGCCGTTTTGTCTGAAAAAACCGTTATTGGGCACAGAGTACGGCAATCCGGCGTTCAGGCTGCTTTGGAGCCTTTTGGGCGACGCGAAGGCCTGCGGGCCGGGCGTGCGGTGTTCCCGTCATTGCGTTTCTGACCGTAGCTGTGATGCGCAGATGATCCGCCGTTGCGGCCTTGTCCTTGCCGGTTGCCCTGCTTGACTTTGGCCGCCTTGGCAGCTGCATTCGCTTCGGCCAAGGCCGGAGCGGTGCCGCCGATAACCGGAATGCGCGCCTTCATAATCTTTTCGATGGCCTGCAACTCACCAAATTCAGCAGGTGCACAGAAGGCCACGGCCCGACCGGCCTTGCCCGCACGTGCGGTCCGCCCGATACGGTGGACATAGTTTTCGGCCACGTTAGGCAGGTCGAAGTTATAGACATGGCGCACATCGGGAATATCGATGCCGCGTGCTGCCACGTCGGTGGCTACCAGAATCTTCAGCTCACCATTACGGAAGGCCTGAAGCGTGCGTTCCCGCTGCCCCTGGCTTTTGTTGCCGTGGATGGCGCCCACACTGAACCCCCAGCCATCCAGCAGCTTCATCAGCTTGTCTGAGCCGTGTTTGGTCCGGTTGAAGACCAGTGCCAGTTCGCCTTGATGCTGTGAGATGTATTCAGCCAGAAGCTTGGCCTTCTCGCCTTGGTTGGTGAAATGCACGCCTTGTTCGATCTTGTCAGCCACCTTGCCCGGAGGCGAAACCTGAACTTTGACCGGGTTGGTCAGATAGGCGGCCGAGATTTCTTCCATCAGCTTTGGCATGGTTGCCGAAAACAGCATGGTCTGGCGTTTTGGCGGCAAAAGCCGTGCAATCTGACGCAGCGCGTGGATAAAGCCGATGTCCAGCATCTGGTCCGCTTCATCCAGCACGAGGTAGCGTACTTCGCTAAGTTTCAGCGCCTTGCGTTCCAGCAGGTCGATCAGGCGACCCGGCGTGGCCACAAGGATGTCGATGCCCGACGCCAGGCGTTGGGCCTGGGCGTTCAGGCTGGCACCGCCAACAACGCGGAACGTGCGTACAGACGTGCCTTTTGCGAATTTTTGCATATTCTCGGTGATCTGGGTGGCCAGTTCCCGTGTGGGGGCCAAGATCAGGGCGCGGCAGGTTTTGGGATCGGGCCGGCGGCCAACTTCCAGCAGTTTGGTGACAATGGGCAGACCAAAGGCCGCGGTCTTGCCGGTGCCGGTTTGGGCCAACCCCATCACATCGCGCCCATCAAGGGCCGCGGGGATGGCGCGGGTCTGAATTGGGGTCGGCTCGGTCAGACCATTTTCGGTCAGGTTGGCGACGACACGGGCATCAACGCCCAGTTCTTCAAAGTAGTTCAATTGAGTATCCTAAGGTTCGGCCACAGGTTTGCGGCCGCAAAAACGTCATTGCGCCGGTCCCTTTCGGGACAGACGCTCCATAGCGGGGCGCGGCTCATGTTCGAACCGCAGGACCCCTGGCGTGACATGGGAACCAGTCGTATCCGGGCCTCTGCCCCCTATACGGGGAACGGCTGCTCACGCGGTAGCGGGCCATCGGATGAGCGGCAGATGGGGGCAATCGTGCCATAAGTCAAGCGCTGATTGTTTTGGGATCCGCGCGCAAAGGGCAGGTATGCTGGCTTGAAAGTTGCACACCGTCGCCCATAGTGTCCTATAGTGCGTGCGCAATCATGCGTGCGAAGGACAGGATGCACCCGCCCATCGCATCCCGCCAGCAGGGACCCTGATGACCAGAACACAGGACTGGAACCCCAACAGCTACGCGCGCTTTGGCGATCTTCGGTTGCGGCCTGCACTTGATCTTTTAGGCCAAGTTGGAGAGCTGCCAGAGGGAAACGTCCTTGATCTTTGTTGTGGGACAGGAGCGGCTGGCCCCGCCCTTGCCGCAAAGTTCAGTGGCCATCTGATTGAGGGGCTTGACGCGTCACCGGCGATGCTGGAAGCAGCGGCGCGCACCGGCTGCTACGCAAATCTGATCGAAAACGATGCAGCGACATGGCGTGCGCCGACGCGTCTGGCGCTGGTGTTCTCCAACGCTGCTCTGCATTGGCTGCCTGATCATGCGACCTTACTGCCCGAACTGGCTGGCCAACTGGCACCCGGCGGCGTTTTGGCGGTGCAGATGCCGCGCCAGTTCGGCGCGCCGTCACACCGGTTTTTGCGCGACTTTGCAGCCGAAATGTTTGCTGATCGATTTGGCGCCGCCCACTGGGCCAGCCCCGTCGATACGCCGATAGAATACCACCGGATCCTAGCCCCTTTGGGAGAGGTAAATGTCTGGGAAACCGATTATGTTCAAAAGCTTAGACCATCCAAGCCCGCACATCCCGTGCGCCGTTTCACTGAAGCCACAGCAATGCGCCCCTATCTGGACCAGCTAAACAACACTGAGACGGAAGAGTTCATCCGACGCTATGAGCAGGCATTGTTTGCGGCCTACCCGACGGAGCCGGACGGGTCAGTCCTGTTCCCGTTTCGTAGGCTTTTCTTCACGCTGACTGTCTGAGCCCTGCCGAACCGTCGGCGCGTTTTGGATTGCCGTTTGCGCAGTTATTTCATTGTGAAGGGGCGCGGTGCTCCATTGCATACATAAATTTCCGATAGGAAACCTCTGGGGGGCAAGGCTGGCGATTCCGGCTTTGGAAACGTCGTAATTCAGCGTCTTTTCTGGCCGTCGCCCCTTTATAGCCGGGACAACGCTAAATGCGCCCGGCGCACAGGGAGACGAATAGAATATGGCTTTTAAAACCGACATCGAAATTGCCCGCGAAGCAAAGAAGCGCCCGATCATGGAGATCGGCGACAAGCTTGGTATTCCGCAAGAGCATCTGCTGCCTTACGGTCATGACAAGGCAAAGGTCAGCCAGACGTTCATCAAGTCTTTGGCAGACCGCCCTGATGGCAAGCTGATCCTTGTGACCGCAATCAACCCGACACCCGCGGGCGAAGGCAAGACGACGACAACGGTAGGTCTGGGCGACGGGCTGAACTCGATCGGCAAAAAAGCGGTGATCTGTATCCGCGAAGCCTCACTTGGGCCGAACTTCGGTATGAAGGGCGGGGCCGCTGGCGGCGGATATGCGCAAGTCGTGCCGATGGAAGAGATGAACCTGCATTTCACCGGCGACTTTCACGCCATCACCAGCGCCCACAACCTTTTGTCGGCGATGATCGACAACCACATCTACTGGGGCAATGCGCTGGATATCGACGAGCGCCGCGTCAGCTGGCGCCGGGTGATGGACATGAATGACCGCGCGCTGCGTGACACGGTCGTGTCGCTTGGCGGCGTGTCGAACGGCTTTCCGCGTCAGACCGGGTTTGACATCACGGTGGCGTCCGAAGTCATGGCGATCTTGTGCCTGTCGAACGATCTGGCAGATCTGCAAAAGCGGTTGGGTGATATCGTTGTTGCCTATACCCGCGCCAAGACACCGATCTATTGCCGCGACATCAAGGCTGACGGCGCGATGACGGTTCTGTTGAAGGACGCGATGCAGCCAAATCTGGTGCAGACGCTGGAAAACAACCCGGCCTTTGTGCATGGCGGCCCCTTTGCCAACATCGCGCATGGCTGTAACTCGGTTATCGCGACGAAAACAGCGCTGAAACTGGGTGATTATGTTGTCACCGAAGCCGGTTTCGGGGCCGATCTTGGTGCTGAGAAATTCTTCAACATCAAGTGCCGCAAGGCCGGGTTGAAACCGGCCGCTACGGTTATTGTGGCGACCGTGCGTGCGATGAAGATGAATGGCGGCGTGGCCAAGGCCGATCTGGGCGCGGAAAACGTATCTGCCGTTGAAAAGGGTTGCCCGAACCTTGGCCGCCACATCTCGAACGTCAAAAGCTTTGGCGTGCCGGTGGTTGTGGCGATCAACCACTTCTTCTCGGACACAGACGCCGAAGTTGAGGCGGTCAAGAAATATGTGGCAGGGCAGGGCGCGGAAGCGATCTTGTGCAAGCACTGGGCTGACGGCTCTGCCGGCATTCAGGAACTGGCCCATAAGGTCGTGGAGATGGCGGAATCCGGTTCGGCGAACTTTGCGCCGCTTTATCCCGACGACATGCCGCTGTTCCAGAAGATTGAAACCGTGGCCAAGCGCATCTATCACGCCGATGAGGTGATTGCCGACAAATCGGTGCGCGAGCAGCTGAAGACCTGGGAAGCCGCCGGATATGGCCATCTGCCGGTCTGTATGGCCAAAACCCAGTATTCCTTCACGACGGACCCGAATGTGCGCGGAGCACCCACGGGCCATTCAGTGCCGGTGCGTGAAGTGCGCCTGTCGGCAGGGGCGGGTTTCATCGTAGCGATCTGCGGTGAGATCATGACCATGCCGGGCTTGCCGCGCGTGCCTTCAGCGGAAGTGATCCGCTTGAATGATGTCGGCGATGTCGAAGGCCTGTTCTAAGAAAACGGGTGCGTCGGGGCAGGGCATCGAGC
>JBARVN010000014.1:0-33778 GCA_049646285.1 Albidovulum sp. | reverse complement strand
CATCCAGATCGAGGTCATCAAGAACAACCAGCGGCCCGTAAGCCTTACGAACCTTGCGAAAGCTGACCATCGGTTTCGGTGCGCCGGTGATTTCCAGCGGATATCCGGACATATCTTCCATGTTTACATTCCCAGTCTGCGGCGCACGTAACCCTCGAAAGCCCGGATAAGGCCAGCTGCGGGCAAGGAGATCGCCAGAAAAATAAGGCCAACCATGGTGTAGGGTTCAAGAAAACGATACTTCTCAGACCCGATGGCATTGGCGGTGTGGATCAGTTCGGCAACGCCGATAACCGAAAGCATGGGCGTATCCTTGAAGATACCGACCAGATAGTTGCCCATGCCCGCCAATGCCGACGGTATGGCCTGCGGGATGACTATGCGTTTGTAGGTTTGCAGCACTGTCATGTTCAACGCAGTCGCCGCCTCCCACTGGCCTTTCGGCACGCTTTCGATGCCGCCGCGATACACTTCGGCCATGTAGCACGAGTAATGCAGGCCGATGGCGATCATGCCCGACATCCAGGGGCTAAGCGTGATGCCAAACTGCGGCCCGACATAGAAGATGAAGAATATCTGCAACAACAGCGGGGTAGAGCGGATGAACTCCAGCACTTCGCGCGTCACAAAGGTCAATCCGCGATAGGGCGTGCGCTGCGCCAGGGCAAAAACCATCCCGATCACCAGCGCAATGGCATAACCCGCACCTGCGGCCATCATCGTATTGACAGTCGCCCACAGAAGCCGTGGCAGGATTTCCCAAGCAAAGTCCCATTTCCAGTCAAACATGTCTCAGGCCTTTCCCATCTTGCGGGCCATGAAACGTTCCAGCCAACGCATGAAGGGCGTAAGCAGAAAGCGGGCCAGAATGTAGTAGATGATCAGTGCTGCGCCAAAAATCTCGGCAGATTGGAAGGTGCTGGCGTTGATCTGCTTGGCCTGAAACATCAGGTCGGTGACAGAGATGAGAGAGACCAGCGCCGTGCCCTTCAGCAGCTCGATCATCAGGTTGCCCCAGGGCGGCAGCATGTTGACCAGCGCCTGCGGCAGAATGATCCGCCACATGCGTTTGGCCGGGCTCATGTTGATGGCAAGCGCGGCTTCCCACTGGCCTTTCGGCACGGCCAGAATGCCGCCGCGCACCAGTTCGGCACCGTAAGCGCCGATGTTCATGCCCACGGCCAGATACCCGGCGGTGAATTTGTCAACCGTTATCCCGAACAGCGGCAGGACAAAGAAAATCCAGTAAAGCTGAACCAGAAGCGAGGTGCCGCGAAATATCTCGATATAGGTGACGGCCGACCATCGCAGCGCCCGGTTCGGCGAGAGTTTCAGCAAACCCATGGCAAGCGAGATCGCAATCCCAAGGACGGCGGCCAGCAGGAACTGCGCGATGGTTATCCCGGTGCCTGACAACAGGCGCGGCCAGTACTGGCCGATGAATTCGATAAGTATCATGGGATGCCCCAGGCGGTCAGGGTTTCAGAGGTTCGCGGCAGGTCCGTCAGGCCTGCCGCAATCTGTCCGGCCTCAGCGGTTTTCACAAACCCATGCAGCGGTCACACCACCGGGAAGATGGTCTTTGGTGTATTCGTTCTTCGACACCAGTTCGAGCATTTCCGGGGTGCCGATATAGGCGTTCATCGCTTCATTGAATTTCGCCAGAAAATCGGCATCCTCGTGGCGAAAACCGATACCGGCCCAGTTCTTGGTCCATTCCGGCATCTTGGCCAGATCGCCCAGTTCCAGCTCGCCATTGGATGCCTCCGCCAGGTGCGCTGCCTCGAAATAGGTCAGAACCGCCGCATCGGCGCGGCCCGCCTTCATGGCTGCAAGCATCTCGGTCGGGCCGGGAACCTGCATCAGGGTGGCGTCCGTGATCCCGACTTTCTTGGCGGCCTCGACGGTGTTGTAACCCGCGCCGGTCACCAGCACCGAGCCGGTGCTCAGAATGTCTTCGTAGTTGTTGATACCCTTGGGGTTGCCCGTCGGGACAAGGAAAGCATCGCTGAACGAGCCGACCGGATCAGAGAAGGAAACGTTCTCGCAGCGCGATTTCAGAATATACATCCCGCCGGTGATCATGTCATAACGGCTAGCCTGCAAACCGGGGATCAATCCGCCCCAGTCCGTCACAACCGGTTCGATATTGTCGTAGCCCATGCTCTTGAGCGTCTCCATGGCGACATCGTTCATGAAACCGGCGGCTTCACCGTTCTCGCCGGGAAAAGCCCAGATCGGAATATTGGAAAAACCGATGCGGATCGACTCTCCGGCGGCGATGCGGTCGTCAATCGGTCCGGCCAATGCTGTCAAGGCGCTTGCGGCAAGTGTGAAACCTGCGGCAATGAGTGTTCTGGTTAGCATTCTCGGCATGTTTTTTTCTCCCTGTGACTGTTGGATGGACATGCGTGGTTTTCACCAGCACGAAAGGTCGTCAGTTAATTCCGCAAAAACCGGGTCAGGCCGATGATGCACATCTCCGGGCCGCTAACGGCGGCATTTTGACGGAACTCGCTCAAGACAACCCTGATTCCATCTTGGATGATAAGGCATAGGATTTAGGCCTATCGTCAAATTTGGCTCGATCACGACAAAAAATGTTGCGAATCGGCGCAGATTTGATCTTATTCCGACCATGGACGACAAGGACCTTGAAATTCTCAAACTCATCCAGTCGAACGCACGTTTGACGGCCGAAGCGCTTGGATATGAGGTCGCCCTTTCTCCTCCTGCCATCCAGAAACGGCTGAAGCGGCTCAAGGAAACGGGCGTTATCGAACGGGAAATCGCCGTGCTGTCGCCTGCCAAGCTGGGGCGCGACATGACGGTAATCGTCGGGGTCGTGCTGGAAAGGGAAAGCCGCAGGCATCTGGACGCCTTCAAGCGCAGCATGCGCGAAGCCCCTCAGGTTCAGCAATGCTATTACGCAACCGGAGAGGCGGATTTCATCCTGGTCGTAGTGGTTCATGACATCAAGGAATACGAAGAATTCACCCAAAGATATTTCTTTGACGAGTCCAATGTAAGCAAGTTCACATCCTCCATCGTTATGGATCGGGTGAAGGTCTCCCTCGACATCATCTAGGCACGCAGATATGCCGATTCTCATTTGGAGCGAAGCGCAGCAACGCGCTGTCCTTGCCCGCAGCCGTATTCCGGGCCTTCGAAATACTGCGTCCGCACCCTAAGTCAGAAAGGGCTCGAAATCACCGTTCTCTGCACAGTGCAGCGGTTGTTAGGTAATGCCGTTTTCAACACGATAATTGAAAAGCTCTGATGGAGGTGACCTGCCCCCCAAGGCTCCCTCGATCATAACGAGAGTGTGCGGGCCAACGGAGTGCAAATCGTATGTAACGTTAGACGAAGACCCGCAAAGTGATGTAAAGCGGATATTGACTGGGTGAAGGCGACTGGCAACAAGGTCCCGCACTACAGACCCTGGGCATCTGTCGACAATGGTTCGCAAAGTGTGCCGAAGTGGACATGGCATTCTTTTACCGTTTATCGGTCCATTCCCTAATCCCGTCGTCGATCCTGCTGGGCAGAATATTGTAAAAGGGTATTTTTCAGCTATTGATGCGGGTGTTTCGGCCCAAAATTTGTCCGCATAGTGCTGACCCGGCGCTCAATATCGCTGTCAATATCTTCAACTCGCCGGACCTGATCCATATGGCCGCCCAGTGCTTCATAGTCGGACAGTCGCAGCGTGAACTCGATGGGGGCCACCAGCGCAGGCGTTGGCACATAGCCAAACGCATTTGAGGGCATATCCATCACATCGGCCATTACCGTGATGCCACCGCCAGGCCAAAGATAGGCGGGCGCACCGCCCACTGTTACATCGGTCATCGCGCTGCGGACCGACCGGGTCAGACGCACCGGGTTTTGCGTGACACCTGCGCGCAGGCTTCCCCCCGCTCCGCCCATGAACAGAACCGAGGTCACCGAGGGTTCACAATTTTCGGCAATCCGTTCAACCGACAGCTTCAGCGCTGCAGGCAACTCCGAAGCGATGGGCTGCAGATCATCGTTCAAAACGTAGTACCCCCACTGTTCCCCGGTGGTCGATACCATCAGAACCGTCAGCCCCGGCGTGGCGACCCCGGCCCGCCACGGGCCAAGGATGGTCAGCGGGTCTTCGATATTCGTCCCTCCCCAGCCGGTGCCGGGTTCTGCCACTTGAAAATAGCGGCCGGGTGTGGATTTTCGGCCAAGGATCTTGATACCCGTGGGAACAATGCCAAGCAGCTTTCCGGCCTGATGTTCCGACAGAACCCCAGTGATGTGGTCGTCCACAACCACAACTTCATCCACCAGACCGTGCCACTGTTTGGCGAACATGCCGATCGCAGCCGAGCCGCAGCCGACGCGCATCAGATGCTCTTCCTCCCCGTTCACAATGGGGGCCTTCCCGGCTTGCAGCGTCACAGTGGCCCCGCCGTCAATCACCACTTCAACCGCATCCCGGTTGCATAGATGCAAGAGCGCATCACAGGTAGCGCGGCCTTCTTTCTTGCTGCCGCCCGTCAGGTGATGCACCCCGCCCAAAGACAGCATCTGCGATCCGTACTCGGCCGTCGTCACATGGCCAATGGCTTCGCCACCCACGCGTACAGTTGCCGTTTCGGGCCCCAAAAAACGGTCAGTGTCGATTTTCACCTTGGCACCGCAATAGGAAAATATCCCCTCGGTCACCACGGTCACCATATCGACATCGTCATGGGTCTGTGCGACGATAAAGGGGGCGGGTTTATAATCAGGATAGGTCGTACCCGCACCAATGGCCGTGATGGTCGGGCGACTTGCGCGCAAAATGTCACCGTCCCATTCGCCCGCATCCAGATCAAGAAACGGAACCAGCTGCCCGCCCCCCTCAGCCGCTGCATGCAACACAGTAAACGGGTCAAGCCGCACCAGCTCACCCTCTTGATTGGCGTAGCGGTCACAGGCGCCTGCCCTGCCCTCGGCGATGTAGCAAAGAACCGGGCAGGCATCGCAGCGGATTTTGCCTTCCATGCGCGCTTCAACTGTTTGGCGAACCATGATTAACCCCCTTTTGCGGCGCGGATCGCCGCCAAGACCCGGTCGGGTGTCGCGGGCAAGCGCGTGATACGTGCGCCGGTGGCGTGGCGAATGGCTGATAAAATCGCAGGCGCTGTCGGGATCAGCACATGCTCCCCCAGCCCCTTGGCCCCATATGGCCCGTGTGGATCGGCAACCTCGATGATGTGCGAGGTGATCGGCGGCACATCCCCGATGGTCGGGATCAGGTAGTCATGCAGGTTGTCCGTGCGCCCGGGGATATATTCTTCCATCAGCGCAAGACCAATTCCCTGTGCCACGCCGCCATGGATTTGCCCTTCGACCAGCACCGGATTGATCGCCCGCCCGACATCATGGGCGGCATGAATATGATCGAGCCGCACTGTTCCTAACTTCATATCCACTGCCAGTTCAACCATCTGGGCCGTATAGCCGTAGACGGCATAAGGCACGCCTTGCCCGTTTGCATCCAATGGGGCCGTCGGCGGGTCATAGGTTTCCATCGCTTCCAGCGCATAGCCGTCCGTGTCGGGCAATTGGCTATGATGGGTTGATCCGTCCGGCGCTGTGACTGTAACAGCGCCTGCGCCAACCCGGATCTGGCCTTCGGTGCAATTGACCAGCCGAAGAACCTGCGCCCTCAAGGCAAGCCCGCTCAGGCGCGCGGCGTTGCCTGACACATAGGTCTGGCGCGAGGCCGAGGTTTTGCCCGCATCCGGCGTCACGGCCGTATCAGGCCCGATGATTTCGACGACACGTGCATCTACCCCAAGGGCCTCGGCAAAGATCTGGGCGATCACGGTATTCGCACCCTGCCCAATGTCCATGGCCCCTTGATGCAAGACCACTCTGCCGTCCGGCGTTATCCCGGCCCGGATCGTCGAGGGGTTTGGCAGTGAGGTATTGCCGCAACCATACCAGCCGCACGCCACACCCACGCCTTTGCGTTCAGGCCCGTCCTTGGCATTGAAGGCCGCGACGTTGGCAAGGCTCTTCTCCCAAGCAGGCCGCAGAGCATCAAGGCAGGGTTTAATCCCTACCGCGCCCTCAAAGACCTGCCCGGTGGTGGTCGCGATACCGTTGTCCAGCGCGTTCAGATGGCGAAATGCCAGCCGGTCCATGCCCAACGCCAAGGCCAGATCATCAAACACCGCCTCTTGTGCTATGGCCGCTTGTGGCACACCAAAGCCGCGAAAAGCCCCTGCGGGCACGCAATTGGTGTGCACCGCCTCCGTCTGACACAGATAATCCGCATACGCATAAGGACCGCCCGCATGAACCGGCACCCGGTTCGCGACTGTCGGCCCCCATGAAGCGTATGCGCCGGTGTTGAACGTGCCCTCAAAGTGAAAGCCGGACAATCGGCCATCCTTGTTGGCCCCGGCACGCACCCGCATCTTGGCCGGGTGCCGCTTGGTGGTCGAGGCCATCGACTCGGCCCGGCTATAGACCACCTTCACCGCGCGCTTGAGCATTAAGGCGGCCAAAGCCACATGCGGCTGCCATGAGATATCAAGCTTGGACCCAAAGCCACCGCCCACCGCCGTCGGGACAATCCTCACACGCTCTTCCGACAGACCAAGGATCGCGGCCAGCGAGTCTCTGTTCATATGCGGGGCTTGGGTGCCACCGTGGATTTCGACGCCGCTGTCGGCCCAATCCGCATAACCCGCCTCAGGTTCGATATAGGCGTGCTCAATGAACCCGGTTTCAAAGACACCTTCCGCGCGCACATCAGCGCAGGCAAGGGCGGCATCTGCATCGCCCTTTCGCACATGCCCACGGCACATGACGTTTCCGGCCCGCTCGGAATGCACATCCGGGCCGGCTTTCGCCGCGTCAGGGTCCCGCGCGCCCGCAAGCTGCTCCCAACGCACCGGAAACGCTGCAAGATCAAGCGCCGCAATCCGGTCTTCTGGTCCAACAACGGCGGCAATCGGCTCGCCCTGAAACCGCGCAATGCTTTCGGCATAGACAGGCTGATCAATGAAGCCGGGGATCACGCCGAACCGGTTCAGACCCGGCACATCTTGGGCGGTCAAAATCAGCTCAATGCCGTTATCCACTGCATAGGTACCAAGATCGCCCAATTCAAAGCGGGCATGGTCCATCGGCGCGCGGATCACCCGCAAAAGCAACGAACCCTTGGGGGCCGCATCATCGCCAAAGACCTCTGCGCCCGCGATCTTTCGCGCGCCGTCCACCCGCGCGATCCCGGCACCAACTCTGCCGTCTTGTGCATCGGGCGCAGGCAGGCCCCGCACCGCGTCGATGATCTTGCGGTACCCGGTACAGCGGCAAAGCACCCCGCCCAGCGCGTCTTGCACCTCTGTCTCGGACGGCGTCGGGTTGGCCCGCAGCAAAGCCACCGCAGACACCATCATCCCCGGTGTGCAAATCCCGCATTGGGCTGCCCCGTGGGCAAGGAAAGCCCCGGACAAGGCCGCAAAAACCGGATCCGCGGCGTGAAGGCCAGCCGCTGTTTCAACGCGCCGCCCCTCGACCGATGTGAGCGTGGTAATGCAGGCACAGACCGGCGCACCGTCCAGTAACACTGTGCAGGCCCCGCAATCCCCTGCATCGCATCCGATCTTAACGTCCCGGCACCCCAGATCCGCGCGCAGAACTGTGGCCAACCGCTCCAACCCGGTGGCCTTATGGTGTACCCGCTGCCCGTTCAGCGTAAATGACACGCCGCTCATTGTCCGGCCCCGCAGGTTGCCAACACCCGACGCAAAAGCTCTTCCACTGCCTCCAGCCTGTAAGCAGCAGTGGCGCGGATATCGTCGATGGGGCAGAGCTCTGCCAGATGAACAGACGCCACTGCGCGGGGCAATTTATCGGCGGCTTCCCCAATCAAATCTGCCTCAAGCGCATCCAATCGCATTGGCACTGGCGAGCATGCTCCCACAACAATCCGGGCTGTGGCCACACGCCCCTTCTCAAAGCCGACCACGGCCGCAACCGACGCTATTGAAATCACCAGATAGGCGCGACTGCCAAGTTTTTCGAAACCCGACCGCACATCGCCGCTCAGCTCTGGCACATGAATTGCCGTGACAATTTCAGCCGGGCGCAGATCGGTGCGGCGAATGCCGGTCACAAAGCTTTGGATGGGCACAACCCGTTTCCCCGAAAGGCTGCAAAGTTCAACCGACGCGTCAAGCGCCATCAATACCGGAACACCATCCGCTGCAGGCGATGCGTTACAGACATTGCCAACGAGAGTGGCGGTATTTTGGATCTGGACTGACCCAATCTGGCGGCCCGCCGCCTTCAGCGCGTCGAACGCCGGCGGCAGATCCGTCGCACAAAGTTCGGCCCATGTGACGCCGCCACCGATGCGCCAGCCGCCGCCATCGCGCGTCACATGGCGCAGCGCGTCCAGCGCGGACAGATCCAGCGCCCGGTCCGGCGCGGCCATCGCGCCCAGTGCCGGAAACACATCCGTCCCCCCGGCAATCAGCATCGCCGGCGCTTCGGCCAGATAGTCAAGCGCATCTTGCAGATCATGGGGGCGGAACACTGTCATAGATCCATCATCAGCGCAGCCCGTCCTTGCCTTCAGCCTCTGTATGGGCCAACCCGCCTACACGCGGCAACGGGCGCCCGCTATCGGCGACGGCTATCGCGACCAAGATCTCATCCGCGCGTGGGGCATCATTTACCCGCACCTCCATCCCGTCAAAGTGAGACCGGACATAGGCCGCATCCTTATGGCCAAGCGGTACATCCAGCGGATGGCCCATCGGTCCACGTTTTTTGTTCGACGGCACAAGCGCCGCCCCCTTCTCAACCGCCAGACGCAGGGGTTTGCCCATTCGCGGGTGCAAGATCGCGGCGGCGTGTTCCAGCTCACCATTTTCGCCAACAAGCGCGGCCTTGCCATAACTTTGCGCGGCCTCGGGCGCGATCCCCAAGGCTTTGATGCAAGCCTCGCCAAGAAGCGCGCCCAGCTCTTCACCGATACGCATCAGCGGCTCCAGATCCTCGACATACCTGCCCGCAAACGGGTTCTCGATCACGGCAATGGCCGCCGCGCGGCGCGTTGGCGGGTTGATGTCCCGGCCCATTTCCGAGCGGGTTTCTTCAATCACCGTCACAATCTTGCGGATCTTTGCCGTCGTCATATCAATATTCCTTCCATTGCTGGATCCGCGCTTTGGGGATCGTGCCATCGTCAACCACCAGCACCTGGCCTTGCAAGGCCAGAAAGACCGCGCGTACGCGGCCCAAGGCCACCATTTCTTTGGCACGCGCCGCGCCAGCGGTCAGGGCGCGCAGCCGGTCGTCATCCGAAAGGGCGGCCACGGCAACCGTTACGGACCGTTCACCCAGATCACTGTCAGGGGCAAGCGTGCAAGCCGGGCGCCGGATGATCAGGGCTGAGTCAGGCAAGTTCACAGCATTGGCAATCAAAGTGGCGGCCACGTCTGCATCAGCGGCGCTCTTGGCCAAAACGGTCACCGCATCAGCGATACCAAGCGAATGGCTGCGCCCGCGCCAGCCGCTGGTCGCTATACCTCCGACACCGTCACTTTCCACAAGATCAATCACACCCGCGAACGGGCCGGGCTGACGGCCGTCGCTGATACCGATGCGGTATCTGGCGTCTTTGCCAAGATACAATGCGATGTCGCCGCCATTGTTGATCGCCGCGCGATTCAATTTACTACCGGCCGTTATCGCACCAAGAAGATGATCGGCCACAGCCCCTGCGACTGCAGCCATCGGCGTCACAAACTGTGGCAGATGAACACAGACCGCGCCCATCATGCGTTGGGCGACTGGTCCCTTCGGGCATCGGCTTTGCGCTGTCACAGCTTCACGCAAGAGGGGCAGCTCTGTTACCAACATATCAAGGAGACCGCGAAAAGCCCCCAGCGCAAGCGTTTCAGCGTGACGCATCTCTGCGTCCGGGCCGTCCAGATCTAGACAAAGATCAATTGGGCCTTCAGAAAGCCAAAGCCGTCCACTGGTCGGATCACGCCTTGCCGGTGCCCCGGAACATGATCCTTGGGTCGGGTGGCGATGGTTGATCAGATTGGCATGCGCAGTCAACATAATGCGCTCTCACGATGGCGGCATGGCCCGATTACACTGCCAAATATTGTTCGCTGTCAAACAATTTCTAGAACCCATATTACACGCCTCTACACGCCGCTTGTTTTTCGGGGCGGGCCGCGCATACACTTGGTCAGACGGCCCCGCTGGACCTTTGACAAACAAAGAAGAGTGTTTTCCATTTGACAGACACACCCGCATATCGCCTTGAAGATCAGATCGGTTTTAAACTGCGACGGGCCAATCAGCGACATCTGGAAATCTTTACAGTCGCAATGCCGGGGCTAACCCCCCGCCAATTCGCGGTGCTTGCAAAGCTGCTGGAAACCGGTCCGTTATCGCAAAACCACCTGGGGCGCTTGGTGGCGATGGATGCGGCAACGGCAAAAGGGGTGATCGACAGGCTTGCACGCAAAGGTTTGATCGACAGCACACCATCAAAAACCGACAAGAGGAGATTGGAAATTTCCCTGAGCGACACAGGCATAAACCTGGTGACCGGCGCGATCCCCATAGCCGAGCGAATTTCCGCACAAACGGCACAAAACCTTACGCCACGGGAAATTGACCGGCTAAAGACCCTGCTCGACAAATTATAAGCGGCCCTGGCCAAGCGCTGCGACATGCTTTTGCGCTAAAATCATCGCTACGATTTGCGCCGGAGATACGCCAAATATCTGAAATACTTAAACAACAGAGCCTCCCAAGGGAGGGAGTGGTGCGGTTGAAAGGACTCGAACCTTCACGGGGGTTAGCCCACAGCGACCTCAACGCTGCGCGTCTACCAATTCCGCCACAACCGCACGTTTCCCGAGGTCGCCCCCGAGATGAGGTGCGGGCTTCTTAGCCAAAGGTCAGGGTGATGTGAAGGGGGATTATCGGCAGGGGCTGAAAAATTCGACGCCGCCTGCCCTGCGCCGTCACATTTAAGATTTCTGCGTCCTGATGTACTCCAATCAAGCGCAAACCCGAGCGGAATTTACGCCACTGTCGGTGCGGGCATGACGCGGAACCGAATCCTGCATCATGCCAGCACCGGCAATGTATCCACTCAGATCATCGCCCACAGTTTAGTTCTTGAACAACAAGAACGGCAGCTGTGCGATCAGCGGCAACGACTCCACTTGCTCGGACGAGAAAGCAACCGTTGTTTGCGCCGCTACGGGCACCGTTTCTGCGTCAGCGCTTTGGCCTTCAACCGGGGCTGCCGGTACAGCGAACAGCGGCAAGGTTGCAGGCGCGGCTTCTGGCAGCGCGGCCTGATCTGCGCGCCCGGCAATTGTATATGCGGCCTTGCGCACCAGCTGCATCCGCTCAGGCTGGCT
The DNA here is from genome assembly GCA_049646285.1 of Albidovulum sp. Classification (GTDB taxonomy): domain Bacteria; phylum Pseudomonadota; class Alphaproteobacteria; order Rhodobacterales; family Rhodobacteraceae; genus Albidovulum. Next base: position 22,343 of record JBARVN010000014.1, on the reverse strand, counting down.
CGGTGTAAACCCAACCGCGCCGACCTTTTCTGCAGCTCCAAACGCCATATCGTACCAGTCAAAGGCCAAATCGGCGCGCTGCGGTGCGCCGAACCCCTGGCTCAGGTGATGGCCCAGCAACTCTCCATAGGCCCCTTCGCCCAAAGCGGCCAGCAACAGCCCGGACGCAACCGCAATGTCCATGTCATCCTGCTTATAGCCGACGGACAGACAAATCTTGGCGGTTGCTGCCAGTTGCGTGGGGGCCATGCCAGTCGAAAGCGCGAAACCGCGCACGTCGCCAATGACCTTGTCCGCTGGCTCCAATGACAAAGACGCGATCTGCGCCTGCATCGCCGGTCCAAAGCCCGCGCATTGTTGCGCGATCTGAGCGGGCGTGACGCCCGGCACTTTTGCGGCCATCTCCTCACCCTCGGCAATGGCGAAGCTGCGCACCAGACAAAACTGTTCACCCAGCGCCGTCAGTGGGTCAGTCATTGTGGCCACCGTGGTGTACCCACCATTGGTCGACGTTACCAAACCGATCCGGTTGCAATGCGACGCAAGCGAAGCTTCGGTCGCACCTGTGCCCAAGAAGGTCGGCAGGCCCGGCGCGGCGGGTTCAGGCTCGGGCGCAGTGACTTCAACCGGTGCGGCGACCTCGGGCACGAACGGCTCAACCGCCATCTGTCCCATCGGCTGTTGCTGTGGGACGATGCCCATCGCCTCATCGCGCCAGGTCACCAAAAGACCGCGCATTCCCATGGGATTGGCCGCAGCCATCTGCATTGTCACCGGCCCACCTGCCACCGCGCGGTGATAGGATGTGATCAGATGGTTTTGCTCGTAGTCGTTCAAATAGCCTGTGGCCGGATAGCCAAGCGATGCCTGATACTGAGCGATGCCAGAGCGCGACTGGCGACCAAGCACGCCGTCGGGTGTTCCGACCGGATATCCGAAATAATTGAGCGCGACCTGAGTGTTTCTGTTCACCTCGCGCTGCGCAGAGGACACGCCAGTGCTGCGTCTGACAACTCTTTTCTTCTTGCTGGATTCGTTGACGATCGCCCCGCCAATCAGACCACCGATAATTCCGCCGACGATGGCATCGCCGCCATTGGCAACAGCCGGTCCGACAGGTGCAAACGCAAGCGAAGCAACAAGCGCCGTTGTGGAAACATATTTATTAATCATGGCATTCCCCCAGAGAATTGGATCTGCGCCTGTCGGGTAAAACTCATCATCCGGCAAAAAGCGCGCTTTTCAATTGGTTTGATTTTGCCCCGCATATCCGCGTCTTGCAATCCTTTATTCCAAATGTTCCGAACGAAATGTTCAACAAACCATGGCTTTCAGGCTGTTTCACATTCAAACTGACGACAATAGTGATGCAGACGACCCGGCCCGATCATCTGTCCTGATCTGCGACAAAAGGGCTGAGGCCAGCAATAGACTAACGATCAAGGCCAGTGATCCGGCTGCGACATGAATAGCTGTCATCGTCTTCTCCAATACCTTGCGCTTAAACCACCTGTGAAATAGGCAATGCGTATCAATGGGGTAAGAATGCACCTGTACCGGCCCTGCCGCCAGTCTGGTATTCCTGCCCCAAGCTGGCCGAAGACCACAGATTGGGATCAATGATGGTCGAATGGATCACAAGCCCGGGCTTGACCGGCTATGAAGATGCGCTTTTCGAAATGGAGGCGCGGGTGGCCGCCATCACAGCCGGTCAGGCGGATGAGGCAATCTGGCTGCTGGAACACCCGCCTTTATACACAGCCGGCACATCTGCCCGGATCGAGGATCTGAAAGACCCACACCGCTTTCCGGTTCATGAGGCGCGCCGCGGCGGGCAGTATACGTATCATGGGCCCGGGCAGCGCGTGGCTTATGTGATGCTGGATCTGAACAAGCGCGGCAGAGACGTCCGCGTTTTTGTACGCCAGTTGGAAGACTGGATTATCGCAACATTGGCAGAATTTAACGTCACCGGGGTGATCCGGGAAGGTCGTGTCGGTGTTTGGGTCGCGCGGCCCGAAAAGCCGAATCTGGCGGGCGATACGCCGCGCGAAGACAAGATTGCGGCGATTGGCATCAAGCTTCGCAAATGGATCAGCTTTCATGGGGTTTCAGTCAATGTCGAACCCGACCTTGCGCATTTCGACGGCATCGTTCCGTGCGGCATCACGGGCCACGGGGTAACAAGCCTTGTTGACCTGGGTCTTCCTGTCAGCATGGAAGATCTTGATCTGGCGTTAAAAAAGTCCTTTTCTGACGTATTCAGCTGAATTTCCGGCTCCTGCGCCCTATCGCGGCCCGATACGCGGGGCAAGGTGGGCATTGCCATCCACTTTACGGCTATTGGTTCTTGCCGCGATCAGGCTAAGGTCAGTTGAGGCCGGGGAAGTGCAGACGTATCATGATCGACAAGCTGGAAATGTTCATTGCCCTCGCACGCGAAACACATTTTGGGCGCGCCGCGGAAAGCCTGGGGGTCACGCAGCCCACACTTTCGGCCGGGATCAAATCACTTGAAGCGCAATTGGGTGTACAGCTTGTCTGGCGCGGATCGCGCTATGGCGGGCTGACGCCCGAGGGCCAGCGGGTTCTGGTCTGGGCCCGGCAGATCGTTGCCGACACCCGCACCATGCGCGAAGAGATGCGCGCCGTCCGGCAAGGACTGGCTGGTAATCTGCGGTTGGCTGTGATCCCCACTGCGCTGACCTCGGTGACAGATCTGACGGGGCGCTTTGGCAAGGCACACCCGAATGTGCGGTTCACCATCCTGTCGCGCACCTCGATCGAGATCCTTTCAATGATTGAGAATCTGGAGGTGGATGCCGGTATCTCCTACCTCGACAATGAGCCGCTTGGTCGGGTCGTCACGGTGCCGCTTTACCGCGAACGATTTATGTTTGTCTGCGCCGAAGACGCGCCGCTGGCCGGGCGGGCCGAGGTTGGCTGGACCGACATCGCTGATGAACCCTTATGCCTTTTGACACCAGACATGCAAAACCGCCGCATTATCAATCAGCAGTTTCAAGAGGTTGGCTGCAAAGTCACCGGTGCCGTTGAAAGCAACTCTACCGTCGTATTGATGGCGCATGTCGCCACGGGCCGCTGGGCCACGATCCTGCCGGTGCAGATGGCCGAGTTTCTGGCCGCAGGAAAGCCTGTCAAAATCATCGCGCTGCAAGAAACAGCCAAGCGCCACGCCGTTGGTCTGATCGCGCCTTACCGCGAACCGCATACCCCCGTGTTGGCGGCGCTGTTACGCGAGGCGCAGGGCATAGCCCAGATGTGACCCGCCGGGCGGCATTGAAATCCCAGCGGTTCAGATGGTAGCGCGACCCTGCCCATGCACGAAAGGCGGTTTTTTGATCTATGGCAAATCGCCGGATTTTAAAGCAAGGTATCGTCCAGCGGGGCCAGCAGCCCGCACCACCGCCGATAATGCCTAAGGAGCCGTCATGAATTTCCGCCATATTACAGTTCTCTTTGCCTTGTTGCCCGCGCCCGCGGCCCTTGCAGCAGGCGATGCCGCATCTGGCGAGTCCAATTTCAAGAAATGCAAAGCCTGCCACATGATCATGGCCGATGACGGGTCTGTAATTGTCAAAGGCGGCAAAACCGGCCCAAATCTGTACGGGGTAGTCGGCCGCGCGGTCGGCTCGACCGATTACAGTTACAGCGACTCGCTTCGTTCGGTCGGGGATGCTGGGCTGGTGTGGGATGAGGCCGAGCTTGTCGCTTACATCACCGATCCTAAGGCATGGCTGAAGGACAAAACCGGTGACGCCGCTGCCAAGACCAAGATGGCCTTTAAACTGAACAAAGGACAAGAGGATATGGCGGCCTATCTGGCTTCGCTAAATCCGTAGTCTGCCCAAGGGCAATTGTGAATGCGTTCCGGGCAATCCGCACCAAGGGGATATCCCGAAACACAGCTCAGCATCTTCCTTCTTACTGAATCGGAAGCGTCTTTGGTTGCGCACTGCCCGTCCCAAGATAGGCCTCTTGCGGTGTCACAAAGATAATCACGACGCCGGGCCGGTCGGGCAGCCGTTCCACACGTTCGACCTTCAGCCCAAGCGACAAGTCCGGATTATGTACGGACAGGGTCTCGGCGACGCCGTCGGGCAATGGGATTTTATACGTGCCATAAGCTTTGGGGAAGGCAAAGACGATCTTCGATATCCCGTGCGAATGGAACGCCACAGGCGATCCGACCAGCCGGTCCTTATCCCCCACATAGTCGTAGGCCGCGCGCGCATCGGCATGGGTCGGCCAGCTATGGCTGTCAAAATTGTTGCCCGACGTGGTCTTGCGCAGATAGCCCGTGGCTAAACTAAGGATTTTTCCGTTGCCGTCCGGGTCGTCGGCCACGACCGAGGGCGGGCGAAGATGAAGCGTATCAAATTCCAACTTAGCGCGCCCGACAGTCCATTCCTGGTAAAGGCCCATCGCCGATTTGGGCATATCGCCCAGTGTTACCTGCTTGGGAAAGAAGTCTTTCCAATACATCCCCGGCGCCGCTTCCGTAGCACCATCGCGCTGCAGATCCCGTTCAAGCAGCAAGCGCCGTGTCAGGGCAAAATCCCAGTTTACCGCACTCGATTCCAAAACTCCGTGATGCATCAAGAAGGGTACCAGGAAATCAAAGTCCGGATAGGGCGGCCCGACCGGCGCGGTATCAACGGCGTTGCGTGTCATCAGCTCTACCCACAGTTTCAGATAGGCCCCCTTCCCCCCGAATATCACGCCGGTTTGCTGGCCTTCCTCAAGCCGGCCACGAAAGGCTGAAAACCGATCCCTCGCTTTCTTTTTGCGCCCCGCATGCTCCAGATAATCGCGTTCCAACCGAAACGACTCGTCAAAGGGATATGTCGCGTCAAAACCAGCCGCACTGGCGGCATCGCTCGTGCAGACAGGCAGGCTCAGATCGTCGCTGCCCGGCACGCGAAACCAGTTATCGTAGGCCACAAGATCATCATATTCGTAGCCGGTACCGTACCGGTCGCTTTTCCAACGCTCGACGATCTTCAGGGTTCCGACGCCATTTCGTGTGCTGGCCTGATGGCGGCAGGCCCCTTGCCTTTGCGTGTCCGTGAGAAGGGCTGGGTCAAGAACGGCGGCCAGCATGTTGGTCTGGCCAAAGACAGCACCTGTCAGATCTGCCCCGGTCAACAATGTCCCCACAAAATGCGCCCCCGTCAGATTTGCGCCGCTCAGATTGGCCCCGCGCAGATCGGCAAAAGCCAATGACGCGCCCGACAGATCGGCACCGGAAAAATCAGCACCGTTCAGATTGGCCGCCAGAAAAGTTGTGCCAACCAGACGGGCATTGGAAAAGTCAGCGCCCGGCGCCTCGAATAGCGGGCCATAGCTATGTGACAGATCGGCACCGACAAAATTCGTCTCGCCATCCGCAAGCGCAAGTCTGATCCCGGTTTTAACCAGCTTTGCCCCCTGAAAGGACGCCCCCCGGAAATCCGCGAAATGAAACACCGCCTCGGAGAAGTTTGCCTGGTCAAGCACCGCGCCGCGAAAGGAAACCCCGCTGAAATTCGTGCCGACAAAATCAAAGCCATCCGCGACAAGTGCCGCCAGCGCGCGTGCCTGCCCTTGGTTTGATCCGTCCTTGGCCTCTTTGACACGGTCAACAATTGCCAGCGCGGTCGAAAACTCCATGGTCTGGTTCATCTCAACCACGGTATCTCGGGTTTCCTCGACCGTCTCGCTCAGGCCATCCACCGTTTCGCGCGTGGCCTCTGTGGTGCCGGTCAGAACCGCCAGCGCCGCATCGACCCGGTCAAAGCGGTCGTCCATCCGGTTCTGAAAATCGGCGATCGCGGGAACATAGTGCGCGGTCAATCCGTTTGGCCCGCCAAATTCCTGCCGCGCCAGGTAAAGCCCGCCCAAAACGATCGCACCGACAAGCGCGTTCAGGCCAATCACCGTGGCGCTTCGGTGAACCCTACCCGTCCAGCCAGGCGATTCTGCGCTTTTGATGAACAGCCAGCGCAGGGCTAAAAACGCCACGGCTGCAACTGCGGTGACAAGCGCAAGCCCGCCCAGAAAATCCTGCCATGGCGTTCCGATATCCGAACTGAGGCCCAGAACCGTCGCCAAAAAACCGGCTCTTCCGGCAAACCGCCTGATCACGCCGGAACACAGCCCCCAGCATTCCCGACCAACCCCGCGAAAGAACATCCCGGAAAAATTCAATATTTGAGTGGCTAAGAGCCGCAAACTCGCCTTTGTCACGAATAACATCCCCTAAAGCCGCAAGAATAATGCCGAAAGTTCGCAGAACCATTCCGCCTTCGCAAGCCTTTGCCAGCGTTCCGGCATATTTGGGGGGGGCGAGACAATTTTTCGCGCCCCAACGGCCCTTCTTCGATTGCCCAAGACGTTATAGACAATTATTAGGAGCGGTAACGGCGCGGGCAGAACTCCCGTGCTCCGCTTATGGAATGGGAGAACAGCATGGCCGACGCAGCCGTTCATGGCCACGGTGATCACGAACGCCCCGGGTTCTTTACCCGGTGGTTCATGTCCACCAATCACAAGGATATCGGTATCCTTTACATCTTCACGGCCGCTTTGGTCGGCTTCATCTCGGTAGCCTTCACGGTCTACATGCGGTTGGAGTTGATGGATCCCGGCGTGCAATACATGTGTCTTGAAGGCAAACGCCTGATCGCCACGGACGCGGTCTGTACGCCAAACGGGCATTTGTGGAACGTGCTGGTGACGGCGCACGGCATCTTGATGATGTTCTTTGTGGTCATCCCGGCGCTGTTTGGCGGTTTCGGCAACTATTTCATGCCGCTGCAGATCGGCGCGCCGGACATGGCATTCCCGCGGATGAACAACCTGTCATACTGGATGTATGTCGCGGGTACCGCGCTTGCGGTGGCCTCGGTTTTGGCACCGGGCGGCAATGATCAGGCCGGATCGGGCGTTGGCTGGGTGCTCTACCCGCCGCTCTCAACCAATGAGGCCGGCTGGTCTATGGACCTTGCGATCTTTGCCGTGCACCTTTCCGGTGCCTCGTCGATCCTTGGCGCCATCAACATGATCACCACCTTCCTGAACATGCGCGCACCGGGCATGACGCTGCACAAAGTGCCGCTGTTCGCCTGGTCGATCTTTGTCACAGCCTGGCTGATCTTGCTCAGTCTTCCGGTTCTGGCCGGTGCCATCACCATGCTGCTGACAGACCGGAACTTTGGCACCACCTTCTTCCAACCAGAAGGCGGCGGTGATCCGATCCTTTACCAGCATATCTTGTGGTTCTTCGGACACCCCGAAGTGTACATCGTCATTGTGCCGGGCTTTGGCATCATCAGCCACGTGGTATCGACCTTCTCGCGCAAGCCCGTCTTTGGTTACTTGCCGATGGTCTATGCGATGGTGGCAATCGGGGCTTTGGGCTTTGTCGTCTGGGCGCACCACATGTACACAGTTGGCATGTCGCTGACCCAGCAAAGCTACTTCATGCTGGCCACGATGGTGATTGCTGTGCCCACCGGGGTGAAGGTCTTCAGTTGGATCGCCACGATGTGGGGCGGTTCGGTTGAATTCAAGACCCCGATGCTCTGGGCGTTCGGTTTCATCTTCCTCTTCACTGTGGGTGGTGTGACGGGCGTCGTGCTCAGCCAGGCCGCTGTGGACCGGGTTTATCACGACACCTACTATGTTGTGGCCCACTTCCACTATGTGATGAGCCTTGGCGCGGTCTTCGCCATCTTTGCCGGGATCTACTACTGGATCGGCAAAATGTCGGGGCGTCAGTATCCGGAATGGGCAGGCAAGCTGCATTTCTGGATGATGTTCATCGGCGCGAACCTGACCTTCTTTGTACAGCACTTCTTGGGCCGTGCAGGTATGCCGCGCCGCTATATCGACTATCCTGAGGCCTATGCTCTTTGGAACAAGGTCTCCTCGATCGGCGCGTTCCTTAGCTTTGCATCGTTCCTCTTCTTCATCGGTATCGTGTATTACACGCTGCGCCACGGCAAGAAGATCACCGAGAACAACTATTGGAACGAATACGCCGATACTCTGGAATGGACATTGCCTTGTCCGCCGCCTGAACACACGTTCGAGCAGCTTCCAAAACAAAGCGATTGGGATAAGGTCCACACCCACTAGGCCGCCAGCTTCCCAACACCAAACATCAGGGCCTCGGTATATTCCGGGGCCCTTTTCAATTTATCAGATTGCCACGGTATTCGCGCAGCCCTTAAACTGATGGCGCAGGCAGCCGCCGGGGACACAAGGGAATTGCCATGGAATGGGATTGGAATCAGGTTGCCGCGCTGTCGTCGCTGGCGGGCGTGATCGGTGGTCTCATCTCGGTGGTTTTCCTCATTTACGAAGTTCGCCACAACGCCCACGCCATCGAAGGCGCAACCGTTCAGTCGCTGATGTCGTTGGAAAGCAACGTTTTTGGCCTGATTGCCGACAATGCCGACCTCTATCTGAAAGGCAGCGCCGATCTGACCGGCCTGTCACCGGCAGAGCGGTTGAAATTCGACCGGATCGTGGGTTCGCAGATGTCGCTCTACTATAGCGCCTATGTGCAGCTGCAGCAGGGCCTCATCGACGACGAAGTTTGGGACGCCTACCTTAACGCCCTCAAGATGACGATGACCGGCCCGGGCTTTGTGCAGTGCTGGAAAGGGATGGAAACGCGTTACCCAACCAGCTTCCGGCAAAAAATCAGCCTGCCAGCCACAGCCTGAAACCTGTTGCGCGGGTTGCGTCGGCGATGCCGCTTGCACCGCATCTTCATTTCAAAGCACGCCCCCTATGCCGGAGTTGTGAGGCCGCACCGATTACTCATACGTCTCATCGGCGCACAAACAAAAAGAGGGGCGCAAATCAGCGCCCCTCATCCACGTTTCAATCACAAGCCTTGGCCGATGGTCAGCCAGCCGATTGGTCAGACTCAGCAGACATTTTCAGAACGTCCGCGGCCATAGACTGCAGTACTCCCAATGCCTCGCCAGCCGGTACCGCGACGTAATTCTCCAAAGGAGTCGCATCCGGCGCGTAAGGCATAATCAAGTCAGATGCATCGTTATGCAGCCACAACGCGATAAACCGCAATGGCGTCGAGGTGAGGACGGCAACTTCGAAATCGCCTTGCAACTGCTCGGCCCGCTTAAGCGCGGCCACCAACCCGTCTTTTCCCGGCCCTTGATGCAGCGCCACGGGAAGGTGCATGTCGTCCAGCTCCAATTCCCCGTGCGGGCGCCCGCCATGGGTCACCAGATGCCGCCACCGGCTGGTATGTGCCGCATCAAGCAGATGGCCAGATGCGATATCCTCCGCCGACACATATTTGACCTCATACCCGTCGCCGATCACCGGAAACACGTTTGCCTCCTGACTCTGAGATTGAAGTTCATTGACCCAGCTATGGACCTTGTCATGCGTGTCCGTGGGTGCTCCGCTTGTAAATTTAATACTCATGGTGCCTCACTGCTTTTTTGTGAAATAGGTGTGTGTCCAGGTTCCGCCGCTGTGATAGCTTGCGGGATAAGACGCCCAAGCAACCGTCGACGCGCCGTACCAGGGATCTTGAATTGCGATCTTGTTTCCGTTGTTGTCATACCCGGTGATCATCATGAAATGGGCACCGCCACCGTTCCATGCAACCCGTGTGCCCACCGGTTGTTTGGCATCTATTCGCTTCATGACGATGGCCCAGGTTGTCGTACCGCCGGCCATTGAATCGAAGGACTTCGCCGCCCTAAGCGCCTGATCAAGGAACCCATATTGGTTGCATCCGCCGGGGCTGGTGCAACAGGTCGTCTTGCCCTGGCAGGTGTTGGCAATTCCACATTGGGTATAGGTGCCAGGCCCCCAATAGTAGTTGCCCACCGACGCACCATTGGCAGCCCAACACCAATTCGTTTGGGACTGATGCTCCATGAATTGTGGCAGTGAAGCGCTTTTCAGGTAAAGCGGCCAAGACAGGTTCTGGCTTGACTGGCAGCCGGCTGGATACATGCCAACCATAACGTATCCATAGGCCAGTGACGGGTGGAAGCAAAACCCCCCGGCATTTTCACTGTTTGCCGCCGCCTCCATTGCAGATTGATTGACGTTTTGATGAAGCGGCCCCCACTGGACCGGGCAGGCATTGAAGCCGTAATTCATACATGTGTAAACCATGCAGCTATTCCTTTTCAAAAATTGTAAGCGTTCAAAATATTGCAAGAGCTATGCAATCATAAAGAGAAAATATAAGCAATGTTTTCCCTCAGGGCGCGAAAAAGCAGATGTGGCGTGTAGCGAAGATCATCTGCCGCTGACACCGGGTTGCGAGTTGAAAACCCGTGCGACTTCCCGGTACATTGCCCGCGAAGAGAAATGGCTGAACGTCAGGGCAAAAACATGCTGAAAATCTGGGGCCGCACCGATTCCTCCAATGTGCAGGCGGCCATGTGGTGTATCGCCGAACTAGGCGTGCCGCATGAGCGCATAGATGCGGGCCACCGCTTCGGCGTGAACGACACACCCGAATTCCTTGCCATGAACCCCAACGGCACCGTCCCCGTCTTGCAAGACGGGGATAACCCGCCCTTGTGGGAAACCGGTGCTATCTTGCGCTATCTTGGCAGCCGCTATGGCACAGCACCCTTCTGGCCAGAAGATCTGATCACCCGGACGGAAGTGGACCGCTGGGCCGAATGGGCCAAAGTCAACGTGGCGCTTGGCTTCACAGCCCCGATCTTCTGGCGCGTTGTTCGCACGCCGGCCGCGAAGCGCGACCCCGTTGCGATCGCCGCAGCCGTCACATCGCTGGAAAAGAAGCTGCGCATCGCCGAAGATCGCCTTGCCCGGCAGGACTTCCTCGTCTCAGATGCGTTCACACTTGCAGATATCCAATTCGGACATGTCCTTTATCGCTACTATGATATCGACATCACGCGGGCAGCATTGCCAGCCCTGCGCGCCTATTATGAACGCCTGATTGCACGCCCGGCATACCACACCCACGTGATGATCAGCTATGATGGGCTGCGGCTCTGACATCTCATGCCCTACCGTTGGCGCGACACAGATAATCGCAATGGGGCAGAGCTGACGCTTTGGCCGCACCGCTCGCTTCCGCGCCAAGGCTTTGTGGTCTTTATCGCCATCACATCGACATTTTTGGCGCTGCCACTTCTGGCCTTGCTGGGCACCGGAGTTTTGTGGGGCATTTTGCCTTTCATGCTGGCGGTGCTTGGCGGTATCTGGTGGGGGCTTATGCGCTCATACCGTGACGGGCAATTGACAGAAACGCTGAGCCTTGGCCCCGATCTTATCCGCATCACACGTCGCGATCCGGACGGAACGATCAGACACTGGGAAGCGAACCCATTTTGGGCCACCGTTTACCTATATCCAAGCGAGGGTCCGGTGCCGCAATACCTGACCTTGAAGAGCAAGGGGAAAGAGGCAGAGCTTGGAGCATTTCTGAGCGAAGACGAACGAACACTGCTTTGTCAGGAATTGACGACGCGCCTCGCTGCTGCAGTGAATACACGAAGCGTTCCGCCGCAGGATCCGTAACGCCCCCCAGACCCAAATATGGCTTCATCGCTTGCACGGCCCTCGAAAATCGCCTTCAATACCGCTTTTATGGGAGTATGCCGATGTTCCGCGCCCTGCCCTTGATTGCGCTCATCTCTGCTTGCACGGCGGCTCCGCCTGAACCGGGCCTGCCGGCACTTGGCGAGGTTCATATTGGGGCCACGGCCTATCCGATCATCGCATTGGACAGTGCAGAAACCAAATGGGCGGTCGATGTGGACGGACGGCGTGTGTTTTGCTCCAAACCTGAACATGAAGCCTGCTACTGGTCGGTTCGCAATCATTTGGTCGCAATGGATCTGCAAGACGATCTGAGCTAGGCACCACCGCCACTCCTTGGGCCCGCGGCGAAAGCCGATATGAAAACCTGGGCGCAGGCACCGCACGTTCAGCCTCCGCCCATGCACAGAACCGTGTCTTGTTCTTGTGCAATAGAACCGCATGATGGTCCAAAATAAAGGAGATGCCATGACCACGCCTATTGAGCTTTACTATTGGCCCACACCCAATGGTTGGAAGATATCCATTGCCCTTGAGGAAATGGAACTGCCCTACAACCTTAACCTTGTGAACATCGGCACGGGCGAACAGTTTGAACCTTCGTTCCTGAAAATTGCGCCCAACAATCGTATGCCCGCGATCATCGACCCTGATGGGCCAGATGGCGCGCCCGTCTCTGTCTTCGAAAGCGGCGCAATTTTGCAATATCTTGCCCGTAAGACCGGCCAGTTCTACGGGTCCACCGAACGGGACCGGATTTCCGTGGAAGAATGGCTGATGTGGCAAATGGGTGGACTGGGGCCCATGGCTGGTCAGGCGCACCACTTTCTCAAATACGCCCCGGCAATGGATCCGCCACAGGATCTGCCCTATGCCAAGGATCGCTACCGGGCAGAAGTGACACGGCTTTATGGGGTGCTCGACCGACAATTGGCAAAGAACGCCTATGTCGCCGGGGATTTCTATTCCATCGCCGATATGGCGATCTGGGGCTGGGCGTCGCTTTGGGAAGGCCAGCAGCAGAGCCTTGAGGATAAACCCCATCTGGCGGCTTGGCTGGAGACCGTCGGCGCACGCCCGGCCGTGCAGCGGGGCCGGGCTGTGTCAGCGGAACAGCGGTCAAATCTTGAATCTGATCGCAAGGCACAAGAGTTGCTGTTCCGGCGCTAACCAAATGGTTTGGGCGGGGTGGCCACTTGCACCCTGCCCGACCAGTGCGCATTTTCATTTGCGCCATGCGTTCCCTTTATGTTCACATTCTGCTATCCTCGACCCTGTTCAGGATCAGAGGCAGCATTTATGAAAATCGACAGATTTGAACAGTTCCGCGCGCTTCATCATCAAGATGGCGCCTTTATCATGCCCAACGCGTGGGATGCTGGCACGGCGCGGATACTGAGCGCGCTTGGCTTTGCCGCTATCGCCACCACCAGTGCGGGCTATGCCTTTGCCACCGGCCGGCGCGATTCCACGGCCGCGCTGACGCGGACCGAGATCTTGGACAATGCCTCTGCCATTCTGGACGCCACGCCCTTACCGGTGTCTGCAGATCTTGAGGATGGGTTCGGCACCAGTCCCGAGGCTTGCGCCGAGACCATCAGACAGGCCATCGCGTGCGGGTTGCAAGGCGGGTCAATCGAAGATGCAACGGGCGATGCATCAGCCCCAATTCATGACACAGGTCTGGCGACAGAGCGAATTGCAGCGGCGGCAGAGGCCGCGCGCGGCCAACCTTTCTTGCTCACGGCGCGTGCAGAAAACCACATCAACGGTGTTCACGATCTGAAAGACACCATCCGCCGCCTGCAGGCCTTTTCCGAAGCCGGGGCCGATGTGCTCTATGCGCCGGGCTTACCGGATCTGGATGCAATCCGCACGATGTGCCGGGCTGTGGACAAGCCGGTTAATGTGGTGATGGGGCTATCCGGGCAGGCTTATACTGTGGATGAGCTGTCGAAAGCCGGTGTGAAACGGATTAGCACCGGTGGTTCATTGGCCCGCGCGGCCCTTGGCGCATTGATCCGTGCCGGTGAAGAAATGCGCGATCATGGCACATTCACTTATAGCGATGCGGCAGTACCCGACCGGGTGGTCAGCGCGATGATGTCGGACAAGAAAGCCCAGTTGCGGGGCTGATCCAGCCAATAGCGTTTCGCGTCAGCTGTCTTTGTCTGCAACCTCATAGCGCTTGAAAAGCCGCCCCTGCGCCATAAAGAACAAAAAGACTGCCGCTGTCAGTCCGAAGGTTTTAAAGTTGACCCAGGCCGCATCGGACATTGTCCGCCAGACAATTTCGTTCAAGACGGCCAGTGTTGCAAAGAACGCCGTTAGCCTGCGGGTCAAAATCATCCAACCTTCATGCGCCAGCGGCAGCACCTCTTCCATCGCCAGTGCCAGATAGGATTTACCGCGCAAGAGCCCGACACCCAGCACCACGGTGAAGAGGAGATAAAGCAGTGTCGGCTTCATCTTGATAAAGCGCGCATCGTTCAGCCAGATCGAAAGCCCGCCAAAAACCACCACCAGCACCAGTGTGACCAGCTGCATCGGCGAAAGCCTGCCCGTCAATCGCCACAGGATCAGCGACGACAGCGCGATCAGCACCACAAGGCCGCCCGTGGCCAGGATCAACCCGCCATACTCGGTGCCGCCAATGGTGAATGTCTGGTCTTTCAGCCGCGTGAAGGCCGCAAAAAAGATGAGCACCGGGCCCAGTTCAAGCCCGAATTTCAGCCATGGATTGATTTTCTTACCTGCCATCACATTGTGTCCCACTATCCGGTCATCTTTACAATAACTGCCCCTAAGGCGATCAGCGCCATCAGCACCAGCCGACGCGGCCCCACCTTGTCTCCCAGCATGACCCAAGCGATCAGGGCTGCAAAAACCGTTGAGGTTTCGCGCAGCACCGCTGCTTCTCCGACCTTATCAAGACGCGTTGCCAGCAAGATGGCCCCAAAGCTGGAAAACGCCGTAAACGCCCCCACAACACCGCGCCTCATCAGCGGCCCGATCTCTGCCTTGGGCAGATGCCGCCAGCGTGGATAGGTATAGATCGGCATGAAGAGCCCGTCGATGAAGAAGAACCACGCGAGAAAGGTGAACGGGTCCGCCGTTGCCCGGATGCCGTAGGCATCAAATGTGGTGTAGAGCGCCACAAAGGCACCAGTAATCACCGCCCATCCCAAGGCCGGGCCCATCGTTGCGCGCTCGGCTGTGATGGTGCGCAGGTTATAGATGGCAAGCCCGAAGATCCCCGACATCAGCACCGCGACCCCGGCCCATTGTCCGGGCGTGAAATGCTCGCCAAAGACCAGCCCCGCCCCGATTACCGCAAAGAACGGCCCGGTGCCGCGCACCACCGGATAGACGACAGCATAGGCGCCGCGCTGATAGGTCATGGCCTGAGAGTATTTGTATCCGACATGGATCACACCAGCGATTGCAAAGATCGCCCACATATGCGGCTCGGGCCACGGTACGACAAACAATGCAAAGGGTGCTGCGATCAGGCAGTAGGAAATGTCAATCGCCGCCCGGCTGATCCAAGGATCATGCCGCCCCTTCTGAAGCGCACCGAACAGAGCATGCGTGAAGGCCGCAAATAGCGCCAGCGACATCGCCAGCGTGCGCCCCGCGCCCGTGCCTTCCAAAGAGATCAGCCAATCGCTCATGCAATGGGCCGCGCCAGAAACACCGGCTCTGGTTCACCAAAGGACTTGGGCCAGGATGCGTGGACAAGATGCATAAGGCCCTAGTCCCGCAGCCCGACAAGGGCGCGGGCA
The DNA here is from genome assembly GCA_049646285.1 of Albidovulum sp. Classification (GTDB taxonomy): domain Bacteria; phylum Pseudomonadota; class Alphaproteobacteria; order Rhodobacterales; family Rhodobacteraceae; genus Albidovulum. Next base: position 6,978 of record JBARVN010000014.1, on the reverse strand, counting down.
AACTCTTGCGGATCGAAGGGCGACAGATCCTCAATTGTTTCACCGACGCCGATCGCATGGATAGGCAGGCCGAATTTGTCAGCCAGAGCCACAAGGACCCCGCCCTTGGCGGTGCCGTCCAGTTTGGTCATCACAAGGCCCGACACATCCGCCAGTTTGCGGAAGGTTTCCACCTGTGAAAGCGCGTTTTGCCCGGTTGTTGCGTCCAAAACCAGCAAGGTATTGTGCGGCGCGTCCGGATCTTTCTTGCGGATAACCCGCACGATCTTGGCCAATTCTTCCATCAGATCGGCGCGGTTTTGCAGCCGTCCGGCGGTGTCGATCATCAAGAGATCCGCACCATCTGCCTCGGCTCGGGTCATCGCATCAAAGGCAAGGCTTGCGGGGTCGGAGCCTTCGGGCGCCGTCATCACCGGCACGCCAGCCCGCTCTCCCCAAACCTGCAACTGTTCAACGGCCGCCGCACGGAACGTATCGCCTGCGGCAATCACCACCGATTTACCTGCGGCACGGAACTGGCTGGCCAGTTTACCGATGGTCGTGGTCTTGCCCGACCCGTTGACGCCCACCACCAGCACCACTTGCGGCTTGGTCGCATAAAGTGGCATCGGCTTGGCCACCGGCTCCATGATCCGGGCAATTTCATTGGCCAGAAGAGTTTTGATCTCTTCGACCGACAATTTCTTGCCCATCCGGCCCTCGGCCAGATTTGCTGCGACGCGCAACGCGGTATCCACCCCCATATCGGATTGGATCAGCAGCTCTTCAAGGCTTTCCACCATCGCGTCATCAAGGACGCGCCGGGGCGCTTCGGGCGCTGACGGACGCTTGAAAATTCGACCCAGAAAGCCCGGTTTCTCGGCCACGGGGGCCGCGGAAACCCCCACGACTTCATCGTCAGGCGCTAGGGGTTCGGTACCGGGTAGCTCGAAGGGTGCCGGTTCCGGCATTGCAACTGGCTCGGGTGGAATTTCCACCGGCGCGGTCGCGGGGATCTCGGGCGCAGGCGTTGGGATATCGGGCGCAGCCGCTGGGATTTCGACTGGCGTCGTTTCGGGCTTTGGTGCTGCAGGCTCTGGTTCTGGCACGCGGACCGGCTTTGGCACTGGTACAGGTTCGGGTTTCGGGACTGGTTCAGGCTCTGGCGCAGGGTCGGCTTCGGGCGCAGGGTCAGGCGCTGATGCAGGTACAGGATCAACCTCTGGTGCGGGTTCAGGCTCCGTCGAGGGCTCTGGTCCGGTCGCCTGCGCTTCGGCTTCAAAAGGTGCCGGTTGACCAGCTTCATCCGGCTCGGGAGCCTCGGCGACAATCGCTTCCAGACCCTCCTCCAACTTGGCGGAAGATTTGAAAAGCTTGTCTTTTAGTTTCTTGAAGAACGACATAGACGGCCCCGGCTGATTGACCCTGATCTTCACCTAGTCAATTCAACACGCCGATGGAAGGGTTAGCCCGTCTGATCGGGCAACATCCCCCATAAGATCAGCCCTTGCCCGGCCCAATAGGCACACCAAAGCAGATGCGACAGCACCCGACGCGGGCCGGATGCCGCCACGACGAATATCTCGGTGGCAAGCAACAGATCAGAAAGCACAAACAGCCCGGCGCCCGCCAAAGCCACCCCGTATTGAGACGGATCAAGCGTAAGGGCCGCAAACCCCATCAACGAAATCACGACCACATAACCGCGCACTGGCCACCGAAGCGTGCCCGTGCGTGGTGCCAACCAAAACTCGGTTGAGATTGCGAGCGCGAGCAGGGCCAAAGCGGAACCAAAGGGCACATCCCCACCGCCGTGAACCAAGAAGACCGCCGCATAGGCCAGATGCCCCGTCGCAAAGGCGGCCATACCCGCCAAAAAAGCGCGCTCTCCCGGGCGCGACAGGGCGTAGTCTCCAAGAGCGCCAAAGGCGAGGCCCACAAAGATCAGCACAGGGGCCCCAAGTACCCCCCCGGCAACGGCCAGTGCCAATGTTGATCCGGTCTTGGCCAAAGACTTGGCCAGGGACGGGTCGCGCCAGCAATACTTGATGGCGTATAGAACGGCGCATACGCCCCCCAGTAAAACCAACAAGTAGCCAAGTATCGCCATGGGCCCGGTCCACATTCCACATGCGTCACTCTACCAATCCGTGCGATCCTGACGCAGGTCAATCCGCCCCAAGCGGATGACGCTACGGCATAGCACCATAAAAAACCGACCGCACCGCTGCATTTCCCCAAAGATTTTGCGCAAAGGTTGCGCTAGTTTGGCGAGATGAAAGCAAAGTTCAAACTGCCGTGGTCGCGACGCGCATCCACACTGAAGTCAGTCAGTCACCCTCAAGCGGGTGAGGATGAGGCGACCATTAGCTCTGTGCTTGGCGCTATGGCGGCCGAGGAACATCAGGCCGCACCTGAAGTCGAGCCGCCGGCTGAGGCACATAACGCGCAAAGCCTGCGGTTTTTGCCGCCTGCTCTGCGCAACTGGTTTGATCCGCAAGATTGGCGGCCTTTGCTGCCCTTCCTACTGATCACACTCTCGCCTTTGCCATTCTTTTTACTGGTGGGATTTTTTGGCGGCGCATGGAGCATATTGGCGTTGTTGTGGACGACACTTGCATTGTTCGTCGCGGACGAGGTGCTTATTCAAAGCAAAACAACCCTTACCGATACCGATGCCGACGCTGCACAGATGCGCGGCGACAGGCTTTCAATTCTTTTGGCAGGGGTGCATTTCTTGCTGCTTTTCTTCGCAATCTGGGTGCTGGCCGGTGGCGCGGGTCTGGGATTCTTCGCGTGGATCGCTGCTTTTTTTGCATTCGGGCTTTGGTTTGGGCAGGTTGCGAATTCAACCGCGCATGAGCTTATCCATCGCTCCGACCGGTGGCCCTTTTGGACCGGCGCGTGGATCTTTACCTCACTGCTGGTTGGCCATCACACGTCGGCGCATCGGTTGGTGCATCACCGTTTTGTGGCCACACCGGATGACCCAAACACTGCGGCAGAAGGTGAAAGCTTCTATACCTTTGCACTGCGCGCCTGGCCCGGTGCCTTCGTTTCCGGCTATGAAATGGAATGCAATTTGCAAGGCCGGCGTACGGCTGCAGGCCTGCGGAATTTCAATCCCTATTGGATTTATGTTGGCGGTGCGGTGCTATGGGTTTTCGCAGTTGGCTACCTGTTTGGAATTGATGGGGTGCTGGCCTACTTGCTGCTTTGTGCCCACGCGCAATTGCAACTTCTGCTTTCCGACTACGTGCAGCATTACGGGCTTTTGCGCCGCGAAACTGAAACCGGTGGATTGGAGCCTGCGGGGGCTGCCCACAGTTGGGATGCGCCGCATCCTGTTTCGGCCCTACTGATGCTGAACGCGCCTCGCCACGCCGACCACCACGCCCATCCGGCCCGGCCCTTTCCGGCATTGCAGTTGGCGACGGGCCGAGGAGCGCCGCTTTTGCCGTTTTCGCTGCCTGTCATGGCCACTATCGCGCTTGTGCCCCGGCTTTGGCACCGGGTCATGGACCGGCGGCTGGCCGCGTTGAAGGCGCAGTGGCAGCTCTGAACACTGGTGCGCGGTGCCCGTCTCTGGCATAGAGATGATGCAAAGCAGACAGTTCAGGGGCTTTCAGCCATGCGCATCCGATCCATTTTCATTGCCTGTTTGTTGGCACCCACGCTTCTTGGGGCGGCGGAACCCAACGGGCCGCTTAGCGCGGCTGAGTTTGAGGCGGCGACAGTCGGGCGCACGCTTTACTACAACTCTGGCGGCCAAGCCTATGGGGTGGAGCAGTATTTGCCGGGCCGCAATGTGATCTGGGCCTTTCTCGGCGACGACTGCCGCAAGGGGATATGGTACGAAGACGCAGGCGATATCTGTTTTGTCTATGATGACAGCCCCGAACCGCAATGCTGGGCGTTCTTTGCCTCGGACGCCGGGTTGTTGGCGCGGTTTCGTGGGGATGCAAGCAGCCTGCCGCTGATCGCAGTCGAACAAAGCCCGGAACCGATGGCGTGCCTAGGCCCCAATCTGGGCGTGTAACCGCCAGATCGGCCCCCCGCCGTCTTTCCCGTCGTCAAAACAGCGTTCCTTGATCCGGGGCGGGCCCGGCCCGGCCTTTGCGCGGTTTTGGGTGTGTGCCGGTTTGCACCTCAACACGCCCATCATGAAACTCGATCTCAAGTGCTGCGGCAGCAATCGCATCCGCCTGCCGTGTCAGCACCGCACCCTCGCCTCTGATCACCGCGTAGCCGCGTCGCAGCGTCTCACCGTAGCCCAAGGTCTGGCGCATGCGTTCCAGGCTGGTCAACCGGTCAGTTAGCCCGGTCAACCGGGCGCTTTGCGCCGCTGCAAGGCGCGTGCCAAGCTGATCAAGATCCGCCCGACGCCGGGCATTGTCGCGCAGCGCATCGCGCGACAGCCGCGTCAGCGCCGGGGTCAGGCGCTGCGCCCTATCCTCAAGCCTGCGACGCTCTGTCTCAATCAAACGGCTGAGCAGCCCCGGATGCACCCGGCCCGCTACACCGTTGAACTCTGCCCGCTTGCGGATGGCAGCCGACCCCAAAGCCGGGCCAAGCCGGTCAGACCACAGATCAAAGCGCTGGCGCGCCGGGTCCAGCAATGTTTCGGGCCGCCCCAGCGCGCGTGCCAGATCCGTCAGCCGCTGTCGGCGCGTCTCGGCCCGGTGGCTGATCGCCCGCGTCAGCCGCGCGCCCTGCTCACCGGTCCATGCCAACAAATCCATCCGCACCGGCACCGCCATCTCAGCCGCTGCCGTCGGTGTCGGTGCGCGCCGGTCAGAGGCATGGTCAATCAACGTAGTATCGGTTTCATGGCCCACGGCGGATATCAGCGGAATAGTGCTTTCGGCTGCCGCCCGCACCACGATTTCTTCGTTAAACCCCCAAAGATCCTCCAGCGACCCGCCACCCCGGGCGACGATCAAAAGATCCGGGCGAGGGATCGCCCCACCGATGGGCAGCGCATTAAAGCCCCGGATTGCCGCCGCGACGTCCGGCGCGCATTTTTCGCCCTGCACCGCCACCGGCCAGATCAGCACATGGCGGGGAAAGCGGTCGCGCAAGCGGTGCAAGATGTCGCGGATCACAGCGCCCGAAGGTGAGGTGACAACGCCGATCACGCCGGGCAAATAGGGAATGGGCTTCTTGCGTTCCGGCGCAAACAACCCTTCTGCGCTAAGCGCGGCCTTGCGCTTTTCCAGCATCATCATCAGCGCGCCCATGCCTGCGGGCGCGATCTCTTCGACGATCAGCTGGTATTTCGACTGGCCCGGAAAGGTTGTCAGCCGCCCGGTGGCGATAACCTCCATTCCCTCTTCTGGCTTGACCGACAGCTTTGCCGCCTGCCCTTTCCAGCTGACCGCTGCAATCACCGAACGGTCATCTTTCAGGTCAAAGTAGATATGCCCCGAACCGGGGCGCGAGACGCGTCCGATTTCGCCGCGCACGCGCACATGCCCGAATTCGCCCTCGATCATCCGCTTTACGGCGCCGGATATTTCCGAGACCGTGAATTCGTGGGCATTGGCTCCGGGGGCGTTGTCTTCAAAGATGTCCATGGGTCGCTTGTATCCTTTGTCCCCCGACTTTAGAACGCGGCTGACAGAAGGCCAAGCGGGGACGGTGATGAATATTCTCATTCTGGGCGGCGGCGGGCGCGAACATGCGCTGGCCTGGGCAGTCAAGCAAAACCCCAAATGTGACAAGCTGATCGTGGCCCCGGGAAACGCCGGCATCGCGATGCTGGCGGACTGTGCGGATCTGGACATCATGGACGGGTCTGCGGTTGTGGTCTTTGCCGAAGAAAACGCCATTGATTTTGTCATCGTCGGCCCTGAAGCGCCGCTGGCCGCCGGTGTGGCCGATGCGCTGCGCGCGGCCGGGATCCTGACCTTTGGCCCCTCGGCGGCAGCGGCCCGGCTAGAAGCGTCGAAGGCCTTCACCAAAGAGATCTGCGATGCCTCCGGTGCCCCCACTGCAGGCTATGCCCGCTTTACCGATGCCGCCGCAGCCGCCGATTACATTCGCGCCCAGGGCACCCCTATCGTGGTGAAAGCCGATGGTTTGGCCGCAGGCAAAGGCGTTGTGGTGGCAATGACTGAGGCCGAGGCGTTGGAGGCCGTTGCCGACATGTTTGGCGGATCAATGGGCGCGGCGGGGGCCGAAGTGGTGATCGAGGAGTTCATGGAGGGCGAAGAAGCCTCGCTGTTCGTGCTGTGTGATGGCACCGATGTGCTGCCTGTTGGCACCGCGCAGGACCATAAACGCGTGGGCGACGGCGACACCGGCCCCAATACCGGCGGCATGGGGGCCTATTCCCCCGCTCCGGTCCTCTCAGACGCGGTGCTGGACCGCGCGATGGCCGAGATCATCCGCCCCACCGTGGCTGAAATGGCCCGTCGCGGCACCCCGTTTCAGGGCGTGCTTTATGCAGGCTTCATGATCAAGGACGGGCAGGCCCGGCTGGTGGAATATAACGTCCGCTTCGGGGATCCGGAATGTCAGGTCCTGATGATGCGCCTCGGCGCACAGGCCTTTGATCTGATCCATGCCTGTGCTGAGGGGCGTCTGGGCGGGGTCGCGGTGAACTGGGCAGACGATCATGCCCTGACGGTGGTGATGGCCGCTGATGGCTATCCCGGCACCTATAAGAAGGGAAGCGTGATCGGCGGGCTGGAAGAGCTGCCGGAAACATCTTCGCAGATGGTGTTTCACGCGGGCACAGCAGAACGGGACGGTGTGATTGTCGCCACGGGCGGGCGGGTCCTGAACGTGACAGCGCGGGGCGACGCGTTGGCCGAAGCGCGCACATCGGCCTATAAGATGGTGGATCAGATTGACTGGCCGGACGGGTTTTGCCGTCGTGATATCGGCTGGCGGGCGCTTTGAAGCGTGTCGAGTTTCAGTTGAAATGCCATGCATCAGAATTCGAAGAAAATAAGTTCGAATTCTGATGCAGTGTAAACTCGAAACGCTATAGAT
>JBARVN010000013.1:0-1538 GCA_049646285.1 Albidovulum sp. | reverse complement strand
AACGGTCTGCGAATGGCTGCATCGGGCAAGATATCGCCCGTGAGTCAGGCGTCGGTATTCGCTCTGAATTGGTATGGAAGTGTGGCCGAGTGGTTTAAGGCTCTAGTCTTGAAAACTAGCGTACGGGGAACCGTACCGTGGGTTCGAATCCCACCGCTTCCGCCACCTTATCCTTTTTGTTGATTTGAGCGGGTCGCCTTTGGCGGCCTTTTTGCTTTATTTAATTGGGGTTTACTGCCGTTTTTAATTGTGCTGAATTTCTTTCGATTGTGTCCGTATGCTTTTCTTGGGTGGTATGGAATGTGGTATGAGCTATGGCCATGACAGGTAAGCTGACCAAGAAGCTGGTGGATAATTTAGGCGCTGGGCGGCACGGTGATGGCGGCGGGTTATATCTGGTCGTTGATCCATCCGGCGCGCGGCGCTGGATCGTGCGGGTGGTGGTAAAAGGCCAGCGTAACCTAAAAGGCGCACCGCTGCGCACTGACTTTGGGTTGGGCGGCGCTGATGTGGTCACGCTGAACCAAGCGCGGGATCGGGCGCTGGAGTATCGCCGGATGGCCAAGGCGGGTTTGAACCCCCGCTTCAACGCCACTCGTGAGATACCCAGCTTTCAGGAAATCGCGCAGCAGGTTCATATGACCGGATGCCAACGTGGAAAAACGCCAAGCACGGCGCGCAATGGATCAACACCCTGCGCGATTATCATTTCATCGCGCCCTTGTCATTCGCGCACCAGTCATCGCTGGCAGGTTTCATAGTCGGTGTTGTGCCAAACATCTGATTCAATTCGGGACAAGGGCGCGCGGCCCAGAATGTCATCGCTCAGTTTTTCGGCCAGCATGATGGTGGGGGCGTTTGTGTTTCCGTTGGTGACAAACGGCATGATCGATGCATCGACGACCCGCAGACCAGATAGACCGTGGACCCGTCCGCTGGCGTCGACCACAGCGCCCTTGTCAGTCGCGGCGCCCATCCGGGCAGTGCAAGACAGGTGCCATTGTGTCGTTGTGTGCGTATTCAGGACCTGATCGAGGTCTTCGTTCGAGCGTACGTTATTGCCCGGAAAAATCTCATCTCCTTTGAGGTCGGAAAACGCAGGCTGTTCGACAAGGTCCCGGACCAACCGGATGCCTTTGCGCATCAGTTCGCGGTCGCGAGCGTCCTTTAGATAGTTTACCAAGATGCGCGGAGGATCACTCGGGTCAGACGAGCGCAGCTCAATGCTGCCACGGCTGTGCGCGCGCATCAGCCCAACATGAATTTGAAAGGCGTGTTCCTGTAGCGGTTGCCACGTCGCGTCATCCACCGCGATCGGCGAAATGATGAGTTGCAGGTCGGGATATTCTACGCCGGGTCCGGAACGGACGCACCCCAAGCCTTCGAACAGATTGGATGCCACGATGCCGCCGCGTGTCGTGATCCATTGAATTCCTGCTGCAAGCTTGGCCAGTGGTTTTGTCTTGGGCCAGAAAGAAACGGGCTGTTTGCATTTATACTTCAGCACGAAATCAGGATGGTCATTCAGGTTTTGTCCC
>JBARVN010000012.1:0-32059 GCA_049646285.1 Albidovulum sp. | reverse complement strand
GTGAAATTGTGGCCTCGGGCGTTGGTGTGGGCGTCGTGTCTGTGGCTGAATTCGGCGGCGACCCGCGCTTGGTCAGAATTCCGCTCGAAAACGAAGAGCAGATGATGATGGAAGAAACTTTGATTTGTCTGCGCCAGCGGCGCGGCGGGAAGCTTGTCAGTGCCTTTCTGGAAATCGCGCAATCTATGGCGGCACCGCACTGACGTTTGGTTTGTTGGGCGCGTGGTTCGCACTTGTCGCGCGCCAAACCGGCAGGCCTGACTTCCCCAATCCCGTTGTCATACTTATAGTGGGGCCATGAACGTGCGCCGGGGCCAACCCGTGCCGACGTCAGGGCGGGCTAACGGATATGGGGCTGGATCAGGTTTTCAACGTGTTTTGCGTGGGCCAGGCGGGGCGTCTGGGCTATGAGGCGGTGCTGTTCGCCGCCTCTTTTCGCGCGTCTAACCCTGATTTTTCCGGGCGGTTGATTGTCGGCGAACCGCAGCCCGGGCTGCTCTGGACCGGCGATCCGCGTCTGCCCACACAGATCCGAGCACTTCTTGACGGGTTCGGGGCTGAGGTTGTGCCATTCGAGGCGGCGCATTTCGGAAAAACCTATCCCTACGGCAATAAGATTGAAGGCTTGGCGTGTTTGCCGGCAGGTGAACCTTTTGTGTTCTTCGACACCGACACATTGTTCACCGGACCGCTTTCGTCTGTTCACTTTGATTTCAACCAGCCTTCGGCATCGATGCGGCGCGAAGGCACCTGGCCGCAGATCGAACTTTATGGCCCAGGATACGTGGACATCTGGAAATCGCTTTATGACAAATTCGGTCTTGAGTTTCAAAGCTCGCTCGACCTGTCGCAGCCCGATGAATATTGGCAGCGATATCTTTATTTCAACGCAGGTTGGTTCTTTTATCGCTGCCCACAAGTGTTTGGCCAACGTTTCTTGGAGACGGCACTATCGATCCGAGATGACGCACCAGAAGAGCTTGTTTGCCAATCGCTCGACCCATGGCTCGATCAGATCGCCCTGCCTTTGACCGTGCACGGGTTGGGCGGCGGACGACCCGGCCCCGGATTGTCAGGGCTGGACGGTGACATAAGCTGTCACTATCGCCTTTTGCCGTTGCTATACGCGCGTGAAAGCGATGCTGTGGTTGCGATGCTGGAAGATGTGATTGCGCCCAATCAGGTTAAGAAAGTGCTTAAGGACTATGAACCGCTGAAAAAACTGGTCTACCAGAAAAAAGGCCATAAAATCCGGGCGTTGTTTGACCGACAAAACCTTCCAAAGCGCGAACAAGCGATACGCAACACCATCAAGCGGGAAGGCCTTTGGATGCGATAGGTCAGCGGTGCGATGAGGCGGACTCATGCCCGGTCAAAGAACGCTTTCCAAAAGGGTTTCCGCCTGTTGTACCGCGCCGAAGCTTGCCGTAACGTCTCCGCCAGCCAGTTAACGGGAGACCACAATGACCAATTCGTACGGCTTTGACACTTTGCAAGTGCACGCAGGCGCCCGGCCAGATCCGGCAACCGGGGCGCGCCAGGTGCCGATCTACCAGACAACTGCATATGTCTTTCGCGACGCAGATCACGCCGCCGCCCTTTTTAACCTGCAAGAAGTGGGTTACATATATTCGCGTCTGACCAACCCCACAGTGGCTGCACTAGGCGAACGGATTGCGACGCTTGAAGGCGGTGTTGGCGGGGTTTGTTGTTCATCCGGGCATGCCGCGCAGATCATGGCGCTTTTCCCGCTGATGCAACCCGGCTGCAACGTCATTGCATCAACCCGTCTTTACGGCGGCACGGTCACCCAGTTTTCCCAAACGATCAAGCGCTTCGGCTGGTCTGCCAAATTCGTTGATTTCGACGATACGGATGCCTTGGCAGCAGCAATCGACGACAACACGCGTGCGGTATTTTGCGAATCCATCTCAAACCCCGGCGGCTATGTGACAGATATTCCGGCGGTGGCTGCAATTGCCGATAAGGCCGGCGTGCCGCTGATCGTCGACAACACTTCGGCCACACCATACCTTTGTCGGCCCATTGAAATGGGGGCGACGCTGGTCGTTCATTCGACGACGAAGTACCTGACCGGCAATGGCACCGTCACCGGCGGCTGCGTGGTGGATTCGGGCAAGTTTGACTGGAAAGCGTCTGACAAGTTCCCGTCAATGTCGGCACCAGAGCCCGCCTATCACGGGCTTGTTTTTGCCGAGACTTTCGGACCTCTGGCCTTCACCTTCCATTCCATCGCCATCGGCCTTCGTGATCTGGGCATGACGATGAACCCCCAAGCCGCGCACTATACTCTGATGGGCATAGAAACGCTTTCGCTGCGCATGGACCGGCATGTGTCCAATGCCATAAAGGTCGCCGCCTGGCTGGAGGCTGACCCGAGGGTTGATTATGTCACCTATGCGGGCCTGCCATCATCACCCTACGCCAAGCGCACTGCAGCACTTTACCCCAAAGGGGCCGGCGCGTTGTTTACCTTCGCGGTAAAGGGCGGCTATGCGGCTTGCGTGAAACTGGTTGACAGCCTGGAGCTGTTTTCACATGTGGCGAACCTTGGGGACACAAGGTCGCTGATCATTCACTCAGCCTCCACCACGCACCGCCAGTTGAACGAAGAACAGCAAAAGGCGGCCGGTGCCGAGCCCAACGTGGTACGCGTCTCAATCGGCATCGAAAATGCGGAAGATATTATCGGGGATCTTGATCAGGCTCTTGCAAAAGCGACGGCCTGATCGCTTTGAACCATGGGTAAGGCGGATTTAAACCCGCCTTACCCAATGTCGCGCCCGCAGCTGATTGCCCGTGTAAACGCGCGGGCCTAAATGCGCATCAGATCCAATGTAAGCGCAGGCTACAACCCGCCCGCCCATGCCAGCGAATATAGGTCTGGCGGCAACAAGATCAGATCAAGCCCGATCTTGAAGCACACACCCAAAACGAGGATCGACAGCAAAATCCGAAGCTGTTCTGCTTTCAGTTTTAGCCCGATCATCGCCCCGAACTGCGCCCCGATGACGCCGCCGACCAGCAAGATCACGGCAAGCACCATATCGACAGTGTGGTTGGTCACGGCGTGCATCATCGCGGTGAAGGCTGATACAAAAATAATCTGAAAAAGCGACGTGCCCACGACAACCTTGGTCGGCATGTTCAGAAGGTAGATCATCGCGGGCACCATAATGAACCCGCCCCCCACGCCCATGATTGCGCCCAAGAATCCCACACACACGCCCACTGCCAAAGGCGGGATCACCGAAATATACAGTCCTGATGTACGGAACTTCATTTTGAACGGCAGCGCCGTGGCCCAGCCATGCGTGTGTCTCTTAACCACGGGACGTCCCGGTTGCTTCAACTTCCGGAGCGCGCGCAGGCTTTCAAAAAACATCAGCGCCCCAATGGTGCCCAAAAACACCACGTAAAAGATCTTGACCAACAGATCGACCTGACCCAACGCCTTGAGATAGTTAAAAACTCCGATACCCAGACCAGAGCCCAGTAGCCCGCCTGCCAGCAATACCGTCCCCATGCGGATATCCACCGTCTTGCGCCTGAGATGCACAAGGATCGCCGAAACCGATGAGGCGACGATCTGATTGGCCGAGGTTGCCACGGCGACGGCAGGTGGAATACCGATAAAAAACAGCAGTGGCGTGATCAAAAACCCACCACCGACGCCAAACATACCCGAAAGCACTCCGACCAACCCGCCAACAGCAAACAACAAAAAGCTGTTAACCGAAATCTCAGCGATGGGCAGATATAGATGCATGCGCTCCCTTAGACAGTAGACGTTACACCGACAAGTGGCAAATTCGCGCAGATCAGCGCGCCCGTGGCTTTGCCCGCAATGTGGGTTCAGCCTCGGTTGGGTCTTCAGGCCAAGGGTGCTTTGGATACTGCCCACGCATGTCTTTGCGCACGTCCGCATAGGAATTGGCCCAAAAGCCCGGCAGATCAAGCGTGACCTGCACCGGTTTTTGCCGCGGGGACAAAAGCGTGATGCGCAATGGCAGCCGTTTGGGGCCTACTGTCGGGTGGTTGGTGACACCGAACATTTCTTGCAAACGCAGGGATATACCGGGGTGATCGCCCTCATAGTCAATCGGCACCCGGCGCCCAAGCGGTGTTTCGAAATGTGCAGGCGCCAGTCGGTTGACCAGTTGCTGCTGATCCCAGTCGAGCGCGGATTTCAGCGCTTCGGTCAGGTCCATTCCGCGCAGCTCAGCTTCGGTTTTGCGCCGACCCAGATGCGGCAGCAGCCACAGTTCGGCAGTTGCCATCAGCCCGACATCCGTGAAATCCGGCAGATCTGCGCCTTCGTGTCGCAGCAGTTCAACCCGTGCGCGAAAGCGTCTGGCAGGATCGGACCATGGCAGGCCCAGCTGGCGAACACCGTCCAACGCCGCCAGGGCCAGCACGTCGGGCGAGGCATCGGCCCAGTGCCGGTCATCAAGCACCAGCGCCCCGAACCGTTCTTGTTGCCGTGTCAAAACGCGGCCGTCGCGACGCGACCATTCGGCGATCTCATGCCAGCAGATACGGCCAGCAAAGAGACGGTGCAACGCGGCCTCACTGATCGCGATACCTTGTCGCAGTTTGGCTTCACGCGGATCACCGTCCAGATCAGTCGCCACCAGCAGGCGGGACTTGGCCAGCGGGTCCATGTCATCAATCACCGCCCCCTTGCCACCTGACAGCACAAAGCGTGGCGCATCGCCCTTGCGGCGCAACCCGATGCGGTCGGGATAGGCGAGTGCGGCCATCTCTTCGGGCGCATAGGTGTCGCGGACCGGGCGCACCAGACGCGCAAGGCGTTTCGCCTCTGTCCGGATACGCTCAACTGTACCGCGATGGGCAGGGTAAGGATGATCCGCCTCATAGCGCCTAAGGTCACGGATCGCCGCGAGGCGCAGGGTCAGATCGGTCGGTGCTCCGCGCAGAGGGTCGCGTTCGGCCAGCAAGGCTGCAAGCGGTGCGGCATCTGGCCCGGCGGTGGCCAGCATGTGGCCCAACCGGGGGTGCAGCGGCAGCGCTGCAAGGGCACGCCCATGCGCGGTGATGCGCCCCTTGTCGTCCAACGCACCAAGATCATGCAGCAGGCTGCGCGCCTCGGCCATCGCAGCGGCTGGGGGCATGGTGAGAAAGGCAAGATCGTCGCCGCTGCTGCCCCATAGCGCAAGTTCAAGCGCCAGACCGGTAAGATCCGACGCCGCCATTTCAGGCGGCGGAAAGGGGGCAAGCCCGCCCTCTTCCCCTTTGGTCCACATGCGGAAACACAGCCCCTCGGCCACACGACCAGCACGGCCGCGGCGTTGTTCAGCTTCGGCCTTTGTCACACGCTCAGTGACCAGCCGCGCCATGCCGGAGGCCGGATCAAACCGCGCGCGGCGCGACCGGCCCGCGTCGACAACGACCCGGATATCTTCGATAGTCAGCGAGGTTTCGGCAATGGCAGTGGCCAGCACGATCTTGCGACCTTTGGCCATTGGCGCAATGGCGGCTCGTTGGGCGGAAAAGTCCATGGCGCCAAAAAGTGGCCGGATGGTGCAATCAGCGGGCAGGCGGTTCTTAAGAAGGCCTTCCACCCGACGAATTTCACCTTCACCGGGCAAAAAAACTAAGATGCCCCCTTCGGACGCATCGACTGCCTCTGCCACCAATCCGGCCACAGCGGCTTCAAAACGCATCGTGCGGTCAAGGGGGCGTGACAACCAGCGGGTGTCAACCGGATAGGCACGGCCCTTTGATGTGATCACAGGGGCTGCGTCCAGCATCGCCGCCACCGGTTCGGCATCGAGCGTGGCGGACATCACCACAATACCCAGATCAGGGCGAAGCGTCTGGCGTGCCTCCCATGTCAGCGCCAGCCCGAGGTCGGCGTTGAGTGAGCGTTCGTGGAATTCGTCGAAGATGACACAGCCGATGCCGGGCAATTCCGGGTCCGATTGCAACATCCGCGTGAGAATGCCTTCGGTCACCACTTCGATCATCGTTGATTTTGAGACCTTTGCCTCGCCCCGGATCCGGTAGCCCACGGTTTGGCCAATCGGTTCACCCAGGGTTTCGGCCATCCGTTCAGCCGCGGCGCGGGCGGCAAGGCGGCGGGGTTCGAGCATAAGGATGCGTCCGGTGCCGAACCCCGCATTAAGGATCGCAAGCGGCACACGCGTGGTTTTGCCGGCACCGGGAGGAGCCTGCAGCACAGCCCTGCCCTGCCCGCGAAGGGCGTCAATCAGGCCCGGAAGGGCCGCATCTATCGGTAAATGATCGCTCACATTGGGCTTATCGCCGTTTCAGACGGCCTTTGCCATAGAGCGTATCCATCGAAATCTCGGTGACCTGCATCATGTCGCCGTCGGTGGGAGCCAGTGTCATCACGAACGGAAACCGTTGTTTTTCTGCCATTTCCTTTTCTGAGAAGCCTTCAAGCCGCCGGTATTCTCCAGAACAAGACACGCCGCCATCGATTAAAGGCTTTGGCGATTTTAGAACAACCTGGCTGCGTCTTCGCCCGTCAAACATATAAACGGCCAGCTTACAGGCCTCATCTTTGGGAACATCGCGCAGGGCTGCGTAAAGCGCCGTCAACGGATCGACTGTGCCTCCTTGGGTGTGCGGCGCGACATCGCCGGGGCGTGCGGGCTTGGGCGGGGAAATCACCTTTACCTGCGGCACGCCTGATTTGTATTCCATAACCGATTGGGACTGACGAGAGCCGGTATCGGCATCCTCATCATAACGTGTGGGCGTAAAACGGCCGTTCTTATAGGTCCCCTTAACGCGCGCATCGTAGCGAACCTTTCGCACCAAGGCGACCAATCCACCGGATTTCAACACGCCTGTGGCCGAATATTCGGTGCCGGTTTGCACACCCGATACCGACAGAGTGCCCGCCCGAATACCTCTCAGCACAAGATCAAAGCTGGCGCTGTCTTGCTGGTCTGCGCGGGCTGTCGGGGCGGCGAAAGCGGCGATCAGGGCCACGGGACCAAGGAAACCGGAAAAAATCGTCATGATACTCATTGCTCTTTTTGCGTCCGGGGGTGGACATGGGCGCTCAGGAAGAGGCAAGAAAACTCCAGCGAGGTCAACTCACAACCCCGTTGGATCAGCGAAAGGCCGCCATTTGCGTAACATGGAATTGACCGAGCTTGCGAACAATGTTGCTGCGGGCGACCGCCGGGCGCTGGCGCGGGCCATCACACTTGTGGAAAGCAGGCGGGCGGATCACCGCGCCGATGCGGCGCAGTTGCTTGAAATTTTGGGCCAAAGCCGTCAGGCTCTGCGCGTGGGTCTTTCGGGCACGCCCGGCGTGGGCAAGTCGAGCTTTATCGAGGCGTTTGGGACACTGCTGACCGCACAAGGGCTGCGGGTCGCCGTGCTTGCGGTGGACCCGTCTTCGGCGCGCTCAGGCGGCTCGATTTTGGGCGATAAAACCCGCATGGACCGGCTGGCGCGCGATCCGATGGCGTTTATCCGGCCATCACCGTCGCAGACCGAACTGGGCGGCGTCGCGCGGCGTACGCGCGAAGCCGTGGCACTTTGCGAGGCGGCCGGGTTTGATGTCGTGCTGATCGAAACAGTCGGCGTGGGCCAATCCGAAACGGTCGTGGCAGAGATGGCTGATCTTTTCGTGCTGCTGCTGGCGCCTGCAGGCGGCGATGAATTGCAAGGCGTCAAACGTGGCATCATGGAAATGGCCGATATCATCTTGGTGAACAAGGCCGATGGTGATCTGAAAATGGCAGCGATGCGCACTTGTGCAGATTACGCCGGTGCACTCCGGCTGTTGCGCAAACGCCCGCAAGACCCCGAAGGCTTTCCCAAGGCGATGTGCGTTTCAGCCGCCGAGGCGGTGGGACTGGATCAGGCCTGGGCCGAAATGCAGGCATTGGCCGAATGGCGACAGGAAACTGGTCATTTCACCACACGCCGCGCCGCTCAGGCCCGGCATTGGTTTGAAGAAGAGGTAAAGCAAGGCCTTTTGGCCCGCCTAAGCGCCGATCCTGACGTCAAAGCCCACATGGAATCGCTGGGCCGAGACGTCGAAGCGGGCCGAGCGGAGCCGGCGCGGGCAGCAGCCGAGGTGCTGGCGAGCCTTCGCGGGGGCGTTGGCGACACCTAGCCGAAGCGGACTAAGGAATTTCTTGACCCGACAACCGGTCGGGGTGGGCTAGATGAATGACTGACCTAGCCCTGCAGCGTCCTGACCCCAATCCCCTCGCCTCGTGCCTTCATTGCGGCAACTGCGGCCATACTAGCGGCGGCGGTGGTGAAATAGGGGATCTTGTCATATAGCGCCACGGCGCGGATGCTGCGGCTGTCTTCAACGGCCTGAGTGCCCTCGGTCGAGTTGAAGAGAAGCGCGATTTCACCATTTTTCAGCCGGTCAACAATGTGCAGCTTGCCCTCTTGCCGCCCTTCATAAACCTTGTTGGTGGTTTCGGACGCAACGCCATGTTTCGCAAGGAAGGCCGCGGTGCCGCGTGTGGCGAGCAGCGTGAATCCCATCGTGACCAGATCGCGGGCCGCGGCGGCCATCTCGGGTGTTTTGTCCATGTCCTTGATTGAAATAAACACCGTGCCCGTAACAGGCAGCATTGTCCCTGCCCCCATCTGCGCCTTCAAAAACGCCAGTGCAAAGGTGCGGTCCCAGCCCATAACCTCACCCGTTGAGCGCATTTCAGGACCAAGGATCGTATCGACGCCGGGGAAGCGGGCGAAGGGCATCACAGCTTCCTTGACTGAAAACCAAGGCGTGATCGGATCGGCAAGCGTCAGTGGGTCTGCATAGGGCAAGTCTGTATCGGGGCCCACACCTGCCGCATAGGGCGCACGCAGCGGGAAGTTCGACATCGGCTCACCTGCCATCAGACGGGCCGCGATAGAGGCGATGGCACTATCGGTCGCCTTGGCGACGAAAGGCACAGTGCGCGAGGCGCGTGGGTTGACCTCCAACACATAGATCGTGCCATCTTTGATCGCGAACTGAACGTTCATCAAACCTTTGACTTCGAGAGCCAACGCCATGGCAACCGTCTGCTTTTTCAGCTCTTCCACGGTTTCATCTGTCAGGCTATGGGGCGGCAGACAGCAAGCACTGTCCCCCGAATGCACGCCTGCTTCTTCGATATGCTCCATGATGCCTGCGACATGAACCGTGGTGCCGTCGGACAGCGCATCCACATCAACCTCAATCGCGCCTGAAAGGTAGCTGTCGAGCAGGACCGGGCTATCGCCCGATACGGTCACCGCATTGGTGATGTAGCGGCGCAGCTGGTCCATATCGCGCACAATCTCCATTGCGCGCCCTCCCAGCACATAGGACGGGCGAATGACCAGCGGAAAGCCAACGCGCTCCGCAATCTCAATCGCTTCTGCATCGGATGATGCGATGCCGTTGACGGGTTGCTTCAATCCAAGGCGGTTCAGAAGTTGCTGGAACCGCTCGCGGTCCTCGGCAAGGTCGATGGCGTCAGGCGTGGTGCCAAGAATGGGGATGCCTTCGTCTTTCAACGCCTGCGCAAGTTTCAGCGGCGTTTGGCCGCCAAACTGGACGATGACGCCGTGCAGGGTGCCGTTTTCCTGTTCCAGCCGCAGAATTTCGAGGACATGTTCAAGCGTCAGCGGTTCAAAATACAGCCGGTCGGACGTGTCGTAATCTGTTGAGACGGTTTCCGGGTTACAATTGATCATAATCGTCTCATACCCCGCATCCGTCAGCGCATAGCAGGCGTGGACGCAGCAATAATCAAACTCAATCCCTTGACCAATACGGTTCGGACCACCGCCAAGAATGACAACTTTCTTGGCATCCGTGGGGCGTGCTTCGCATTCCACATCGCCCATCGCAGGGGCCTCATAGGTGGAATACATATAGGGTGTCTGCGCTTCAAACTCTGCGCCACAGGTGTCGATGCGTTTGAAGACAGCCGTCACGCCAAGACGTTGACGCGCGCGGCGTACCTGTGCCTCATCCCGGCCGGTCAGAATAGCCAACCGCGCATCAGTGAAGCCCATCATCTTGAGTTTGCGCAAGCCTTCAGCGGATACGGGCAAACCGTCATGACGGATCTGGGCCTCAACATCGATGATCTCGCGAATGCGGGCAAGAAACCACGGGTCGAACGCTGTGGTATGCTGAATGTCTTTATCACTCAGCCCGTGCCGCATGGCCTGTGCAATCAGACGGATGCGGTCTGGGGTTTGAAGCGATATGGCCTTGATCACCGCCGCCTTGTCGGGCGCGCCCTCAATGGCAATCTCATCAAAGCCGGTCAGGCCAGTTTCCATGCTGGCCAGAGCTTTTTGCATCGACTCATGAAATGTGCGGCCGATGGCCATAACCTCACCCACCGATTTCATCGCAGTGGTCAGTTCAGCCTTGGAGCCGGGGAATTTCTCAAACGCAAAGCGCGGGATCTTGGTGACGACATAGTCAATCGTCGGCTCGAACGAAGCCGGCGTGACGCCGGTGATGTCGTTGTCCAACTCGTCAAGCGTGTAGCCAACCGCAAGCTTTGCTGCGATCTTGGCGATGGGAAAACCGGTGGCCTTAGAGGCCAGCGCCGATGACCGCGACACACGCGGGTTCATCTCGATCACCACCATGCGCCCGTCGGCCGGGTTGATCGCCCACTGCACGTTCGAGCCGCCGGTCTCAACCCCAATCTCGCGCAGCACGGCGATCGAACCGTTGCGCATGATCTGATATTCTTTGTCCGTCAGCGTCAGCGCTGGCGCGACCGTGATCGAATCGCCGGTATGCACACCCATCGGATCGACGTTCTCGATGGCGCAGACGATGATGGCGTTGTCGGCGCGGTCGCGCACCACCTCCATCTCGTATTCTTTCCAGCCAAGCAGGCTTTCATCGACAAGGATCTGCGCCATGGGTGAGGCATCCAGACCGGAGCGGCAGATCGCCTCATACTCATCGCGGTTATAAGCGACACCGCCGCCGGTGCCCCCAAGAGTGAATGCGGGGCGGATGATCGCGGGCAAGCCGACATATTCGATGGCCGCTATGGCCTCGGCTACACCTGCATTGATATCGTATTTGCCGTTGGCAAGTTTCGGTGCGGCAATGATCGTGGCCTTGGGGTTTTCCATTCCGATCCGGTCCATCGCCTCACGAAACAGTTTACGATCTTCTGCCATTTCAATGGCTTGCCGGTTAGCGCCAATTAGTTCAACGTTAAACTTGTCCAAAACACCCATGTCGGCGAGCGCCAGAGACGTGTTGAGACCCGTCTGCCCGCCCATCGTCGGCAAAAGCGCGTCGGGGCGTTCTTTTTCTATGATCTTGGCGACAATTTCGGGGGTGATTGGTTCGATATAGGTCGCATCTGCCATCCCCGGATCAGTCATGATCGTAGCAGGGTTCGAGTTGACCAGAATGACCCGGTAGCCTTCCTCTCGAAGAGCCTTGCAGGCCTGAGCGCCTGAGTAATCGAACTCGCAAGCCTGACCAATGACGATGGGCCCCGCTCCGATAATCATGATCGATTTGATATCGGTTCTTTTTGGCATCGTCTTGGCCCCCTATGCGCAAATTGAACGGGGTTATAGTCAAGACGGCTCTGGGCGCAAGGGCCGAGGGGGGCCCTATTGAGAAGAACGCGCCAAACGGTAGACAACAACCAGCAACGCAAGCCATGCGGCGCACATCCACCACGTGTAGACAGCAATGGGCCACGGCAAGATGCCAATGTATCCAAATACCGGTGTCAGTGACGACAGAAATATCACGGCAAGAACATACCGCGCGGCCCTGTCAGTCAACAGTCCCGGAAGGAGCAGCATGGGAAGAACGTAGTAGTGGTGCCAGCCAAGCGGGCCGAACAACGCGACAATAACGCTAAGAACAATTGCGCCCAGACCGTATAGGCGGGCGCTGCCCTGGCGTGACAAAAGCCGCGAAAAGGCGATGATCAGACCCAAAGCCGCCACCAACAACGACGGAGCAAGCCAGACAGGAACGGATCGTGTGTACACAATCTGGCTTAGGTCCGGATCGGGCATCGGCAAAAAACCCAGCACCGAACCCACAGCCAGCAACGCAGGCTTAAGCGAGATGTTGATCGCGATAAGATAGCCCGTATCCGATACGGCACCGAGGCTGTGCAAAAACTGCGCGTGCAATGGCCACCCAGCCAAAAGAATACTGAGCAAGCCAAGAGCACCGCCCACCAGCATAAAGACAAACAATGCCCGGTATTGGCGATCAAGTAAAAAGAGCAGGGCAAATGCAGCCGGTATCAGTTTTATTGCGGCGGCCAACGCCAAAACAGCACCCGCAGTTCCACCACGACCGGCCAACATGCGTTCAAAGGCCAACAGCGTCAGAAATGTCACCGTAATCGTGGGCTGACTGTGCCAGATGGCCAGATATGCTTGAATTGAAATGCTCAGGATAACAGTCCCAATCGCGGCCCAGACCCAGCGCGGCATGCCAGATGGTCGCATAATCCGCCCCGCCAGCAGGACGGATGCCGCCAACATCAGAATGTGTATGACCGTCACGGCATTTGCAAAACTCCGCGGCCCGGCAATCGCTGTGATCTGCGAAAACAGCACGGCCCAAATCGGTGGATAGACATAGGGAAATACCGGCTCGTCCGCCCCAATGCCCAGCCCGGCTATGACCGGTTCCCAACTTTCGGCGGCACCGCCAAAAAATCCGGATGGAAAATCATAGATCAAATCAAATTGGCCCGTGTTCCAAAGCCAGCCGGCGACATAGATCGCGGAAAGATCTTCGGGCCAGTGACCCCATTGCTGAAACGACGTGACCAAAGCCCAAATCGCCACAAAAAGCGCGGCGAGCCAGCGGTCACGGGCGGGGTCGATCGGGGTGGAATATATGGATTGTACGCTCATAGCGGCGACGCTAGCGGCCCGATGCCGGTTTGAAAAGGCCCCTGCTCTTGACTTCGCCTGCGCGGCAGGGTGTATCGGCGCGACTGATCTGACCGCCTCGTGAAAGGGGACGCCCATGCACGCTTACCGCAGCCATACCTGTGCCGATCTGACCAAAGCCAATGCCGGGGATACCGTCCGGTTGTCGGGCTGGGTGCACCGGGTCCGCGATCATGGCGGTGTTTTGTTCATCGATCTGCGTGATCACTACGGCATGACCCAAGTGCTGGCCGACAGCGACAGCCCGGCTTTCGCAGCCATCGAAAAACTGCGCGCCGAAACCGTTGTGCGGATTGATGGCCGTGTAAAGGCGCGT
The DNA here is from genome assembly GCA_049646285.1 of Albidovulum sp. Lineage (GTDB taxonomy): Bacteria > Pseudomonadota > Alphaproteobacteria > Rhodobacterales > Rhodobacteraceae > Albidovulum. The sequence continues at coordinate 18,801 of JBARVN010000012.1, read as the reverse complement.
GATGCGTCCTTGGTGAATGCTAAAATCCCGACCGGGGAAATCGAAGTCTATGTCACCGATATGGAAATTCTGGGTGCGGCAGAAGAGCTGCCACTGCCGGTCTTTGGCGATCAGGACTATCCGGAAGAAACCCGGCTGACCTACCGGTTCCTTGACCTGCGCCGCGAAGGGCTGCACCAGAATATGATGCTGCGGTCAAACGTCGTGCGGTCCTTGCGCAATCGGATGTGGGACACGGGCTTTACCGAATTTCAGACACCGATCATCACCGCCTCAAGCCCCGAAGGCGCGCGGGATTTTCTGGTGCCAAGCCGCCTGCATCCCGGCAAGTTCTACGCCCTGCCCCAGGCCCCCCAGCAGTTCAAGCAGCTGATCATGGTCGCGGGCTTTGACAAGTATTTCCAGATCGCGCCCTGTTTTCGCGATGAAGACCCGCGCGCGGACCGGTCGCCCACCGATTTTTACCAGCTCGACGTCGAGATGAGCTTTGTGCGCCAGGAAGACGTCTTCGCAGCCATCCAGCCCGTCATTCAGGGCATCTTCGAAGAGTTCGGCAAGGGCCGGAAAGTGGATGCCGACTGGCCGCTGATTTCTTACGCAGATTCGGCCCTGTGGTACGGCACCGACAAGCCCGATCTGCGCAACCCGATCAAGATGCAGGTTGTGTCAGAGCATTTCGCAGGCTCAGGCTTCGCGATCTTTGCGAAACTGCTGGAACAAGACGGCACGCAGATCCGCGCCATTCCGGCACCGGGTGGCGGCAGCCGCAAATTCTGCGACCGGATGAATGCCTTTGCCCAAAGCCAGGGTCTGCCCGGTATGGGCTACATCCTTTGGCGCAAGGCCGAAGATGGCACAACCGAAGCCGCAGGCCCCTTGGCCAAGAACATCGGGCCTGAGCGCACCGAAGCGATCCGCGTACAACTGGGCTTGGGCGAAGGCGACGCGGCGTTCTTCTTGGGCGGCCAGCCTTCTGCATTTGAGGCTGTTGCAGGGCGTGCGCGCACCGAGATTGGCCGCGAACTGGGCCTGATTGATGAGGCTGCATTCAAATTCGCCTGGATCGTCGATTTTCCGATGTACGAGCGAACCGATGACGGCAAGATCGACTTTTCGCACAACCCCTTCTCGATGCCGCAAGGCGGGATGAAGGCGCTGGAAGGCGATCCGCTGAAGGTGCTGGGTTATCAGTATGACCTTGCCTGCAACGGGTATGAACTGATCTCTGGCGCGATCCGGAACCACAAACCCGAGATCATGTTCAAGGCCTTTGAGCTGGCGGGCTACGGCCGCGATGAGGTTGAAAAGCGCTTTGGCGGCATGGTTAAGGCGTTCAAATACGGCGCCCCACCGCATGGCGGCTGCGCAGCGGGTATCGACCGGATCGTGATGCTTTTGGCGGATGAAGCAAACATCCGCGAAGTGATCATGTTCCCGATGAACCAGCGCGCCGAAGATCTGATGATGGGGGCACCATCCGAGCCGTTGAACGAACAGATGCGCGATCTAGGCTTGCGGGTTATCCCAAAAGAATAAGACCCACGCCCGGCCGCCCAAAGAAAAGGCCCGCGATATCGCGGGCCTTTTGATTTTCATGGTCTAGTTGGAAATCGAGACCCAGACGCCCTTGGTCCCAAAGAACAGAACGTCGTCTTTGCCATCTGCATTCACGTCACCCAGCAGGGTCGGGCATTCAGCGTAGTTGCAGCTCTGACTGTCGGAGAAACCGTTTTGGACCCAACCGGCATGCCATGTGAAGAAATACGGATCACCGCTGGCGCTGACGACATTGGGATCAAACAGCAGCGCTTCGGCGGCGGGCCCGAGGCGGTTCACGATATCGGCATGCCCATCGCCGTTCACGTCGCCGATCAATGTCGGATAGGACGTGTCCACACTTAACCCCGCGCCGTTGTCGGTAAATGCCGGAAAGGTCGGCGCGCATGTCTTTAAGCCCGAGGAGGCAGGGGCCATATTACAAGCGAGATCCACGGGCAGACCAAGATGCAAAACATCCTTGGTCGCGGCGCGGCTGAAATGCGCGGCGATCCACATATCCTTGGCCGATATGCCATTCAAATTGCTCAGAACCACCCTTTTATCGGTGCCTCGTTCGGGGAAATGTATGGTCGGCAGGAACGGCGGGCCGGTAAATAAGACGCTCAGCGACAGAATCTCGGCCTTGCCATCGCCGTTCACATCGGTCGCCTCAAGCGGGTGCTGGCCTTGAGAATTTGGGTCGGTCAGATCCGTGCTGAGCAGTTGTATCGGCCATTTGTTGCTGTTTGCGGTTGAAAATTTGCTGCCATCCGACATTCCGATCGTCAGATCATCATAGGTCCAGCCAACGACATCGACCATGCCATCGCCGTTAAAATCCCCGACCGAACGCCAGCTGTCCTTCATCTGCCAGCCTTTGTCGGACCCAAACTCATTCACCCAGTTTTGCGGCGCGTCAAATCCGGTGCCATTGGAGAGTGACACCCAGACGGCGACATCGCCAAATCCCACGACATCGTCTTTGCCATCGCCGTTCACATCCGCCAGAAAGCGCGGATTGTCCTCTTGCCACTGGCCCTTTTGCGGCGAGAAATTCGCGACCCATCTTGTCGCGGGGCCAAAACCGGTGCCGGTTGATACAGAAACATAGACGCCATCTTTGAAAAAGCCGACCACATCGGCACGTTTATCGCCGTTCACATCGGCCAGCTCGCGATGGGTGCTGCTGTCCCAGCCTTGATCTTTGCCAAACTGGGCCACCCAAAGGGCGGGCACGGCGCCATCGGCCGCGGCGGGAAAGGGGGCGGCGACAACAAGCGGGGCGGTTGCGATAGCAGCGTAAATTATCTTCAGTTTCATGAATCCATTCTCCCAAATACACGCATCAAGAAAACAGAGTTTGGGAAACCGGTCCAACGTTAAAAAAAATTGACGGCGTTATAAGGGCTTGCGACAAAGACCAATCAAGGATTGGTCCTTCGCCCTTACGGCAGTCAAGCAAAAGCCGCCCGTGTGACGGGGCGGCCAGTCATGTTAGCAATCCGTCGGTGTCGACAGCTTACAAAGCTGATGCCGCAGTGGCCGCGATTGAGAAGACCAACGACAGCAGACCTACGCCAAACACGGTCCAATGGGCCGCACGGGTGAGCTTTTCGTTGCTTGCCATACGCTTAATTTTTTCAGCCATTCGTCCATTCTCCTTAGCTTTCGCCCTTGGATGAAATGTTGCGCCAGAATGCGGCAGGAATGCGGTAGCGGGGGGACGCGGCCGGGGCTTTTCCGGACCCATTTGGTGGCCGGCTCTATCGTCCGGAATGGGGGAATGTGCTTGCAAGTTTGACCGCAGGTGCGCATTTCAAGTCGCGCCACTCACGGATCAGAATGCAGAACCCGCGGCAAGCCGGGCGCGAACCAATCCATTGACGCGTGTCACCAGCATGCCCGTGTCCCGCCCCGCTATCCTGTCGCGCGTCAGGGCCTGAACGGCCGCTTCCAGCGGCGCGTCATGTGCTGATCGCGCTATGCCGGATAAGAACTGTGCCAGATAGTCCAGCGTTGCCCCGTCAGCCGCATTGCCAAGCATATCGGCCACTTGGGCCAGATCATCGTGCAAGGCCATTTGATCCGGTATAACGTGATCATCTGCACTGCCAGAGGCCAGCACTGGGCGTGCCGTCGCAGGCAAAACGGACAAGATAGCGGACTGAAATGCCAAGAGGCTTTCAAGCGGTTTCGTCAAAAAGCCGTCGGCACCGGTCGCCAGAGCCGCCTCTTTTGCGCCAGCATCGCCGCTGGTGCCCAACAGAACCGGTACGCGCGGCGTGCGGCCAGCAATCTCTTCCATCAGATCAAGCCCAGAGCCGTCTGGCAGCCCGACGTCGACAACAACAACGGTCGGGCGATATGCGGCCAGATGGCGGCGCGCTGACGCAAGGCAATCTGCACGTCGGATCCGTGCGCCGGACCGCAGACACATCAGCCGTATGGCTTCGCAGGCAAACCGGCTGTCTTCAACGACAAGAACCGTCAGCCCCAGCAGTGGGCGCAAAGCAGTGGGTTCGCGCATCGAGATGAAATCGGATAGATCGTCGGTCATGTCCTTGCCTCCTGCTTTAACGTAGGGTCCACCAGTCTTGGCCCAAGTAAGACAGGCATTGCCTAACGGAGCGTAAAGATGCCTGCGCCAATGCGTCCGCTTGCACGACGCGCCGCGCCGCCGCATAACGCGTCAGGGTAGAACGGAGGCTGGAAATGATCGGACGTCTTAATCATGTTGCCATTGCCGTGCCGGACCTTGACGCAGCGGTGGCGCAGTATCGCGACACACTGGGCGCGGTGGTCGGTGCGCCGCAAGACGAGCCTGATCATGGCGTGACGGTCGTGTTCATTGAACTGCCGAACACCAAGATTGAATTGCTGTTTCCATTGGGCGACGCCTCACCAATTGCCGGGTTTTTGGAAAAGAACCCCTCAGGCGGCATTCATCATATCTGCTATGAGGTCGACGATATTCTGGCCGCTAGGGACCGGATGAAAACCCAAGGCGCGCGCGTATTGGGAAGCGGAGAACCAAAGATCGGCGCCCACGGCAAACCGGTGCTGTTTTTGCATCCGAAAGATTTTAATGGCTGCTTGGTGGAACTGGAGCAGATCTGATGAGCCTGACCGGTGGGATCGTTCTTTTTGCGGTAATATGGTTCTTGGTGTTTCTAATGGCCTTGCAGATCAGGCCAAAAAGCCAGGCTGATGCCGGTGAGATTGTTCCAGGCACTCCGGCCGGTGCACCGGCTGATGTTCAGATGAAACGAAAAGTGGTGGCCACCACAATGATTGCCATCATTTTGTGGTCCGTTATCGCAAGCGTGCTTCTCTCCGGCGCGCTGACCTTGCGCGATATAGACTGGTTTAACAGGCTGGAGTAACTAGGCGCGTCTGGGATGCCCGTAACCGGGCATCGCAAGGCTAATCACAACTCGGACTGTGATCCTATTCAGCGGCCTTGTCCTCAGGCGGTTCTTCAGTTTCAGAACGGGTCTGAGAATACCGCTCCAGCAAGGCCGCCTCCAACTCCCGGTTCAGCGCCCGGGCGCGGGCGATATAGGCTGCGTTTTTATCCGTGGGTACGTCCGGGCTCCAAAGCTCAGCCAGATCCCGCACCGCTGCGCGGTCGAGTTTGTAGAAGGTCTTTTCCAACTCCGCCGCCTCATATTCCGACAGCCCAACCTGTTCGAGCACATAGCGCCCTGCCCGCAAACTTGCATCGAAATATTCGCGCACAATGTCATTGGCACCGGCGCGATAAAGTTCAAACACATGTTCCCGGTCGCGCGCCCGGGCAACAATATGCAGATCCTTGCGCATACGGCGCGCATAGGCGACCAGACTGGTAGCCGCGGCACGATCATCAAGGCAGACCACAAGCACGCGTGCCTCGGCCAAACCAGCGGCGCGCAACAGCTCCGGGCGGGTCGGATCACCCACATAGCCCTTAAAACCAAACTTCCGCAAAAGCTGAATCACCTTAACGTCGTGGTCAAGAACCGTGGTGCGGAACCCCGACATCGTCACCATCCGGTTCACCACCTGACCAAAGCGGCCGACTCCGGCGATGATGACCGGTTGCTGCTCATCAATCTCATCATCGTCAATGCTTTCACGGTCCTCTTTCATCCGCTTGGCAAGAACATCGTGAAGAATGAAAAAAAGCGGCGTCAGGAACATCGAAAGCGCGATGACCAGCAACAAGGATTGCGCCAACGCCTCAGGCAAGATCCGTTGTTTGAGTGAGAATGATGTCAGCACAAAGCCAAACTCCCCCGCCTGCGCCAGCCCGAGGGTAAAGAGCCACTGGTTCCGCCCTTTGAGTTTGAAAAGCCGCCCCAGCGCGTAGAGCACGCCGCCTTTGGCGATCATCAGCGCCAGCGTCAGCCCTAGAAAGGTCAGCGGTTGGCGCAAGAACACTTCAACGTCGATGCCTGCGCCCACAGTGATAAAGAACAGGCCCAGTAGCAGTCCCTTAAAAGGGGCGATATCCGATTCAAGTTCATGCTTGAACTCGGAGTTGGCCAGAACCACGCCTGCCAAAAACGCCCCCAACGCGGGCGAAAGCCCGACCAGCAACATCAGCGACGCGATCGTCACAACGATCATCAGCGCCAGCGCGGTATTCACTTCACGCAGGCGCGCCCGGTGGACATAGGCATAAAGCGGACGCACAAGATACTGGCCTGCTAGGGCCGTTGCGGCCACAGCGCCTAGTGTTACCAATGTCACCCCCCAGCCGGGAAGCTCTTGCAAGAAATTGAGTGTCACGTTGTCGCCCGCGGCCTGTGCTTTTGCCAGCGCCCTTGCACCTGGCAAGGCAAGAAGCGGCAAGAAGGCCAGAACCGGAATAACTGCAATATCTTGCATCAACAGGACCGAAAAGGTGCTGCGCCCCCCTGCGGTCGGCATTAGCTGCTTTTCCGCCAGCGTCTGCAGCACGATGGCCGTTGACGACAGTGACAAGATAACGCCAAGCGTCAGCGCGGTGCGCCAACCATAGCCCAACGCCAACACGCCAAGGGTCACGACCAATGTCGTGACCACGATCTGTAGCCCACCCAGACCCAAAAGCCGGTCGCGCATGGCCCAAAGCGCCTTCGGTTCCAGTTCCAGCCCGATCAGGAACAACATCATCACGACGCCGAACTCAGCGAAGTGCTGCAGGTCTTTCGTCTCGGACCCAACAAACCCGAAGACCGGGCCAATGATGATGCCGGCAACCAGGTAGCCAAGCACTGACCCAAGCCCCAATCGCGCCGCAACGGGCACTGCGACCACCACGGCGATCAGGTAAAGTGAGGCTTGAAAAAGGAAACTTTCCATATGACTTTCAGATTGGCAAAGGGGCGTCGGGTTTAAACTGGTCCATCACAATCTGGCTTTGCACCCGAGACACGGCCGGGTGGGCAAGCAGAACCTGATGGATGAGCTTGTTCAGACCTGCAAGGTCTTCGCAATAGACACGCAACAGATAATCAGCCTCGCCAGTCAGGGTCCACGCAGATGTGATCTCGGGCTGAGTTGCGACCAGGCGGGAAAAGGCGGCGGTCGTTTCAGATCCATGCCGAACCATCTGCACCTGAACGAACGCCTGCACCGCAAGGCCAAGTTTCAACGGGTCAAGCTTTGCCGCATAGCTTTGTATTAAACCTTCTGCTTCAAGCCGCTGACGGCGGCGTCCCGCCTGACTGGGCGAGAGGTTAAGCGCCTCGCCCAACTCTTGCGATGTCAGATGCGCATTGCGTTGCAACGCGGCCAGCAGCCGCGAGTCGGTTTCATCAAGCTGGGTGCGTAAATATTGCATGCACGCTCTCGTTAACGCACAAACCACGCACGCGCACATCAATTTTTCATTTCATATGCGCAACAATCGCGTGATGCATGCGGTAAACTGGATGCAAATGCATACAGGAGGTCTTAGCCTTGGGTCCTTTCCCCCATTCCGCCCCGAAATCCGTGATTTCTGAGGTGAACCCCGCCGGCACCGATGGGTTCGAATTCGTTGAATTCGCGCATCCCGAACCCGAAGAGCTTCGTACGGTGTTCACCCGCATGGGTTACCAGCTGGTAGCACGACATCGGACAAAGAATATCGAGCTTTGGCAGCAAGGCGACATTACATATGTGTTGAACGCTGCACCGGATAGTTTCGCATCGAGGTTTGTCGCCGAGCACGGCCCCTGTGCCCCCTCAATGGGCTGGCGCGTGGTGGACGCAGATCATGCCTTTGCCCACGCTGTCGCCAAGGGCGCTGAACCCTATGAGGGCGACGACAAGACAATCGACACCCCCGCAATCAGGGGCATCGGCGGATCTTTGATCTACTTTATCGACCAATATTACGAAAGCTCACCCTACAACGCAGAATTTGAGTGGCTGGCCCAATCCAAGCCGAAAGGCGTTGGGTTTTACTATCTCGATCACCTGACCCACAATGTCCACAAGGGCAATATGGACAAGTGGTTCCGGTTCTACGGCGATCTGTTCAATTTCCGCGAAATCCGGTTTTTCGATATCGCTGGAAAATTCAGCGGGCTTTTAAGCCGGGCGCTTACCTCGCCTTGCGGTCGCATCCGCATACCGATCAATGAAGATCGCGGCGAGACAGGTCAGATCGTGGAATACCTCAAACGGTATAATGGCGAAGGGATTCAGCACATTGCCGTGGGGTCCGAGGATATCTACGGCGCGACGGACGCGATTTATGACAAAGGGCTGCGCTTCATGCCAAAGCCGCCCCTCAGCTACTATGAAATGAGCCATGAGCGTGTGGTCGGCCATTCGGAACCGCTTGAGTTGATGGCAAAACATGGCGTGCTGATCGATGGCGAAGGCGTTGTCGATGGCGGTGAGACCAAGATCTTGTTGCAGATCTTCTCAAAAACCGTGATTGGCCCCATCTTTTTCGAATTCATCCAACGCAAGGGTGACGACGGGTTTGGTGAAGGCAATTTCCAAGCGTTGTTCGAATCAATCGAAGCCGACCAGATTGCGCGGGGCGTGCTGAAAGCCGGATAGATCAGCGGTCCCGACGGGACCAGTGGCTGGCCGGCATGAGGTGCACACAAGATCACCACAGGGCCGGCCACCACGCACACAACGCTATGATGGTTTGTTTCCAGACTTGTCTGTCAGCAACCGTTCGATGCTCGTCAACCGATCCAGAATTTCGTCACGGTGGGTTGCTGTGCGTTCATTCTCTTCAGTGTGGTGTGCATCTTGCATCGAGTTGACAATTAGGCCCACGACCAGATTCACGACGGCAAAAGTAGTCACCAGTATGAATGGCACGAAGAACGCCCAAGCATAGGGATAAATTTCCATAACCGGGCGGACAATTCCCATCGACCAGCTTTCCAGCGTCATGATCTGGAACAACGAATACGCTGATTGCCCGAGTGTGCCGAACCAGTCAGGGAAAGAGGCACCAAAAAGTTTCGTGGCCATGACCGCGCCGATATAAAAAATAAGGGCCATCAGCAAAAAGACAGCCCCCATACCGGGCAAGGCATTGATCAGCCCCTCAACAACACGGCGCATTGCCGGAGCCACCGAAATCACGCGCAAAAGTCTTAGAATGCGCATGGCACGCAATACCGACAGCCCCTGAACGGCAGGCACCAACGAGATGGCGACGATCAGGAAATCGAATACATTCCATCCGCCGCGGAAGAACTGCAGCCGATATACGAAAAGTTTCATTGAAATCTCAGCCACGAAGATCATCAGGCACAGCATGTCCAATGCGAAGATCAACGGCCCTGCTTGCGCCATGACGGAGTCAGACGTTTCAAGGCCAAGAATGATGGCGTTAAAGAGAATGACCCCCAAAATCACCCTTTGAAAGAGCGTACTGCTGATGAAAACACCCGCGCTTTCGCGGAAAGTGGCTGAACTCGGTTTGGTATGCTGTTCCATGCGTCGCAATATGGTGTGTGCATCGGGCGACGCCAAGGCCCCAAAATCCAGTCATGTGTAAAGTTTAAACGACAGTGCTTTACGCTCTGTCAGCGACATTATTTTGGAGCAACTTTGCTGATCAGCTCTTTTTAAGCATCTTAAGCACGTAGGTGCGGCCACTTTTGACATAAGAAAGCTCGCTGTCGCCAATAGCGGCAACCTTGCCACCGTTCAGCCGGTCACCGATCTTAAGCTTGATCATACGCCCTGTCGGCATTCGAACCAGCGCGCGACGGTTGGCCGAGGATCCGAAAACGCCGATCAGAGAGATTTCACCTAGATCCAATGCGTTCTTGATCGTCGCCTGTTTGGCGACCGTGACCGATGTGGGGATGTTGGGCGTCGGCGAAAGGGGTTCGGGTTCATCAACTTCCTCGACGACTGCCGCCTTAGGTGCTGGTGTGGGATTGGTGATTGCGTCGGTCACAGCCGCGGTAACGGCGTCTTCGACGGCGCGCGCCAGACCGTTGGGCCGGGCACGCGGCCTTTGGGACGTGGCCACAGCTTGTGCCGTCGCCGAGGCCAAAGCCGCTTCGCGTGCCTGCTCGGCCTTGGCTTCTGCCTCAGCAGCTTCGCGGGCAGCAGCGGCCCGCGCGACAACTTCGTCAGGGCGCGCGCGCGGCTTTTTTGCAGCATGGGATGGATCGACGGGCGCAGGCAGGGCCGCCTCGTCCGTTTCCGGCGCCACCGACATCGCCTCCTCAATTGCCGATCCGACCAGACCTTGATCAATGGGCGCTGCGTTCAAATCTGGATCTGTAGCTGAAGCAGGCTCATCCAACGCGCCGGGCACGGCCTCTGGCGTCGGCTCAGGCAGCGTTTCAGCCTCAGGGCTGCCCGGGCGCCGGGTCGGTTGCACAGGCGGGCGCCCGGCGATGATCGTAAATCCATCAGGCGTAACAACGCCTTCCGGGCTGGGCCGGATTGAACCGTCTGGTAAAAACTCGAACACCGTACCGTAGGGTGGCGGCAGCGGCTGCCATGTTAGTGCAAGGTCGTTCACCTCACCGCTTGTGGCGAGTGAGCCTGCGGATGTTGCAAATGTCGGCCCATGACCAAGCCCGGTGATCGCAGGCGCGCTGACAGCATCCGGGGACGGCACTTTTGCCGCAACCGGTCCGGTGCTCCATATGTCGTTGCCGACGGGCGGTGCAATATCAACTTCAACTGCGGCGTCACTTTCAGCAACAGCCACCGCCCCATCCTCTGGCACCGCGTCTTGGTCAGGCAGCGCGGCGGGCGGCTCTGCATCGACTCTGTCATTAATAACATCGGCCTCAACTGCGTCGGTTGGCTGTTCCGAAACAGGTGCAGCATCACGCGGGATCTCTGCCACCGATGGTGTTGTTTCCTGCGGTGGGTTTTGCGGATCAGGCGTGGCCGCTGCCTGCTCTGCTTCAACAAGCGCAGGACCTGTCCCGGCTCCCGAGTGAACCTTATCGGTTGCGAAAATGAACCAGACCCCCGCCAGTGCCAGTATCGCAAGGGTCAGAATGGCGGCTGCGACAAGCAAGCGACGCGGAATGGCCCGCGTAGCACCCTCTATCGTCGCGCCAAAAGCGCCACGGCTGGGTTTGGCCTGTACCGGCGTCGTTAGGCCCTGCCCCTGCCGGACCTTTTGCTGGGCCTGGGTGCCGTGCATCGCCTCAGCCATGGGCGCAAGCCCAGGGCGGCTCCGGCCCGTCATCGGCCCGGAGACCATTGAAGGCGCGTCTGCTTCAATCCTTGAATCTGACACCAAAAGAACCGGCGCAGTAATCCCAAAATCCGGGTTTGTGTCGCCGTTGCCCTTGTCTTCAGCGGCGAATTCCGGCTCGCTTTGGACATCCGCCAGAGTCAGACGCGCGCGTCCGAGAGCATTGCTTTCATCCATTTCGGCATCGAATTCGCCGGAACGGCGCGATGAGAATGACGGGATCGGATCGTGGTCATTGCCCGTATGATCAAGATCTTCAAGATCGTCGACAGAGATAAACGGCGCATCAAGCCCACCTGCTCCGGGATCAGGGGCGAGTGTGGCCGCAAGATCTGCCGGTCGAACCAAAGTATCAGTCGACCCATCTCCTGCAGGGCTTGCGGCGGGTTCATCCGACGGCAAAGCGGCCGTTATGTTTGCAGGTGCCAGCGCATGCGGATCAACCGGCAGAGGCATTTCATCATAGTCTGGAAGCGGCTCGGGCGTGTCCGGTTCGTCTGAGGCAGATGTCGGCTCATCTTCGTCCGGTGGTGCCACAGATGGCACGGCCACGTGGCGGATTTGTTCAGACGCGGCGACGATGTTGATCGGGTCTTGATCCCGATCAACCCGCTCACCCTTTGCGATATATGCCCCAGCCTGAGAGGTAGTGCCGAAAAACGGCTCACCGGCAAATTCCCCCGGCCCGGGTATTGAAACGAATGATACCGGATTGAAGCCGTGTGCATCGGCAAATTCTTCCGCCTCATCCAAGGTGACCCGAGCAACCACGGCCACATGCACTTCCGGTCCAATGCGTGACCAGTCAAAGACAAGATCACTCACCTCATAAGGTGTGCGCCCTCGCAAAGCGGCCTCAATCTGAGATCGCCTCTGGGCGCGATCGGGGCCAGGAGCGTCAACTTCGGTGTAAAGGATCTGGGATTGGGGCAGGATCAACTTGGTCGTGACCTGACCCGGTGCTTGCGTTTCAGCCATGCCTCGCAGCATCGCCAGAGACTGGTCAAAGTCTTCTGCGGCGAATGCGGCATGCCCAAGTTCCACCCACCCTTCGGCCCGGCGGGCCAAAAGACGAATGCCGTCCTGTGCTAAATCAAGGGCAAAACCTGGTTTCATTCTGGGGCAGTTAGCATCAACGCGACCTTCACCATAGCCGCTATGGGATCTAAAGCACTCCTAAAGCAGATTTTCGCGCATGAAAAGGCGCAGAGCCAAGGTTCAGCTTGCGGCGCGCGTCAAAGCCTTGATGATCATAGCAACCTGTTAGGAGGGATTAATGCGTATTCTCAATGTAATTGCGACTGTTTTGGCAATGTCGCTGCCGGTTTTGGCCGCGGCTGAAACGCCTATGCCAATTATTTCGGTAAGCGGCGAAGGCCGCGTCGAAATTGCGCCCGACATGGCGACCGTGTCATTGGGCGTTACAAATGAGGCCGATACGGCCACTTCTGCCCTCAGTGCGAATTCCGAAGCCGTCGCATCGGTCCTTGAAAGGCTGGCCAAGGCGGGAGTCGAGGCACGCGATATACAGACTTCGGGCCTGTCACTGGGGCCGCGCTATGACTACAACAGTTCCGGCGGTGCCCCAAAGCTTACGGGATATGTTGCCTCCAACACAGTAACCGTGAGGGTGCGGGCGCTGGAAACCACTGGCAACATTCTGGATTTGGTCGTCGCGGGCGGCGCAAACACGCTCAACGGGCTAAGCTTTGGGCTGCAAGACGACCAGACCGCCCGCGACGAAGCCCGCACGCGCGCCGTTGCCGATGCCGCCCGCAAAGCAGAATTATATGCAAAGGCCGCTGGCGTTACGCTGGGGCCGATCCTGTCGATCCGCGAAGCGGGCAGCGACCCTGCGCCAATACCGATGATGATGGCCGAGGCAAGCTTTGCAAAAGGCGGCGATGTACCAGTGTCGGGCGGCGAACTGGACCTTCGCGCTGGCGTTACAATTGTGTATCAGCTGGAAGAGTAACATAGGGGCATTGCCCAACTCTGCTAACTTTCGGGGATACCGGCCTTGCGCAATCCGTTGACGTAGTCGGGTTGCATTTCGAATATCGCCGGGGGCATGCTCTCTCATCTTTGTGATGGTCATGCCGGGGCAATGTGTCAAGAAGACATCCAGTGCCGTGCGCGCGTCGTCTACGCGCCCGGCATTGGTGCTATAAGAGGCGAGCATCCGGTAAGCCCAACTGACGCCCGGTGCCATGCTAAGGCCCGCGCGCATATGGCTCTGTTGCATAAATCAGCCTGAGATGATGCTTCCCCTTACCCGTGCTGTCCACCAGCAGGTGCATTGGCCCTGATGAGCCGCGATGGGGAATGGCGACCGACTACCTCTTCTGCCGCCGACACAAGGTGCCAAAGTCTGGCACTGACCAGTCAAGCCCAACCAATTCCAGCAGGCTTTCCACAAGCCCCATCGTCTGCCTCAAAGGTATGCCAAACACCACCTTCAATGTTAAGCAGGCTTGGATCGCGGCATCGCTATTCGCCAGCTGGCGACCCCGGCGGCCTGAAGGCTTGGCCTCCCAGGCCATCTCAGCGTGAAACCAGATCGATAGAGAGCCGCGCTGCTTCCGCGCTCGGTTGTCGTCTGACCAGTTCTTGGTCTTGTAAGCCGTCGGGGTCCAGCTGTTCATGCGTCTCAGCTATTAGGCTGGATTCATGAGGTGAATCCCTCAACCGTTTTTTGCAGCAAAGCCCCAAAAATATGCTAACTGGCCTCAGGGCAAGGCGCGCATTGCTATCATCAATGGCTGGTGACATCAGGGATCAACAGCACCCGACCTTATCCATGTCTGGAAACGGCCTTAGCGCCGACGGTCGCGCCGTGCGGACATGGGTTGGAACGCCACGCCCACATGCGCATCGCAATACGGTTTGCCTTGCTGGGTGGTCAGGCCGCAGAACCAGAAATCCTCGGTTGCCGGATCACCAAGCGGCCATTTGCAGGTCCGCTCAGTCAGCTCCATCAGCGAGATTTTGCGCGCCTTCTTTTCGACCTCACGCACCGAGGCCAACGCCTCGGGGCTGATCTCGCCCGCAGAGGGCTGTGGCGGCAGGGGCTGGCCTGCTGGAATGATCTGTTTGCGCGTATGCGTGCCAAGGATCGTCGGCATCGCGGCTGTTTCCACCCGGGTCACCTGCGGTTTCGTCTCGGGCCGGGCGGCTTTGGGCGCGGCAGCGCGCGGTTCGGCAGGTTTTGCTGCAGCCTCGGCTGGTTTGGCCTTGGCCGACTCTGCTGCCGTACCAACACGGTTCGATAACCCCAGACGGTGCACTTTGCCGATCACGGCATTGCGTGTCACGCCGCCAAGCTCTTTGGCGATCTGGCTGGCCGACTGGCCCTCGCCCCACATCTTTTTCAGCGTCTCGACGCGTTCGTCGGTCCAGGACATGACGGATCCTCGGGTTTGGAACGGATGCGGGCCAGTTTAGCCTCGCAGATCCGTAAATTCGGTTGACCCCATTTTAACCGGGACGCGTCGAGATACAAGCGAGGCGGTCGAAAAGCAAGGGGCCGAGGCGGAATTCCAATGGACAGAAGCTATGAAATCGCGCTATGTCGCCGCTTATGACGATCCGGACCGCCCTTATTGCCCGTCCCCGACGCCGCCGCACCTGCGCCTGACGTCCGTCTGCCCTTGTGGCTTGGCCACATCCCCCACATCGTTGACTTGCCCCGCCGCCTGAGGCACCTCTTGCTCTTCCAATTCCGGAGAATTCCTATGATCCCGTCTGTGCTTCCGACTTACAACCGCGCGCCTTTGTCTTTTGTCAGCGGCGAAGGTGCTTGGCTGACCGAGGCGGATGGGAGCCGATATCTGGATCTTGGCGCCGGGATTGCAGTGAACTCTCTGGGCCATGCCAACCCGGATCTGATCGCCGCCTTGACCGAACAGGCCGGCAAGCTGTGGCATGTGTCGAACCTTTACCAGATCCCCGAGCAGCAAAAGCTGGCAGATCTGCTGACCGCTCATACCTTTGCTGACACCGTCTTTTTCACCAACTCGGGTACTGAAGCGGCCGAACTGGCGATCAAGATGGCGCGCAAATACTGGTACGAGAAGGGTGAGAAACGGGCCGAAATCCTGACCTTCGAAGGCGCATTTCACGGCCGCTCCACCGGCGCGATTGCAGCGTCCGGGTCGGAAAAGATGGTCAAGGGTTTCGGCCCGCTCATGCCCGGTTTCCGGACCCTTCCGTGGGAAGACATGGACGCGCTGAAGGCGGCGATAAGCGATCAGACCTGTGCGGTCATAGTCGAACCCATTCAGGGCGAAGGTGGCATCCGCCCGATGCCTGACGCGGATATGAAGCTGCTGCGCGAACTTTGTGACGACACCGGTGCTCTGTTGATCTTCGATGAGGTGCAATGCGGTGTCGCGCGCACCGGGCGGCTGTTTGCCCACGAATGGGCGGGTGTGACCCCCGATATCATGATGGTTGCCAAGGGCATCGGCGGTGGATTCCCGTTGGGTGCCGTTTTGGCCACCGAACGGGCCGCCCAAGGCATGGTCGCAGGCACGCACGGATCCACTTATGGCGGCAACCCACTGGCCTGTGCGGTCGGTGCGAGGGTGATCGAGATCGTCGCTGATCCGGCGTTTTTGGCGGAAGTCAATCGCAAGGCGTCGCTCTTCCGGCAAAAGCTGGAAGGTCTTGTTGCCGCCCATCCTGACGTCTTCGAAGGCGTGCGCGGGCAAGGATTGATGCTTGGGCTGAAATGCAAGATCGCACCGGTGGACATCGTCAAAGCGGGCTATGCCGAGCATTTGCTGACGGTGCCCGCCGCTGACCACACGGTCCGGCTTCTGCCACCGCTCACAATCACGGACGGCGAGATTGATGAGGCAGTACGCCGCCTCGATGCAGCCGCCAAATCATCCGTTTGAACACCCCCCCGACGCCGCCGGCCAAAGGACGAACACCATGAACCATTTTCTCGACATCCACAAAACTGCGCCATCCGACCTTCGGAAGATGATTGATCAGGCCCGGGCCATGAAAGATGCGCGCGACGGGCAGCCCAAAGGCATGCTGGACGCGGATACGCCAATGTCCGGGCGGATGGTGGCGCTGATCTTCGAAAAACCGTCGACCCGGACACGCGTGTCATTTGATGTCGGCGTACGGCAAATGGGCGGGCAGACGATGGTGCTCTCGGGCAAGGAAATGCAACTGGGGCACGGCGAAAGCATTGCCGACACCGCAAAAGTTCTTTCGCGTTTTGTCGATCTGATCATGTTGCGCACGTTCGAAGAGGCGACGCTGCTGGAAATGGCCGAATATGCTACGGTTCCCGTGATCAACGGGCTGACGGATGCCAGCCATCCTTGCCAGATCATGGCTGATATTGTCACATATGAAGAGCATCGTGGCCCGATTGCCGGGCGCAAGTTTGTCTGGTCAGGCGACGGGAACAATGTCTGCTCAAGCTGGCTGCATGCCGCCGGGCAATTTGGGTTCGATCTGACGTTTACCGGGCCTGAAACCCTCGACCCCGATCCAAAGGCCGTTGAATTCGCCCGCTCACGCGGTTCAAAGGTTGAAATTGCGCGTGATCCGCTTGAGGCGGCGAAAGGTGCCGATGCCATTGTCACCGACACCTGGGTGTCGATGCACGACCCGGAAAGCGCGCGCGAGCGGCGCCACAATCAATTGCGCCCCTATCAGGTGAATGCGGCGATGATGGCTGAGGGCAACCCTGATGCCCTGTTCATGCATTGCCTGCCCGCACACCGCAACGAAGAGGCAACCAATGAGGTCATGGACGGCCCGCAATCAGTGATCTTCGACGAGAGCGAAAACCGCCTGCACGCGCAAAAGTCAATTTTGCGCTACTGTCTGGGTGTCTGAACGATCGACGGTGGAGCGGGGTGGGTAGCGACTGACGTCTGGCGGCTCAGACGTATCGTTATGCGCCCAACGCTTCACGGATCGCGCGCAATGCACGAAGCGCATCCGCCGAATAATTGGGCATCAGGAAATCCGGCCAAGTGGACAGCTTCACCGCCATGAAGTCATGTTTACGGTTCACATAGATCAGCTGGCCAAAGACCCCGCGGGCCATGAAGTCACCCTCTTCAACGTCGTGAATCCACCATTGCCGCTTGTAGGCACCTTTGGGTGACAGCCACGTATAGGGGTGATGGAATTTCGACGCATCACCTATTGAAAGACTATCGACCCAAGCCTTGGGCACGACTTGAACATCGCCCACACGCCCGCCGTTCAGCATCATTGCGCCAAAACGTGCATAGTCACGCAATGTCGCGTTGAACCCGCCATCGGCCAGTGCAGTACCGGCTTGATCGACGGTGAAATAGGCGTCACGCTCTGCCCCGATGCGCGACCAGATGCGATCCGACAACAGCGGCGCCAGCGCTTGTCCGGCGGCCCGTTCCAACACCCAGGCAATGACATCCGTCTCGATAGAGCGATATTCAAACTTCTCGCCGTGCGGGCGAATTTTTGGCAGGCTCAGAATGACATCACGCAGCGCAGGGCGGGTGTGCCCATGCGGCGTTGGCCGCCAGCCGGCCGCAATATCAACCTTGGCAATATCAGAGGCGCTGGAGTTGTAATTTTCGTCAAACCTCACACCGCTTTGCATATCAAGCACCTGCTCCAGCGTGGCATCGGCAAAACCACAGGCCGCAAGTTCAGGCACAAGCTCGACGAGCGGTGCTTGAAGATCAAGCAACCCTTCGCCATGAAGCACACCCACCAACGCACCCGTGACCGATTTTGCCACGGATTGCGACAGGTGCAGGGTTGCGGGTGTCATGTCGTTAAAATAGCGCTCGGTCACGATTTTGCCGCGCGACATAACCAAAAGCCCATCGGTATAGGTTTCCGACAGACAGTCGGCGACGGTCTTGTCTTCGCCCGTTACAGATGTGAAGCTTACGTCCGAAAAATCCTGTAAATCTGCGTCGAGCGCGCTTACCGGCCCGGTGCCGCGCGGCACATCCACGGTGGGCAGAATGGTGCGGACATTCTGAAAGGACCAGCGGTTGAACGGCGCCAGATCCCAGTTTTCGGGTCCGGGGCGTTTGTCGGGCGGCGGCGGAAACCCTTGCATGATGCCCATTTCCCGCGCGGTCAGCGGTGCTTTGATCGGATCACTGTCAGAGGGCATCGGAGGCTTCCTAGGGGTTCCACAAGAACGTCCGGGGCCAGCAAAACCGGCCCCGGCGATTTTCGGATGACTTACTTCTGAAGCTCGGTCCAGATCGCTGTCATATATTCCTGCGCCTTGGGCGAGCAGGTCGGAATGAACAAACCATTAGCCTTGAACTCCTCAGGGATAACCACCTCAGGCGCTGTCTTCATGTCTTCAGGCATGAACGCTTCAGACCCTGCGATGCCATTGGCGTAGCGCGCGAATGACGAAATCAGCGCCGCATTTTCAGGCTCGGCGATGAAGTTGAGGAAGGCATAGGCGTTATCGACATTGGTCGCATCGGTCAAAAGCGCCACGGAATCCATCCACACCGGATAGCCTTCACGCGGATAGCCGTAGACCACGTCAGGGTTGGCCAGCCGGACCCGCATGGTTGATCCGTTCCAGTTCACACTTGCGGCCCAAT
>JBARVN010000011.1:0-7283 GCA_049646285.1 Albidovulum sp. | reverse complement strand
GTGCTTGATATCCTGTTCCACCGGCTGACCACGTGGCTGGCGCCGATCCTTGTCTTCACCATGGAAGATGTGTGGCTGTCGCGCTTTCCGGGCGAGGGCAATTCAGTGCATCTGCAAGACATGGCTGACACCCCCGCCGATTGGCTGGATGAACCTTTGGCGCAAAAGTGGGAGAGTATCCGCCGCGTGCGCCGGGTGGTGACGGCGGCGTTGGAGGTGCAGCGCACCGCCAAGGTCATCGGCGCCAGTCTTGAGGCCGCCCCGGTGGTGCATGTTGAGGATGCAGTAGTGCTCAAAGCCCTGCAATCCGTGCCTTTTACCGATATCTGCATCACCTCGGGCATCAGCCTGACCGCTGATCCTGCGCCGGATGAAGCCTTCCGCCTTCCAGATGTGCCCGGTGTCGGTGTGGTGTTTGAGATGGCAGAGGGCGAGAAGTGTCAGCGCTGCTGGAAAATCCTGCCCGATGTCGGATCACACGGTCATGACGGGGTGTGTGGGCGCTGCGACAGCGCGCTCGTCTGATCTGCAATCAGGGCGCATCCCAAAGGCCGAAGCGCTTGCGTAAATCGTGCCGGGTTGCGCCGATGTCGTTCAAGAGGTGATCGTCGCGCCGCATCAAGAGTGTGCGGACGCGTGCCTGGTCGGCTCGCCGCAGGCTCCACGCCGCGATGGCCTTGCCAAGGGTGGTGCCGCGATAGCGTAGTCCGGTGACGGCAAAGATGGTTGCGGGTTTGTGGGACATGGGGACCTCTTGCTTTCTTGTGACCGATTGTCAGCCGAACCAAGGCATCAGACAAACGAATAGACTTTATGCGTGCCATCATTTATTATGATGTCATGGCCGCCCCACCTGACAGCGATCTGATGCGCAGTTTTCTTGCCGTTGCCGAGAGCGGCAGCGTCACTGCCGCGTCCCACCGATTGGGCCGGACCCAGTCCGCCGTCTCGATGCAGATCGCCCGTCTGGAAGACAGCCTGGGTCAGCGCCTGTTCGACCGGCGCCCGCGCGGCGTTACGTTGACAGCGCGCGGTGTGCAGCTTTTGCCTTACGCCCAAAGGGTTGTGAAGCTGATGGAAGAGGCAGCAACGGTGCTGCGCTCTCGCCCGCTTGATGGGCCGGTGCGGATCGGCATCCCACAAGACTACAGCGAAACTGTCTTGCCAAAACTGCTGAGCGACTTTGCCGCGTGCTATCCGGCGGTTGAGGTTACGGTGCGCTGCGATTACTCGGCGCCGCAAATGGCCGCGATGAAGGCCGGTGAGCTGGATCTGGCGGTGATTTTTGAATGGGAAGCCAACACGTCCAAAGGCGAAGTGTTATGCGTTGAGCCGTCCGTATGGGTCACGTCTGTACGGCATGAACAACATCTTCAGTCACCGTTACCGATTGCCACGTATTTCAATTCTGGCTGGTGTCAGGAACACTTGATCACATCGCTGGAACGGCATGGGATCGCGTATCGGGTGGCGTTTGAATGCGACACGGTTGGGGCGTTCTTTTCTGCAGTTAAGGCGGGGCTCGCGGTGGTCGGCTTATCCCGCAGCACGATACCCGAAGGATGCCGGGAACTGACTTTGGCAGATGGATTCCCGCCAATCGACACATCATGCGTGGTACTACACCGAAATCCGCGGGGATCTTCGCCCGCAATCGACGAATTGGCATCGGGTATCCGGGCGGCCTTCCGGCCTGGTGTCGGCATGACGAGCATCGGACTATGACCAAACAAGCAGTCTTCGACAGCCCTGTTGGCCCGTTGATCCTCAGCGAGGAACGTGGCGCTATCACACGGCTTGATTGGGGGCGCGGGGTGATCGAAGAGACGGGGTCTGATCTTTTGGACGCGGCCTGTCGCCAGTTGCAAGGCTACTTTGACGGCAGCCTGAAAGTGTTTGATCTGCCGATTGCCTTTTCCCCGGGCCTGACGGGTCAGGTTCAGCGTGAGATGTGCGCCATTCCATTTGGCTATACACGCAGCTATGGGGATCTGGCCCGCGCGCTTGGCGTGCCCGCGCAGGCCATTGGACAAGCCTGCGGGGCCAATCCGGTGCCGATCATTGTGCCCTGCCACCGGATATTAGGGGCCACAAACCTCGGCGGATTTTCGGGCCGGCACGGCGTGGAAACCAAGGTGGCGCTGCTTAAACACGAAGGGGCGGCATCGTTGTTGATCTGACCATGGTCATCGTCACGCCCGCTCAAAATCCATGGTCCAGTTTGTTTCCCATGTCGCGCCACCGTCTTCTGACATGGCTTGTTCCCACCTTGGACTTGCTGTGTTTGTACGGTGCCAGAGGAAGCGAACAGATATGGGTTTTCCGCGTAACGTATCATCTGCGAAAAACGACCCGACGCCGTCTTTGAAGCGGCCGATCACAGGAATGTCGATCTGGTGCGGATCCGTCGCCGACAACCACCAAATCGCCCATGTCTGACTGCCCACATCAAAGGCGCGCACGGCGATGGCCCGGTACGGCCCGCTGGGAAATTCCAGAAAATTGTCTTCAACATTTCCATTGCCGCCCAAAACCGGTCGGGTTTCAGAGGTTCCGTAAAATTCTTCCCAGTCGTCACATCCAGCCAAACGGTCTTTAAGGCGGCGGTGCGTTACACGCCACTGGCCGAATTCAAAGTCGAAATCGCGGGATATGTTGGCTGTTTCGTGCATGGGCTTTGTCCTTGAAAAAGTTGCAACCACAAGCGTTCACTATATGTTCTTATTCAGGTCGTAAAGCCGCAGGAGCGTCGGCGCAAACGCCAAAACGCTTGGCCTAGGTGATCGCTTCCAGCCGCTCTTTCGACATCTCGCCCGGCACGATTGTCACCGGTATCGGCAAACTGCCCGAGGCTTTCGACAATTGCGTGACCAGCGGCCCCGGCCCAGCCTTGTCGATGCCCGCCCCCAAGACCAATACACCGATTTCGCCGTCTTCGCGGATCTGGGCCAGAATTTCGGTGACAGGTTCGCCTTCGCGGATCACCAGATCTGGCTGAACCGATTGCCGGTCACGCATCCATTTCGCAAAGACCTCGAAATGCGCTTCGATCCGTTCGCGCGCTTCTTGGCGCATGATGTCGCCAACGCCGATCCAATGGTTGAATTCCTCAGGCGGGATCACCGCCAGAATCGTGACACCGGCGCCAGTATGGGCGGCTCTCAGTGCCGCAAACCGCATCGCATTCAGGCATTCGCGGCTGTCATCGAGTACGACCAGAAATTTGCGCATCTTTTCCCCCAATCAGGCGGGATGATCATGTCGATTTGCACGCGCCATGGCAATCCGAGATTGCGTGCCGATACAATTATCCATCCGCGGACGCCTCATACTCAACCGATCCGGGGCGGTTTGCAAAATCTGAGGCGAGTGGTATGGCTGCGTTGTGGTGTTTGCGTCAGGCCCGATCTGGTAGGGGGTGCCAGCCAAAGTGTCCCAGTCTCTTCAACAAGATATCGGCCGGGTGCTGGTTGTCGGCGGCAGCGGACGTCTGGGCCAGTTGCTGAGACGCGCCTGGGCGCATCTGGGGCAAGATGGCCTGATATGGCAGCACCGGCGTCAGGGCACGCTGATCTTCGATCCTCTGGGTGAGCCTGAGAAATTTGCAGCCGCCGCGAAAGGTGCAGATACGGTCTTTAATCTGGCGGGTGTGACCGGGTCCGACGCGTCATTGCTGTCGCTGAACGGCGATCTTGCGCTGGCCGCTTTGCGCGCCGCGACGGCTGCGTCTGTCAAACGGGTTTTTCTGGCGTCAAGTGCTGCGGTTTACGGCGTGACGCAATCGGGACGCGAAGATGATACCCTTGGCCCGACGTCTGCCTATGGGCAGGCCAAGCTGAAGATGGAACACATGGCCTTGCAGCAACTCAGCGTTGCGGATGGGCCGGCCGTGACCTGTCTTCGGATCGGAAATGTTGCAGGCGCTGATCAGTTATTGGGCATCAGGGCCGGTGCGGAACCGCAGCGGTTGCATGTGTTTGCGAACGGCAAGGGACCGGCGCGCAGTTATTGCGGCCCCGTGGAAATGGCGCGCCAGCTTGCGGCCCTGTTCGCGGCGGCGAAGGCCGGGCGCGACATCCCCTCGGTTCTTAACCTGTCGCTTGACGGAACCGTCCAGATGGAGGCGCTGCTTGAGGCTGACGGACGTCCCTGGATCGCGGATCCCGCGCCAGCTTCGCTTGCACCCGTGGTGGGTTTGGACGTGGCGCTGCTTCGCAGGCTGATGCCAGTAGGGAATGCGGATGCTGGGGCTGTCGTTCGCGATCTTCGCTTGATACAATCGGCAGAGGAAAAATGACTTTTTCGAAACGGATGTTTGATCTGATTGGCGTGCTTATTTTGCTGCCGATTTTTTTGCCCGCGATCGCCGTCATTGCGATTCTGGTGTTGATTGCCCAGGGCCGTCCTGTGTTTTACGGGTCCGAGCGCATGCGCAGCCCGTCTCAACCGTTCATCTTGTGGAAATTCCGCACGATGCGCCCCGTGGCCAATGATCATGGCGTGTCAGGTGGCGACAAGGCTGCACGAATTACCCCGGCCGGCCGGTTTCTGCGTCGAAGCCATTTGGACGAGGTGCCGCAGATCTTGAACATTTTGAAAGGCGATATGAGCTTTGTCGGACCCCGACCACCATTGCGCCAGTATGTCGAGGCCTTCCCCGGGATCTATTCGGCAGTCCTGAATAGTCGTCCTGGCGTGACCGGCCTCGCAACGCTTGTTTACCACCGCCATGAAGAGCGGATCCTTGCCTCGTGCAAGAGTTCAGAGGAGACCAGTCATGTTTATGCTCGACGTTGCATTCCGGCCAAGGCGCGGCTTGATCTGATTTATCAGGGCAAACGGACTTTGTGTTTCGACGCCATTATCCTCTTCAGAACTATTGCGATTGTTGCCAATAAGACCTAACGGGACCGTATCAGGTGATTTTTCGCCGAAAATGCTGTGGATTTCGTACAACCTCTGGTTTGCTCTTGAAGAGCGACCCTGTAGGTCTATTACTGTGGACGCGGTGTGAATGAGCGACTATTTTTTAAGACTGAATGATATGGTCCGCGCTTAGAAACAACAAACGAGGTAGCGCGACAATGGTGAAGCTTGTTCTGTCTATGACTCGGGCGCAAAAGCGGTTCGTGCTTTTGTTTCTAGACGTTGGCTTCGTGCCGCTCGCCTTCGTTCTGGCGTCAGTCATACAGTACAGCACAATGACGCCCTACCGCTTTCTTTTGGCGAATTGGCCACTTGTGCCGCTGTTGATGGTGTCTGTTGTTGCATTGTCGATGGTGCTTGGCACTGCCGACATCCGACTAAAGCACTACGACGTTGCCGCAGCGCAGCGCACCGCGCTTTTTGCGATGATGCTGGCTTTTGCCAGTGTGGCGTTCGCCAAGATCGGCCAGCTACATCCGCCCGCAGGTTTTCACGTGGTGCTGGGGTTCATTTTTTTCGCGCTGTCCTCCGGCAGCCGGATATTGCTTTTGAAAGTTTTGCTGGCGATTTACCGGGAAAGCACTGCGATATCGCGGGTCCTTATTTATGGTGCCGGACGCACCGGCATGTTGCTGGCTGCAGCTTTGCGCAGTCGGGCTGATATTCTGCCGATTGCCTTTCTAGATGACAATGCCACGCTGCGCGGTTTGATCGTCGCTGGCCTTCCGGTTTATTCCGGGGCCCATATCGAACGCATCCTGAAGCAGCACAGGATTGATAGGGTTGTCCTGGCCATGCCGACGCTGTCGGTACATAAGCAAAGCCTTTTATCCAACCGGATCGCGCGGCTTGGGCTGGAAGTTCAGGCACTGCCCGCTTTCGCGCAGTTGATCGGAGACGAAGGGCTGGTCGACAAGCTTCAGCCTGCCGGACCCGGCGCGCTGCTCAGCCGCGAAGGATTACATGATGAGATAGCCACAGGCTGCAATGCCTATAGCAATTCCAATATTATGATAACCGGCGCTGGCGGATCCATTGGCCTGGAGCTGTGTCGACAGGTTATCGCCTGCTTGCCAACCCGTGTCGTCCTGTTCGAGTTAAGCGAAATTGCCCTCTACAACGCCGAGATTGAAATGCGCGTCCTGACCGAAGGCTTGCCGATTGAGATTGTACCGGTGCTGGGATCGGTCGGCGACGGCCCGTTGGTTGAGCGCTGTCTGAACGACAACGAAATCGATGTCGTGCTGCACGCGGCCGCCTATAAACACGTGCCGATTGTCGAAATGAACGCGCGCGCAGGTATCGCGAACAACGCATTGGCGACGGCAACTTTCGCTCAGAAGGTGCGGGCATGCAACGTTGCGCGCTTTGTTCTGGTGTCGTCCGATAAGGCGGTCCGGTCAGCAAGTGTAATGGGTGCATCCAAACGCGTGGCTGAGCTTGTCATCCAGGGGCAGGCCGCGCGGCCGGGGAAGACAGTGTTCTCGATCGTCCGGTTTGGGAATGTAATGGGGTCTTCCGGCTCGGTGATCCCGCTGTTTCAAGAGCAGATTGCCGCCGGCGGCCCGGTGACATTAACCGATGCGCTGGTCACCCGATATTTCATGACGATTCAGGAAGCCGCGCGATTGGTATTGATTGCAGGAAGCCTGGCTGACGGCGGTGAGGTCTTTGTCCTGGACATGGGCGAACCTGTCTTGATCTACAATCTTGCCAGAAAAATTATTGAATCGTCAGGATATACCGTTCGGGACAAATCCAATCCGGAGGGCGATATTGAGATCGTGACCACCGGATTGCGACCGGGCGAAAAACTGCATGAAGAATTGATGACCAGTCAGGGTGCAAAGATGACCGCCCACCCCAAGATCATATCGGTGCGCGAAGCACATCTGTCTGAATTGGAACTGGCAGCGATGCTACGCGATCTGCGCGACGCGGTTGATTCCGACGATAAAGAAGCGCTGTTTTCCGCCTTAAGACGTTGGCTCAGCGACTACCAGCCCGAAGCGGCCACCCAGGCGCGCAAAAGTGATTTGAGTGTAGTCGCAGGTGAGTAGTCCACCACACGCTGTTTAGACGTTGTCGTGTTAACCTTCAAGAGCGCTTCGGTTGTACGTCGCACCCATCATCTCCTTACGTTCATGCGCACATATTTGTTATGCGCGCCGGGCTGTTAACGCGAAACGCTTTAGGTGAGCCAGGCTTAACGCGAAACGGTTTAGACGATGGTAATATCATCGCTGAACACGCTCAGGTTCGTCACCCCCGCGACCGTCATCACATCGCCGCCGCCGAAGTTGAAGACCGCGTTGCCGCCGATGACCGACCCGTAGGTCGAGATCACCTGCGCCACG
>JBARVN010000010.1:0-23001 GCA_049646285.1 Albidovulum sp. | reverse complement strand
GCGATCCGATCACTTCGTCGGATGAAACAGGCCTGCGGACGACTGCGTGAATATCTCGCACCCATCAGCCGTCACACCCACCGAATGCTCAAACTGAGCCGACAGGGATTTGTCGCGGGTTACGGCCGTCCAGTCATCTGCCAGAACCTTGGTCTCAGGACGGCCCAGATTGACCATCGGCTCGATCGTGAAAAACATGCCCTCTTCCAGACGGGGGCCCGTGCCCGGACGACCGTAATGCAAGACATTCGGTGGTGCGTGAAACACACGGCCAAGCCCGTGGCCGCAGAAATCCCGCACCACAGACATGCGCTGCGCCTCGACAAAAGACTGAATCGCATATCCGATATCGCCAAAAGTATTGCCGGGGCGCACAACCTCAATGCCTTTCATCAGCGCATCATGGGTCACATCAACCAACCGTTGCGCTTTACGCGGCATGGTGCCAGCCACATACATGCGGCTTGTGTCACCGAACCAGCCATCCACAATGACGGTGACATCGATATTCAAAATATCGCCGTTCTTTAAGATCTTCGGACCCGGTATTCCATGACAGACGACGTGATTGACCGAAATGCACGACGCATGTTTATACCCGCGATAGCCGATCGTGGCCGATTTCGCGCCCGCCGCAACGACCCGATCTTCGATAAACGCATCCAGTGCCGCCGTCGCCACCCCCGGCTCGACCAGTTGTGCCACCTCATCCAATATCTCGGCAGCCAACCGCCCGGCGCTGTGCATTCCGGCAAAGTCACCAGCCTCATATATCCTGATCCCGTCCTTTGTCAGACGGCCGCGCGGGTCATCCACCGGGCTCTCCTTTTCTTTCATGGCGCTTAGATAGTGAACATTTCCGGCCTTGGCCAGAGGTCGGGGCTTTCGCGGCCCGCAACCTCGCGCTAGGACTAAAACAGCAAAGGAAATCGCCATGCCAAACCCCACAGCCGCCATCTTGATCATCGGGGACGAAATCCTCTCAGGCCGCACGCGGGATGCGAATATGCATTTCCTTGCGGGCGAGCTGACCCGCATTGGCATTGACCTGAAAGAGGCGCGTTTTGTCTCTGACGATCACGCAACCATCGTCGCTGCCGTGAACACGTTGAAGGCAGGCCATGATCATGTCTTCACGTCGGGCGGTATCGGACCGACGCATGACGACATCACCGCAGATGCCGTCGCGGCCGCTTTTGGGCTGGCTTTGGGCATCCGCGCCGATGCCCGCGCAGTTCTTGAAGCACATTACACACGCGCGGGATTGGAGTTTAACGCCGCCCGTCAGCGCATGGCCCGCATCCCTGAAGGGGCGGACCTGATCGACAATCCAATTTCACATGCACCGGGGTTTTCGTTGGAAAACGTGCATGTCATGGCGGGTGTTCCAAATATCTTTCAAGCCATGGTGGCCTCGCTCTTGCCGCGCCTGACTGGCGGACAACCACTGCTGAGCCAAACGATGCGGATCGATCAGGGAGAAGGCGTCATCGCAGGCCCATTGGGCGATCTCGCCGTTGAATTTTCCGATCTCAGCTTCGGCTCCTACCCGTTCATCCAAAATGGTGCCTACGGATCCAATATCGTCATACGCGGAACGGATCCGGCCTGTATCGATACCGCGATGACACGGCTTGCAGCTCTGTTTCCAGCTTCGAGCACATGACAGATCTTTTTGCCGTAATAGAAGCTACCTGGCCTGCGGCAGCTCTGCACCGGGCCGGGGCCTTCCTTTTACGCGAAGGGAAAGGCGGAGGGCAACGCGTCTCGGCCGCCACAGCGTTTGGCAGCTGGACCGAAACCGATATTGATACCGTTGAAGGGATGGCGCATGGGCTTGGACAAGCCCCACTTTTCATGTTGCGCCCGGGCGATGAAGCTTTGGATCGTGCTCTTGGCGCGCGCGGGTACCGCATCAAAGATCCGGTGCACATCTTTGAAGGCCCGATCAAACCACTGACTGAACCTGCGCCGCCGCCCGTCTCGGCCTTCGCGCTCTGGCCACCCCTAGCGATTATGCATGACCTTTGGGCCGAAGACGGGATCGGACCGGAACGGATCGCGGTGATGACACGGGCAGCCGGGGCCAAAGCTGCGATTTTGGGGCGGATCAATGACCGCGCGTCGGGCGCGGCTTTTGTGGGCATCCACAAAGGCACGGCCATGCTCCACGCGCTTTACATAACGGCCGACCAGCGTCGGCAAGGATCCGCCGTCTATATGATGAGGAAAGCTGCAATTTGGGCCCAAGATCAGGGAGCTACGCGGTTTTCCGTGATCGTAACGCAGGCCAACGCACCGGCCAACGCGCTCTATGCTTCCCTTGGACTCCAAGTTGTGGGACACTACCATTACCGCTCAAAATAGCCCCGAAAGGTTTGGGGAACTGGTGAAAGACCACAGCCATAGCCCTACTGCCCTCGGCCTTCCCATGGTCGAGCCGCTTCCGGATGACACACGGAAGTATTTTGACGTCTGTACGGAAAAGCTGGGGTTCGTGCCGAATGTTCTTAAGGCCTATGCCTTTGACATCGACAAACTAAACGCTTTCACGGGATTATATAACGACCTGATGCTGGCCGCGTCCGGGCTGACAAAGCTTGAGCGGGAGATGATCGCGGTGACGGTCTCATCGCTCAATCGATGCTGGTATTGCCAAGTCGCCCATGGTGCGGCCGTGCGCCAACTGTCGGGCGACCCGGCCTTTGGCGAAGCGCTGGTGATGAATTGGCGGGTGGCCCCGCTTAGCCCACGCCAACGGGCCATGTTGGATTTTGCAGAGAAGCTGACGCTATCCTCGAACAAAATCGAGGAGAACGACCGTCAGGCCCTGCGTGATGCGGGTTTTTCGGATAGGGATGTCTGGGATATCGCTTCCGTCACTGGCTTTTTCAACATGACAAACCGCGTCGCGTCAGCAACCGGAATGGAACCTAACCCCGACTATCACGGGGCGCACAGATGAAACACATCCTGCTTGCCCTCTTGATCTTTGCGCCCACCGCGGAAGCTGCGCCAACGCTGGCCCTTCCGCCCAAAGCTGACCGCACGGCAGAAGAAGCACGCAGTATGGGCAGCTATGCCTTGCCCATTGGTGCCTGGGCAGAAGGCACGCTTCCAACCTTGATCACCGAGGGGGAGGTCTCGCAAACCGCCTGGCGCATCCGCGATACAGAGCTGACGACGCTTGGGCTTCTTTCCAGTCTGCGCGATCAACTGCGCGGCGAAGGGTTTGAAATTCTTTTTGAATGCGACACTGACCTTTGTGGTGGATTTGATTTTCGCTTTGCAACGCCGGTATTACCTGAGCCAGAAATGCATGTTGATCTTGGCGATTTTCGCTTTTTATCAGCGCAAAGGATCGACGGACCAACGCCGGACTATGTCAGCCTGCTGGTCAGCCGTTCCGCTGAAAGCGGTTTTGTGCAGATGACACGTGTCGGGGCGGCTTTGGCTGAGCCTGAAGCATTGGCAGTATCTTTACCCGGCGACGCGCAACCACCGCTGACGTCAGCCAACGAAATCAGTGGCGCACTGGCCGCATCTGGCAAGGCCGTGCTTGGTGATTTGGAATTTCCGTCCGGTGCTGCGCAATTGGCCGATGATCGCTTTGCGTCGCTCACGGCCCTTGCCGAATGGATGAAAGTCAATCCGGACCTGCATGTTTCACTGGTCGGGCACACCGATGCCGAAGGGTCGCTTCAAGCCAATGTCGGCCTTTCCCGGCTGCGCGCGCAATCCGTGATGAAACGGCTGGTGTCTGAATATAATATCGATCCGGAACGCCTGACATCAGATGGCGTGGGCTTTCTTAGCCCCATTGCGTCAAATCTGACCGCTGATGGGCGTACAAAAAACAGACGGGTCGAGGCAATAATTTCCTCGACCCGTTAGTAAAATCCGTTACGGCAGGCTACTGGTAATACCCACACTCGGTTAGAGGAACGCCTTACCAGGCGTTCGGCCCTTTATCTGCGAAGGATTGCGCCAGAAAATCAATGAAGGCGCGAACTTTTGGCTGGGTGAAACGGCCCGGGGGGTAGACCGCATAGATGCCAAGCGTTTCGAGTGGCAGGTCCGGGATCGCCTCTTCCACCAAACCGCTTTTCATTGCGTCTGAGTAAAGGAAGGACGGAAGGTATGCGATGCCAAGACCAGATACGGCGGCGTTCAGCAGGGATTGACCATCATTCACTGTCAACCAGCCAGCGGTCCGTACTTGCCGTTTTTCACCTGACGGCGCTGTGATCTTCCACATATTTCCGGCCGCTTGGTTGGAATAGTGCAAAAGCTTGTGCTCGTTCAGATCGTCAATCTTCTCTGGTCGACCAAATTTTTCAAAATATGCAGGCGATCCGACCATCCGGCGCGATGTTTCGGTCAACTTGCGGGCGCGCAGTGTTGAATCTTCGAGTTCCCCAACCCGAATTGCCATGTCGAAGCCTTCTGAGATCAGCTCAACATAGCGGTTGTTCAACACCATGTTCACAGTGATCTCTGGAAACTCCAGAAGAAAATCGCCCAAAATCGGCGATAGCAGGTTTACACCAAAATCCGTCGCGACTGAGATGCGCAACAGACCCGAGGGGGCCGATTGCATCGAAGTCACCAGTGCATCTGCCTCGCCAGCATCGTTAAGAACCCGGCGTGCACGATCGTAATAAGCCAAACCAATCTCTGTCGGAGAAACCCGACGTGTTGTTCTATTTAAAAGCCGCGCCCCCAAGCGCGCCTCCAGCGAAGAAACATGTTTGGAGACTGCGGATTTTGAAATCCCCATCTTCTTGGCCGCGTCCGTAAACCCCCCCTGGTCTACGACTGTGGCGAAGGCCTCCATCTCTGTAAGTCTATCCATTGTGCACCCGTCAAATACATTGCCCGCCGTGGACTGGTATCAGGTCCAATTCGGGCAATATTGCGGAGCTTGGCGGTCAACACTGGGGTATTGTCGGGAACCAAAGTGGCGAAAACCCGCCGATCAGTGCCAATTTCTTAACAAACATGGATCAAATCGTGGCGGCAAGGCGCATTCCTTGGTCAATTGCCCGTTTTGCATCCAACTCACTTGCCAGATCGGCGCCGCCAATAATGTGAACATTGTGTCCGGCTTCGCTCAAACCGTCAAAAAGTATGCGATTACTCTCCTGCCCAGCGCAAAGCACGATCGTATCGGCAGCTATCAGACGTGGATCTGAACGTTCCGGTCCGGATGTAACGTGGAGCCCTTGGTCGTCAATACGCTCATAGTTGACACCGCCGATCATCTCGACCTGACGCGCCTGCAGGGTCGCCCGGTGAATCCATCCCGTTGTTTTTCCAAGTTTGCGACCGGGCCGCTCTGCCTTGCGCTGTAACAAAGTGACCCGCCGCGCCGGAGCGTCATGGACACGCGTACCCAATCCACCACGTTCCACAGCCGGATCTGCCACGCCCCATTCCGCCAGCCATTCATCCAGATGCAATGTGGAACTGTCGCCCGACTGGGTTACATATTCTGCAACGTCAAAGCCTATGCCACCCGCCCCTACGATTACCACGCGCTCCCCCACGGGTGCGCCGTGCAGCACTTCTATGTAGGATAAAACGTTCGGGCCTTCTTGTCCGGGAATACCAGGATCGCGCGGAATGACACCCGCGGCCACGACAATTTCATCGAACAACTGCAGGCTGGCCACATCGGCCTCGGTGTTCAGGCGCAGCACAACATTGCTCTTACTGATCATCGTCGTGAACCAGTCGACCAAACCGTGGAATTCCTCTTTTCCTGGGATCTTACGGGCAAGGTTCAGCTGCCCACCAATCTGGTCAGCCTTGTCAAACAGCGTAACCTTGTGCCCGCGCTCATCCAGTGCCAGCGCCGCGGACAAACCGGCAGGCCCGGCCCCGACGACGGCCACGGATTTTGGTTTTGATGTTGGCTTCAGCACCAGCTCGGTTTCAAAACAAGCCCGCGGGTTGACCAGACACGTCGAGATTTTTCCTTGAAACGTGTGATCGAGACAGGCCTGATTGCACGCGATACAGGGCGCGATTTCGTCGGCCCGCCCAGCGGCCGCCTTGCGCACGAAGTCCGGATCGGCCAAAAACGGGCGCGCCATAGACACCATATCGGCGCAGCCTTCGGCCAGAACGGCCTCTGCTACATCCGGCATATTGATGCGGTTCGACGTGATGAGCGGGATAGACACTTCACCCATGAGCTTTTTGGTCACCCAGGCAAAGGCCCGGCGCGGAACTGAAGTTGCGATGGTGGGAATGCGCGCTTCGTGCCAGCCAATTCCGGTATTGAGCATTGAAGCGCCAGCCGCCTCTATCGCCTTGGCCAAGACAACAACTTCGGACCAACTCTGGCCGTTCGGCACGAGATCGATCAGCGAAATCCGGTAGATTAAGATGAAATTGGCCCCTACAGCTTCCCTGACACGTTTGACCACCTCAATCGGCAGACGCATCCGGTTATCAAGGCTTCCGCCCCAGCGATCCGTGCGTTTGTTGGTGTGGGCGACAAGGAACTGATTCAGGAAATATCCCTCGGACCCCATTATCTCAACACCATCATAACCCGCTTCTTGCGCGCGCAGAGCCGCAGTTACGATGTCGGCAATCTGTTTTTCGATGCCATCCTCGTCCAGTTCTTTGGGCGCGAAGGGCGAGATCGGGGATTTGATGGCAGACGGAGCAACACATTCAGGGCCGTAGGCATATCGCCCGGCATGCAGTATCTGCATGGCAATTCGTCCGCCCGCATCATGCACCCGGTCTGTCACAATGCGAT
Source organism: Albidovulum sp. (assembly GCA_049646285.1). Classification (GTDB taxonomy): domain Bacteria; phylum Pseudomonadota; class Alphaproteobacteria; order Rhodobacterales; family Rhodobacteraceae; genus Albidovulum. Next base: position 16,226 of record JBARVN010000010.1, on the reverse strand, counting down.
GGTTGGCGATGTCTTCAGGTTTGAACAGCCCAGCCGCACCAGGAAACACGCCGCCTTCACGGTTGGGGGCCATGCCACCCGTGACCATAAGAGCAACGCCACCGCGCGCCCGTGCGGCATAGAATTCCGCGACCCGGTTCCAGTCCTTCGTTTCTTCCAGATTGGTGTGCATGGACCCCATCAGCACGCGGTTGGGCAGAATCACATGACCCAAATCAAGTGGCGCAAGAAGATGTGGGTAGACGGGCATTGGCAGACCTCCTGAATCAGCAATAAGATGGCGCAGTTGCGCCGCAACGTCACGCCCTACGCCGCGTCACACGAGAGGGCACACGATTTGACCAGACAAAACGGCGATCATTGCTATGCGCGCTATTGTGAAGTCTCTGTGCAATGACGCCGAAACGCGCGTTTCAACAGATCAAGTTCCGCACGCAAAAGATCAAGTTCCGCTCGGATGTCATCTTCCAGTAAAACGCCGGTTATGATCGTGAAGTGGCCGATGCGGGCACGGCGGTTTGCATCACTCACTAGGAAGGTTTGCACGCCATCGCTAAGCAATTCGGCCGGAATCGGTACGCTTAGTGACCAGTGTGCTTGGTCTTCTGACCGTTCGACTTCAACCCCATTTAACGACGTTTCTTGATGCCACACTTCTATATTGGGTGTGTCGTTTCCTGCGCGACTTAAAAGCGCTTCCCAACGACCGGCTCGGATACGAGAGGTTATCAGCTCGACGCTGCTCATTTCACGACCCACTTCACAGATCTGCACGCGGGCGACGGCTCATCGTCAGATCACGCAGCAATATTTGGTTCATTTCCGGCCCTTCGAAGATCAAGTCAATCCAGGCCCGTTCAACACGTTTTTCGTTCATCTTGGTATAGGCCAAGTCGAATTCGACCAACACTTCAGGCTCGATCATTGACACTTCCCGGACGATTTGTTCGGTGTTTGGTCCATGCTTGATGTTCAAACGCGCAAAAATTTCCAGCGGCCGTTCGGTTTCAACGACGATGTTAAGTCCGATCACATGGGATCTTCGTATCCCTTCGGATCCGCCTGCTGGTAAATCCAGCGCCAAAGACAAAAATGAGCCATCGAACCGGAATACGTCCAGACGTAATCCAAACGGGGCCAGATCATGGGCAGAGGAATTGCGGACCTGACGGACAGACAGTTCGCTGTGATGGCAATCATGAAAAACCGTAACTTCCTCACCGAACGCGAAACGATCTTCCACCTCCGCCTGCCCGGACGGCGTGATTGGGCCAGACCAGGCCTCTGGTCGCCACACCCAGTCCGCCATCAATGGCTTTCGTATCGCGACTGGGCCAGCACTTGGATTTGCCAGCCGCCCTTCCGCCACATGCAACACTCTGTCCAGCTCTCGTCTGAGCTGTCGAACGGAACCCAGAAATGACCTCAACCCGGGCAAATCGGCAGTACTGGCCCGGCCCGGAAGGCGCCGCCACCGTGCCAACACCCGGCGCGCCCAGAGCTGATCGAGGAACATGTTGAATTTCTGGTTCATCGCCGCATCATCATCGGATATTGAACATAAAGAAGAAACAGTAATTTCTTATCGTTTCCTTTATGTGGTGGCGCAAGAGCGCGAATCCACACACGCCATCTCTGCGTCAGGTCGCGTTGGGATTTGCCGCGCGCATCTTGGCTACAAAGGCATCCAGTATCTTCCTTTTTTCTGCGTCCGGAACCGGATAGCCGGGCAGTCCCAGTACCGAAAGTGTGACCATACGCCCGCGGATGGACAATATTGCCCGCCAATAATCTGGCTCAACCCGTTGTCGGCTGGTTTTGGTCGTATCGCTGAGTTGCATGTATAAAACGCCATTGCGCGATGCCACTTTTTGAACTGTCACAGTCTTGGCATCGCCGCTTCGACTTAAAGCGGCCTGCCCTGCTGGCGAGCGAAAAAATTTCGCCATGATTGGAAAACTCTCACCGATCGGCCCGCTAGAGACGCCCGGCAAAACAGATGCCGTCAACAAAGCCCGTTGTGTTGTAGCGGTGGCACCGACCGAAGCAGAAAGCGGGGCGCAGGCACCCAACAGAACGAAGGCCCCCTCTGCCCCGTCTCGGCTTGACCCTTTGTCGATGCAGTAACCAGCGGGGCCAGTCACATTGACCGCCCCTGCCGAGACCAACATTGATCGAGACGCCACCCCGGCACCAGATCCAGGCAGTGTGGGCAGGCAGGCCGCAAGCATCACGCAAGCAGCCAAAGCCGCCCCGGTCTTACTGATCCATGTAAACATGACGTTCGGCATTGGCACCAGGATGCGTTACTGCGCCTGTGCGCGCGCCACCGACGAGCTGGGCATATTTCCACAAGGCTCCGCTTGCATATTGCGTTTCGCGTGGGCCGGGCCATTTGGCCTTGCGGGCGGCCAGTTCATCGTCTGACAAGGCCACCGACAATTCGCCGGTCACTGCGTTCATGGTGATCACATCACCATCTTGCAACAAAGCAATCGGGCCACCATGCGCAGATTCTGGGCCCACATGGCCCACACAAAAGCCTCGCGTAGCGCCGGAAAAACGGCCATCAGTGATCAGGGCCACCTTCTTGCCCATGCCTTGGCCGGACAGTGCGGCGGTGGTCTGCAACATCTCGCGCATTCCCGGGCCGCCAGCCGGGCCTTCGTTGCGGATAACCAAAACTTCGCCTTCCTTATAGGCGCGCGCTTTGACCGCTTCGAATGCCTCTTCTTCGCTTTCAAAGACCCGGGCCGGGCCGGAGAAGACCTGCTCTTCGGGGCTCATACCGGCAACCTTCACAATGGCACCTTCCGGGGCCAGATTGCCTTTCAGGCCCACAACGCCGCCGGTTTGGGTGATCGGTTTCGCCGAGGGATAGATCACACGGCCATCCGCCTCGCGCGTTACCAGATCCAGCTCTTCGCCCATGGTTCGGCCAGTGGCCGTCATGCAATCTTCGTGGATCAACCCGGCCTTGCGCAGCTCATTCATGACAACAGGCACGCCGCCCGCTTCGTAAAGATCTTTGGCTACATAGGCTCCGCCCGGCTTCAGATCGACAAAATAGGGCGTATCACGGAAAATGTCACACACATCGAAAAGGTCGAACTCAATCCCGGCCTCATGCGCAATCGCGGGCAGGTGCAGACCTGCATTCGTGGACCCGCCGGTGCACGCCACAACCCGGGCCGCATTTTCCAGCGATTTGCGGGTCACAACGTCGCGTGCCCGAATATTCTTTGCGATCAATTCCATGACGGCTTCACCCGACGCCATGCCGTATTCATCGCGGCTTTCATAGGGCGCAGGTGCACCCGACGAATTTGGCAATGCAAGGCCGATAGCCTCAGACACGCATGCCATGGTGTTGGCAGTAAACTGGCCACCACAGGCACCGGACGATGGGCAAGCGACCCGTTCCAGAACCGCCAACTCGGCGTCTGAGTAATTGCCAGCCTGATGCTTGCCAACAGCCTCAAACACGTCTTGAACGGTCACGTCCTGACCGTTGAGACGGCCCGGCAGGATCGATCCGCCATAGATAAAGACCGATGGCACATTCAAACGCACCATCGCCATCATCATACCCGGCAGAGATTTATCGCACCCCGCAAGACCGACAAGCGCATCATAACAATGGCCGCGCATTGTCAGCTCAACCGTATCCGCAATCGCGTCCCGCGACGCGAGCGATGAGCGCATGCCTTCATGCCCCATCGCAATGCCATCGGTTACGGTAATCGTGGTGAATTCGCGGGGCGTGCCGCCCCCGACCTTCACACCTTGCTTGACGGCCTGCGCCTGACGGCTGAGCGCGATGTTACAAGGTGCGGCCTCGTTCCAGCAGGTTGCGACGCCGACCCATGGCTGGTGGATCTCTTCTTCAGAAATCCCCATCGCGTAAAAGTAGGACCGGTGCGGCGCGCGCGCGGGCCCTTCTGTCACATGGCGGCTGGGCAGCTTCGACTTGTCGAACTGGCGGTTTTTCATGGGGTTCCTCCCGTCAATCGGTTTGCTCTGCAATAGGCGAGGCAATCGCTGGACACAAGTCGCGGCAGCGCCACTTGGCGTGACCTGAGCAAAAAACCGGTCACACCTATTGCAAGATTGCAGCGTTTGACCGGGAAGGGTAGCGTAACCCGCAACATGCTCACATTCCGACCTGCCTACACCCCACATAATGCCTTTGTCGCCCCGGCTCGCAACCGTTTGGGGATGTGGCGCCTGTTTGCAGGGGCGGCTTTGATCTTGGCGGCCTATGTCGTGCCGTTCATTATTGGACATGGCTGGCTGTCAAACCTGTACGGTGAGCGGGCCGCAGACGCACTTTTTAACCGCATGGCCACAGGCGACACGCCCGGTGGGATGTTCTTATTGCTTTACGGTTTTCTTGGTCTGGCCTTCGGACCTATTGTGGCTGTTAGGTGGATTGAAGGGCGCCGGGCTGGCACATTGTTTGGCCCCTCTGCGACGCAAACAATCATGGATTTCGGGCGCGCAATCTGGCCGCTGCTTGGGCTGCAGGTGTTGTTGCTTCCGCTGGCCCTTGGCAGCGATACGCTGCGCCCCGGCCTCGGATTTATTGCGCTTCTTGGATATCTGCCCTTCGCACTGCCTGGTATTTTGATCCAGACCGGGGCAGAAGAACTGGTCTTTCGCGGATATTTTCAACAAGGGCTTGCCGCGCGGTTCAAAAATCCGCTGATCTGGATGGGCCTGCCCGCATTGCTTTTCGGGTTCGGGCACTATGCGCCTGAGGAGTTTGGGAACAATGCATGGCTGATCGCGATTTGGGCAATGTTGTTTTCTTGTTTCGCGGCTGACCTGACGGCGCGCACTGGCAATCTTGGGGCTGCATTGGCGTTTCACGTCGCCAACAACATATCCGCATTCTTGTTCATCGGGATTGCGGGGAATCTGGACGGGTTGGCCCTATGGTCGATTGTGATCGACCTGAAGGACATGGCCAGCACCGGGCCGTTGCTGGCTATGGATTTTCTGGTGATGTTTTCGGCCTGGCTTCTTACCCGTTTGACACTCCGGGTCTGATTGCATTTCGCCTGAACCCGGCTTATCTGGGAATAAGACCGGCCCAAAGACCAAAGGCACAGAGACGATGAACTGGATCACCAACTACGTCCGTCCGACAATCAACTCGCTTTTTTCACGGCGCGAGGTGCCTGACAATCTGTGGTCCAAGTGTACCGAGTGCGGCACCATGCTGTTTCACCGTGAGCTATCGGAAAACCTGAACGTCTGCACCAATTGCGATCACCATCTGGCGATTACCCCGCGCGACCGGTTTAGCGCGCTCTTTGATGGCGGCGTGTTTTCCGAAGTGAAGGTTCCTGACCCCATCGCCGACCCGCTGCATTTTCGCGACCAGAAGAAATACCCCGACCGGATGAGAGCCGCACAAAAGGCCACCGGCGAAAAAGAGGCGATGCTGGTGGCTGAGGGGCAGGTGATGCGCACCCCTATCGTCGCCGCCGCCCAGAATTTCGCATTTATGGGCGGGTCGATGTCGATGTATGTTGGCAATGCGATAATCGCCGGGGCCGAGCGGGCGGTAAAACTCAAACGTCCATTTGTGCTTTTCTCCGCCGCGGGCGGTGCGCGCATGCAAGAAGGCATCCTTGGGCTGATGCAGATGCCGCGCACCACCATCGCCGTTGAGATGCTGAAAGAAGCAGGCCTGCCCTATATCGTGGTGCTGACACACCCCACCACGGGTGGTGTTACGGCCTCATATGCGATGCTCGGCGATGTCCAGATTGCAGAGCCAAACGCCCTTATCGGATTTGCAGGCGCGCGCGTCATCGAACAGACAATCCGCGAAAAACTGCCCGAAGGGTTTCAACGTTCGGAATATTTGCTTGATCATGGCATGCTTGATCGGGTGACGCACCGCAAGGACATGAAGGACGAATTGGTGACAATCATCCGCCTTCTGACCGGACAAAACCCTGCCGTCAAAGGTGATCTGCCGGCCCCGAAAGCCGATGCAAAACCTGAAACGAAGTAGCCACATTCGTCCTTTTGTAAGTCCATTTCCCCGGTCATGCGGCAGACGGCCCCCGGGGGAAACCAGCAATATGAGGTGTCTATGACTGACGGGTCCGACCTGATCCTTTCGCGCATGATGGCTCTGCACCCCAAGATTATTGATCTGACGCTTGATCGGGTGCACCGACTGTTGGCGGCACTTGATCACCCGGAACGGCACCTGCCACCGGTAATCCATTTGGCGGGCACAAACGGCAAGGGCTCAACCCAGGCCATGCTGCGCGCCGGGTTAGAGGCTATGGGCGGCACGGTGCACGCCTATACCTCTCCTCACCTCGCGCGCTTCCACGAAAGAATCCGTTTGGCCGGAGAGTTGATTTCAGAACAATACCTTGCTGAAATTCTCGAAGATTGCGAAGCTGCGAATGACGGCGTTCCAATTACTTACTTTGAGATCACCACATGCGCCGCAATGCTGGCCTTTGCGCGCACGAAAGCCGACTGGACCTTGCTTGAGGTCGGGCTTGGCGGGCGTCTGGATGCGACCAATGTCGTTGATCAGCCGCGACTAACGGTTCTGACCCCGATCTCTCTCGATCATCAACAATATCTGGGCGACACCCTGCCCGAAATTGCAGGCGAAAAGGCAGGCATCCTGAAATGCGGCGTGCCGTGTGTGGTGGGCCCTCAAGACGAAGCGGCGATGGGCGTGATTGAGACGCGCGCCGCTCGGCTTGGCGCGCCGCTTCTGGCCTACGGCCAGCATTGGCAGGTCTGGGAAGAACGGGGCCGGATGATCTTTCAGGATGAAAGCGGGCTTTTAGACCTGCCGCTGCCAAACCTGCCGGGGCCACATCAGATCATGAATGCGGGGGCTGCCCTTGCCGCCCTGCGCCATCTTGGCGCAACTGAGACCGCGTGCGAAGCCGCCGCCACCAAGGCTTACTGGCCCGCACGTATGCAGCGGCTTGCGGCGGGCCCGCTGATCGACGCCGCGGGGGCGTGCGAGCTGTGGCTTGATGGCGGTCACAACCCCGCTGGCGGAGTGGCGGTTGCAGCAACGCTGGCAAGGATGCCGGAAAAGCCCACACATATGGTTGTCGGCATGCTCAACACCAAGGATATCGGGGGGTATCTTCGCCCTCTGGCCGAAGCGGCCCGCAGCCTAACCGCGGTTTCAATCCCCGGCGAGGCAAACACACTCTCGGCCGAAGAAACCCAAGCCGCCGCAGCCAAAGCCGGGATCGAGGCAGGCACTGCCCCTTCTGTGTTGGCGGCGGTGCAAGCGATTGCAGCCAGAGATCCAAGCGCGCGCATCCTCATCTGCGGCTCGCTTTACCTTGCAGGCGGAGTTTTGAGGGAAAATGGCTAGTTCTTTGGTTGAAGATGGAAATGAGCATCTTGTTCATGGCCCCAACTGCGCCAGACATCAATTTTCAACCGTCCAGCAAACCCCAATCGGCACCCTGCATTTCGCGCAACCGGCTGGCGGTGCGTTCAAACTCGAATGATCCGGTGCCTTCGATATAAAGACGCTCCGGCTCATCAGCCGCCGATGCGATCAGGCGCACCTTTGCCTCATAAAGCGCATCGATCAGCGTCACAAAGCGTTTGGCCTCGTTATAGTTTTCTGCGGATAGATGAGGGATGTCTTCCAGGATCAACACGCGAACCGCCTGCGCAATGGCAAGGTAGTCCGCCGGGCCAAGTGCGCGACCGCAGAGGTCCCAAAACGACGCGCGCGCGACACCCGCATGATATCCCGGCAACGTCACCTGCCGGCCCTTGATCAACAGGGACAATTCAGCGGCTCTGCCCCCGCCAGTCAGATCTTGCCAGATGCGCGAGATCTCGGCTTTGGCCTTCGGGCCGGCAGGCGTAAAGTAGACGGGTGCACCCTGCAGGCGGTGCTGCCGGTAATCGGTTTCGCTTTCAAGAACCACAACTTCAAGGCGGGTCTTGAGCAGTTCGATGAACGGGACAAATAGGGGCCGGTTCAAACCGTCTTTATAAAGGTCATCCGGCACGCGGTTCGACGTCGTCACCACCGTCACTCCGCGCTCAAACAACATCTGGAACAACCGGCCCACGATCATGGCATCCGCGATGTCAGTGATCTGCATTTCATCAAAACTAAGCAACCGAAGCTGGCCCGCAATGTCCTCTGCCACAGGGCGGATTGCGTCATCCACGCCCGTTTTCCGGGCCTCGTGAAGGGCCGCCTGCACCTCTTGCATGAACGCGTGGAAATGCACGCGCCGCTTGGCGTCGATTGCCACATGATCGTGGAACAGGTCCATCAGCATGGATTTACCGCGCCCGACCCCGCCCCAGATATAGAGCCCCGGCACAGGGTCTGCGGGTTTTGCGAACAGCCCACTTAGCAGACCCTTCTTGCGCTCAGGGGCGGCTTCAAGAGCGGTCCTGATCCGCTCTAATGATGGCAAAATAGCGCGCTGGCCCGCGTCAGGGCGCAGCATGCCTGACAGCGCCATACGATCATATATTTCGGTCAGCGTCTCACTCATGCGGTTTCGATACCGCGCGCCGGGACGAAGGGGAAGACCGGACAGCTGTAAATGCCTCACGAAAGTTTGGGTGAAGCCCACCCGAATTGGCCATGCTGTTCCGGCATTGTGCTGATCACAATTCTCAATTTGACCGCGTAGGCGCTATGGCTCAGTCTGCGCTCGCACAGGAGATCTTATGAAAACGCACGCGCCACTCTTCACTCCGGTTCTGATCGCCGGTTGCATCATCATCATGCTTGGATTTTCGATCCGGGCGAGTTTTGGCGTGTTCCAGATCCCGATCGCGGAAGAGTTCGGCTGGCTGAGGGCTGATTTCAGCTTTGCCATTGCGATCCAGAACCTTGCGTGGGGGATCGGACAGCCGATATTCGGGGCGCTTGCGGAGAAATTCGGCGACCGCAAAGCGATCATTCTGGGCGCTTTGTGCTACGCTGCAGGCCTGATCCTGTCATCCTATGCAATTACGCCCGGGCAGCACCAGTTTTTAGAAATCTTGGTGGGTTTTGGCGTGGCAGGTACCGGCTTTGGTGTCATCCTGGCGGTTGTGGGGCGCGCTGCGAGCGCCGATAACCGCTCGCTTGCACTGGGCGTTGCCACTGCCGCCGGCTCTGCTGGGCAAGTCTTTGGGGCGCCTTTGGCTGAGATCTTGTTGGGCTATTTCCCTTGGCAAACCGTGTTCATCATCTTTGCTTTTGTGATCCTGTCCGCGCTTTTGGTGTTGCCCATGATGCGCGCGCCTGAGCGGGCCAGCCGGGCGGAACTGGAAGAAAGCATGGGTGCAGTATTGAAAAAGGCATTTCATGATCCGTCGTTCACGCTGATCTTTCTTGGCTTCTTTTCTTGCGGCTATCAGCTGGCCTTTATCACCGCACACTTCCCGGCCTTCGTGACCGAGATGTGCGGGGCCATTGACCCTTCGGGAACATTAGCCAACCTTGGTGTCTCAACCACCTCGGCGCTTGGTGCCTTGTCGATTTCCTTGATCGGTCTTGCCAACATAGTCGGCACAATTACCGCGGGATGGTTAGGCAAACGGTGGTCGAAGAAATACCTGCTGGCCGCAATCTATACCGGGCGCACCATTGTTGCGGCCGCGTTTATTCTTGTGCCCATGACGCCCACTACGGTTGTCCTGTTTTCAGTCGCGATGGGGTCACTTTGGCTGGCGACGGTGCCGCTGACCTCAGGGTTGGTCGCGCATATCTACGGGCTTCGCTATATGGGCACGCTTTACGGCATCGTGTTCTTTTCCCACCAACTTGGCAGTTTTACCGGCGTCTGGCTGGGCGGACGGCTTTATGATGCTTACGGCAGCTACACAGCCGTTTGGTGGATTGGCGTCGCAGTTGGCGCATTTTCAGCCATCGTGCATCTGCCGATCAAGGAACGTTCGATGGAGGCGATCCCGGCCTGATCAGGCCCAGAAAAGGCGTTCCTGTCGTGGTCAATGACCTTCAGCGCTGCCGCCAAACCTCCAGAATATAGCGCGCGGTCATCAGATCCAGATGCGCACCGCCGCCGTTTTTGCAAATCGTGATTTCATCACCTGACTGCCGGGTGAACGTGCCTGACGCGATGTCATAGAAATCTGCGACCACATCCTGTTCCGTTATAGTGCCGTTGGCCAAAGGTAGCATCAGCTCTCCGATGTGGTGCAAGGTCGTGGCGCGGGCGTCTACGAAGAGCCGCGCACGTGCCATCGCATCGTCATCAACCTCACGCATATCAGGCCGGTAGGCGCCGATGAGGTCGAGATGTGTACCGGGGTGTAACCATGCGCCTTTGATCACCGGTTCGGTCGCCATAGTGGCCGACACTACAATATCAGCCCCGCTGAGCGCTGCCTGTAAATCTGGTTCAGGCGTTGCACCTGTTTCGCGACCAAAATCGCGAGCGGTGTCCCAGTTGCGCGCCCAGATGCTGAACTCGGCCTCGGGAAACCCGGCTTTGTAGGCCTCGACAATCGACCGCGCCACGGCCCCGGCGCCGACGATCAGAACCCGTCTTGCGTCCTTTCTTGCCAAGCGTCTGGCGGCCAGCAGACTGTCACCTGCAGTTTTCCATTTTGTCACAACCGTAAAATCAACCAGCGCCTCCAATTGTCCGGTCTGATCATCAAAGAGGTTTACCGCGCCATAGATTGACGACAGGCCTTTCGCGGGATTGCCGGGAAAAATTCCTGCGGCCTTCACTGCCAGCCCCATCCCATCAATCCAGGCCGAGCGCGTCAAAAGCGTGTCACCTGACCGCCGCAGCACCGTGTCTGCGACCTCTGCCCGTGGCAGGCTGTGTCCAGCTTCCAGCGCTTTGGTCAACGCGATCCAGTCCAGTTTGGCTTCAACCTCTGGCCCGACAATTTCAAACGTCATGCTGCCTCTTCCTCTGTCAAAAGACCTTCGTCGACCAACCGAGCGGCAAATCCCGCCGGTCCGGTAAAGTGATGCACCTGCCAACCCCGTGCTGCGGCAGTTTCTATATTCTCTACCCTATCATCCGTGAAAAGAAGCGCATCGGGTGCCAGCCCGCTATCGGCCTCAACATGCGCATAGATCGCCTGACCTGGCTTGGTTATTTTCAGGCTTCCAGACACATAGGCCCGATCGAAGCGGCGCAAGAACGGATATGTTGGGGCCGCTATCTGATAAGTCTCTTCCCCGAAATTGGTAAGTGCGAAGACAGGCACCTTGCGGGCCCGAAGCGCCGCCATCAACCGCACAGAGTGCGGAATGACCGGCGATGCCATGTCCAGCCAGTTGTCATGCCATAGTCGGATCTGAGCTTCCCACTCCGGATAGAGGGCCGCAAATTGATAGACTGTATCGCGAAACGGAGCACCAAGATCGATTGCATCATTCATACAGTGCAGGTCGACCGCATCGAACATGCGTTTGCGTTCTGCTGGTCCGATCGCCGCATCAAAGAACCGCTCTGGCTGCCATTCTATCAGCACGTTGCCTATGTCAAAGATCACGGCCTCTGGGCGTGCCATGCGTTTGTCCCTTTCGCGGTTCTTGATGCGAGTGTAGCTGACTTTGGCACGTTCGCCAGACCAAGGAGGCTGCGTCTAACGGATTGACGGGGGCCGCGCAGAGACCGCGCGCCGATTTTGCAGCGCCTCACGCACGAACACGAAAAGCCCGCTACCGACGATCAAGGCAATACCAACCCAAGCCACCAGATCAGGCCATTCCCCAAAAACCAGCGCGCCCCAAAAAACTGCAAGCGGCATGGCGATGTATTCGAACGGGGCGATCAGTGCCGCCTCACTTAGCCGGTAGGCCTGACTGATCAGCAATGCTGCAAAGCCATTCGTAAGCCCCAGCGCGATGAGCAGCGGCCAATCGGCGGCGGCAGGCCACACCCAATGGCGCAGCAGAAATTCGACCGAGGCATTGCCTCCGCCCTCCATCGCGCCGCCTCCAAAAACCAGACCCATTGCACCCGACACCGTAATGAAACTCAGCTGGACGTAGAAAGCCATGGTAACGGCGCGTTCCGTGCCGCCGATCTTGCGGGTCAGGATATGCAGCCCGGCGTAGGCTGCGGCGGAAATCAGCGGCAAGAGCGAAATCAGTTTGAACGCATCGCTGCCGGGCCGCAGCATCACAATCACGCCGATCAGTCCGAAAACCACGGCCGCCCAGCGCCGTGCTCCTACTAACTCACCAAGGAAGAATACTGAAAAGGCCGTAATCAGCAGCGGGCTGATAAAAAATATTGCAACCGCTTCGGCCAGCGGCATCGACGCAAGCGCCACGAAAAAACACATATTGGCCAGGACAACGCAGCAGCCGCGCATCAGATGCATGCCGATGCGTCTGGTCCGCAGCACGCTAAAGCCACCCTGCAGCGGCACGATCAGGATTGTAATGACGGCAAGCGCAATCAAAGAACGGATCAGCACCACTTGGTGCAACGCATAATCACCGCTGAGGAATTTGATTGTGACGTCGTTGACGGAAAAGAACGCCGTTGCACCAAGCGCGCACAATATTCCCGTCGCATTGGACTTGGTGGCTAGATTTATGTCCGGGCTATTCATAGTCATTGGCAGATTTGACCCGTTCCTGCCCCACCCGTCTGTGCCACTTGCGACATCACCTGCTTCATTTATCGCGCCACCGTGCGCAATGCCTGATCGAGCGCTGCCGCGAAGCGCGACCTGTCATGTTTCGAAAACGGGCGCCCGCCGCCCTGCCGGAATGGATCGGCCGCCCGCAGATCGGCCATAAGATCGCGCGTGGCCAGAACGTTGCCGATATTGGCCTCGGTCAGTGGCTCACCGTTGTGCTTCAAGACTTTCGCGCCCGCCGCCACACATTTCGCGGCCAGCGGGATATCACCAGTAATGACAACATCGGTCGGCCCGGCGCGCTCGGCAATCCACTTATCCGCTTCATCCGGGCCTTCGGTGACAAAGACCGTTTCGACCAACGGATGCGGCGATGGCCGGATACCGCCGTTGCAGACCATAAACACCTTCACGCCCAACCGCTGGGCCGCACGGGTGCATTCGTCCTTTACCGGGCACGCATCTGCATCAACATAAATACTCATCCGTAAAGAGCTGCCGCGTGAAAACTAATATGATCCCCCATGAATGAGGAGACGAAGAAATAGCTGTGGTCATAGCCCGGTTGCATTCGAAACTGGCCATTTTGGCGCCGTTCGATCATTGCGTGGGCAAGGGCTTCGGGCTTCAAAAGATCAAGGAACTGATCCTTAGACCCCTGATCAATCAATACCGGCCCATCAAAGCCCAAACGACGCATGAGAAGCGTGGCGTCATGCGCAGCCCATTGGTTTTCGTCAGACCCGAGATAGGCCTCCAGCTGTTTGCGACCCCAATCGGATTGGGTTGGATGCGCAATGGGCGCAAAGGCCGAAACCGAACGGAAGCGGCCGGGCAGCCGCATGGCCATGGTCAGCGCACCATGCCCGCCCATGGAATGGCCGGTGATCGACTGCCGCCCCTCATCCACTGCAAAATTCGAGGTGATCAGGCTGGGCAGTTCCTCGGCCACATAATCCCACATCTGGAAGTTCAGCGCCCATGGATCTTGTGTGGCGTTTACATAGAACCCAGCACCCTGACCAAGATCATAGGCCTCATCATTGGCCACTGCGTCGCCGCGGGGGCTGGTGTCTGGAAACACCAACGCAAGACCGTACTCTGCCGCCCATTCCTGCGCACCCGCCTTGGCCATTGCGTTTTCATGGGTGCAGGTCAGGCCGGACAGATACCAAAGCACCGGCACGGGTTCTTCTGCAGCTTCTTCGGGCAGAAAGAGACCAAAGGTCATGTCACAGCCGCAGGCCTCAGACGCGTGGGAATAGACACCCTGAATGCCGCCAAAACACTTGTTTTCAGATATTGTTTGCATGAGATTTCCTTTTTTTTAGACCCCGGTGATCCACGCGACCACCAGCGAAAGGGTAATAATACTTACCGCCGTCGAGATGAGGATTGAGGCAGAGACGCGCTGCGGCGCCACCCCGTAGTGACGTGCCAGCATATAGACATTGCCCGCCACCGGAAGGGAGGCGGCTGCAATCATCACGCCCGCCGCAAACGGCTCAACATCGAAAACCCGCAGTGCCGCTATCGCAACGGCGGCTGGATGCAGCACCAGTTTGGCGAAGGACAGCCACAGAGCCACCGAAGCGCGTTCAGCTGTTTTAGTGGCAAGCGAAGCGCCGATGACGAACAGCGCACAGGGTGTGGCGGCGGCCCCAAGCATTGCCAAAAACTCATCCACCGGGGCGGGAACGGGCCAGCGAAACACAGACCACAAAAGCCCCGCAACCATCGAGACGATCATCGGGTTTTTCAGCAATCCCAGCACGAGAACGCGCACGATCCCAACGCTCAGCTGGCCTTCGCGAGAGGCCGTGATGATCAGGGTGATCAGGCTGGAAAACACAACAAGATCTATTGCCAACATCATCAGAACCGGGCCTGCAGCCCCCGGCCCCAAAAGCAACACCAGCATGGGCACGCCCAGAAATCCGGTATTCCCGATCACTGCACATTGCGCCTCAATCGCGGCCTCGCTTACGGGTAAACCGCGCATTCGGGCAACCAACGTGACCAACAGATAAACGACGGTACAACCGGTCAGATAGGCCAGCACGAATTGCGCATTAAACAGCTCTGCCACCGACAGGTTCGCAGCAAAGCGAAACAGCATTGCCGACAGCGCGAAGTAAAACACAAAGCGCGTCAGCCATTCCGTCGCGACTTCGGGGAAAAAACGGATGCGCCCCGCCCACCAGCCAAGGCCAATCAGCGCGAAGAACGGCAGGGTTTTGAGGAATATGGGCAACATCAGCGCGGCCCTAGCACGGGCTGAAGGTTGGGGCCAGCATCTCAGGCCTTCCGGATCGTCAATATCTCATCCAGTGGCTTTTTGATCTTGGCGACGGCGGGTACGGTTGCCTTGTCCGATGCATGACCCACTGCCAATATCATCACCGGCTTTTCGCTTTCGGGCCGGTCACACAGACCGGTGAGGAATTTCATCGGATTGGGGGTATGGGTCAGCACCGACAACCCTGCGTGATGCAGGGCTGCGATTAAGAACCCGGTCGCGATGCCCACACTTTCGGGGACGTAGTAGTTTTTATAGCGCTCACCGTTTTTGGTGACACCGTAACGCTGGGCAAATACCACAATCAGCCACGGCGCGATGTCCAAATGTGGTTTGGCGACGCCGGTGCCAATCGGCTCCAACGCCTTCAACCACTCTTCCCCGCCCCCCCCAGCATAAAAAGTCTCTTCTTCGGCTTCAGCCGCCGCACGGATCTGCGCCTTCATTTGCGGCTGGGAAATGGCAACAAAATGCCAAGGCTGATGATTGGCGCCGGACGGCGCTGTACCTGCTGCCGCGACACAAGCCGCAATCACAGCCTCCGGTACGGGATCGGGGCGAAAATCGCGTATGGAGTGGCGTTTCTTCATCAAATCGCGAAAGGATTCTGCCGCGCGCAAAGCCTGATCGTCGGGCAGATCTACGCGATCAGGCAGTGGCACCGGCTGGTAACTGACTTGGTCTTTGAAATACACGGCAAGCCTCTGGATCCGTTCGCCAGTATACTAGCCGCCTCCGATTAAAACGCCAGCAGCAAACACCAATGCTCCCCCCAAAACCACCTGAAAGGTGGCGCGTAGAAAGGGTGTTTCCATATATCGGTTCTGAATCCAGGCTATGGCCCACAGCTCGATAAACACGACCACAATCGCAATGGTAGTGGCGGTCCAGAAATCTGTGATCAGATAAGGCAACGCATGGCCAAGACCACCAAGAGTGGTCATTACCCCGGCCGCAATCCCGCGTTTCATCGGTGATCCGCGCCCAGATAACACCCCATCGTCAGAGGCTACTTCGGTAAACCCCATGGAGATGCCGGCTCCGACCGAGGCGGCCAATCCCACCAGAAATGTGGTCCAGGTATCATGTGTGGCAAATGCAACAGCAAAGATCGGCGCCAGGGTTGAAACGGACCCGTCCATCAGCCCCGCCAGCCCGGGCTGAACCCATGTCAGTACGAATTGCCGGTGGGCGGCGCGATCCTCTTCGCCTTTGGCATCTTCCCCCAAATGCGCCTCAGACAATTCACCGGCGCGATGGCCGTGTTTGGCCTCGGCAGCGGCAAGATCGCCAAGCAATTTGCGCGTATCGGCGT
>JBARVN010000009.1:0-2378 GCA_049646285.1 Albidovulum sp. | reverse complement strand
CTTTATCTGATCGACGACCACCCCCGCAGGCACCGACCGCGAATTACCCCGCCCGTAAGGGATGATACAAAAGGTGCAGCGGTGGTCGCAGCCGTTTTGCACCTGAACATAGGCGCGGTGGCGGCCAAAACCGTCGATCAGGTGACCGGCGGTTTCGGTCACCGACATGATGTCATCGACCATCACCCGTTCCGTATCGCCAATCAGATCGGGGGCTTTGATGCCCGCCCAGGTCGCGGCTTGCATCTTTTCGGTATTGCCGATCACGCGGCTGACCTCGGGCATGGCGGCGAAGGTTGCAGGTTCGGTCTGGGCCGCACATCCGGTGACGATAAGGGTCGCATCGGGGTTCTGGCGGCGCAGTTTGCGGATTTCTTGCTTGGCCTTGCGCACCGCTTCGGCGGTCACCGCACAAGTATTGACCACAACCGCATTTTCCACCCCGGCACTGGCGGCCAGTTCTTTCATTGCTTCCGTCTCATAGGCGTTCAAACGGCAGCCAAGTGTTGAAAAGACCGGCGCGCTCATGGATGTGCTGCGATAAATTCGGGGGTAAGCCAGCCGTCGAAGACATGCGCGGTGGGTCCGGTCATCCAGACGCCATCGTCACGCCAGTCAATCTCCAGCGTGCCGCCATCCAGATCCAGCCTGACATGCCGCCCGGTCAGACCCCGCAGGTGGGCGGCCACGGCCGTGGCACACGCGCCAGAGCCGCAGGCAAGCGTGATGCCGGCGCCACGTTCCCAGACCCGCATGCGCAACCGGTCCGGGCCGGTCAGGCTGGCGAATTCAACATTGGTCGCCTCAGGGAACAGCGGATGGTGTTCCATTGCAGCGCCCGCATTCGGCAGATCGACGGCATCAGCATCTGCGACAAAGAATACACAATGCGGGTTGCCCATCCCAACTGCAGTCGGGTCACCGCTGACGGGCAGATGCAGCGTGTCCGCAGCCGTTGCCAGCGGAATGTCAACCCAATCCAAAAGCGGCGCACCCATATTGACGCTGACCAACCCGTCATCACGGCGTACGGCGCCAAGTGTTCCGCGACCCGTGACAAAGACGACACTCTTGCGCCCGATCCCGGTCATCACATGATCGGCCACACAACGAGACGCGTTGCCGCACGCGCCGGCACGGCTGCCATCGGAATTCCAGAAATCAAGTTGGAAGTCTGCGCCCTCCGCATCGCGGATCTCGGCCAGCTGATCAAACCCGACGCCGCGGTGCCGGTCACCCAGCGCGGCCGCCAGTGCAGATGTCGTCACAGCACCGCGTCCCCGTGAATCGATGATCACGAAGTCATTGCCTGCGCCGTGCATTTTCATGAACGGCAGGCCTTGGGAAGGGGGCGCCTGTCTCATGGCGTGCCATATACGCGCGGTCCGGGGATTTTGCCAGTGGTCCATGCTTTTCCACTTGACCACCCCCGGCGAGGTTCATAAAGAGGCCCCCTGTGATGGGCCGGTAGCTCAGTTGGTAGAGCAACTGACTTTTAATCAGTAGGTCTCGGGTTCGGATCCCGACCGGCTCACCACTTAAATCAATGAGTTAGAGCACTTTTTGTTTGCGCAGGGATTGAATTCAAAGCTTCCAGTGGCGCTGTGGTGGCGTATTGGGATTGGATGTACTCGGAATTGAGGGGAACATATCGGTAATGACGATGTGTCTTGTTCTTGGATTTGTTCCCATACGCACGAATGCAAGATACTCACGTCCGCATCCACGATCTGCGCCACACGTTCGCCTGCCCCTCGGTCAAGACGACCAACTTCTCGGGGTAAATGTGTAGGCTGACCGGGCGGTTCGCAAAGCTCGCTGGCACGCTGTACCGATTGCGATCAAAGGTGATCAGGCAGGTTGGGGATACGCGCTTGCTCAGCTCAACAAAGCCGTCAAAGGCCGTTGGCAGCGGCATCAGCGCGAGCTTCTCGGCCTCCCAGGCATCGGCAATGCTTCCGGGCAAACTGCCGTGCGCGGTCTCAGCCCACAGCACCGTGCAGCGATCCTCCAGCCAGTTGTTCAACGCCTCAAGGCCCGGAAAGACAGGCGCGACCTGCCACAGACGGTGGCGCGCGTCGCGGACGTTCTTCTCAACCTGACCTTTCTCCCACCCGGCAGCCGGATTGCAGAACTCCGGCTCAAAGACATAGTGGCTGGTCATCGCCAGAAAGCGTGCGTTCACCTCGCGCTGCTTACCTCGTCCAACACGATCAACAGCCGTCCTCATGTTATCGTAGATGCCCCGGCTTGGGATGCCACCGAAGACACGGAAGGCATGCCAATGGGCATCAAACAGCATCTCGTGGGTCTGCAACAAATAGGCACGCACCAGAAACGCCCTGCTATGTGACAGCTTGATATGGGCGACCTGAAGC
>JBARVN010000008.1:0-1947 GCA_049646285.1 Albidovulum sp. | reverse complement strand
CGTTCTTGAGGTTGCCGAACCTGGTCTTAAGGCTCATCACCCGGCTTTCGCGCAGGCTGTCGATGGGCGGGTTGGTGACCTGGCTGAAGTTCTGGCGGAAGAAATGCGACAAGGGCCGGTAGATGTTTGAAAGCACGGCTGAAGGCGTGTCATCGCCCATCGAGGCGATCATTTCCTTGCCGTCCTCGGCCATCGGCGCCAAGACCTGCTCAAGCTCTTCCAGCGAATAGCCGGCGGCAATCTGGCGGCGACGCAGATCGGCCCCCTCAAACAGCGGCGTTTCCGGCACGTCACGCATCAGCGCGCTCAGATCCACGACTTTTTCGATCCATTCGCCAAAGGGCTGGGCGGCGGCAAGTTTGTCTTTCAGATCGCCGTCGCGGTAAAGCTTGCCTTCGGTCATATCGACGGCAATCATCTGTCCCGGCCCAAGTGCGCCTTTTTCGCGCACCGTCATTTCATCAATCGGCACCATGCCCGCCTCGGATCCGGCAATCAGCAACCCGTCGCCCGTCAGCACATAGCGCATCGGCCTCAGACCGTTGCGGTCAAGCCCGCCGCAAACCCAGCGGCCATCGGTCATGGCAAGGGCGGCGGGGCCGTCCCAAGGCTCCATCACCGAATTGCAATAGGCGTACATATCTTGCCATTCTTTCGGCATCTCGACGGCCTGCTTGGACCAGGCTTCAGGAACCAGCATGGTCTTGGCCATCGGCGCAGTACGCCCAGCCCGCACCAGCGCTTCAAAGACCGAATCCAACGCTCCGGAATCGGATGTGCCCGCCGGGATGATCGGTTTGATGTCTTCGGCCATATCGCCAAAGGCACTCGACGCCATGCGGATCTCATGGCTGCGCATCCAGTTGACATTGCCTTTAAGGGTATTGATCTCACCGTTATGGGCCAGCATGCGGAAGGGCTGGGCCAGCGACCATTGCGGGAAAGTGTTGGTCGAATAGCGCTGGTGATAGATGGCAAAGGCGGATTCGAAACGTTCATCCATCAGATCGGGGTAAAAGTCGGCTACCTGTTCGGCCAGCATCATGCCTTTGTAGATGATCGAGCGGCATGACAGCGAACAGATATACATCCCCGCGATCTGTGCTGCACTGGCGGCCTTCTCAATCCGGCGGCGGATCACGTAAAGCTCTCGCTCAAAGGTTTCTTGATCGGTGCCTTTGGAGTTTTTGATCAAGATCTGCTCGATCTCGGGCCGTGTCGCATTGGCCTTTTCGCCCAGGCATTCGGTTTGAACCGGCACATGGCGCCAGCCATAGATGTAATAGCCCATGCGCAGAACTTCGGTTTCAACGATGGTCCGGCACCGTTCCTGGGCGCCAAAATCGGTGCGCGGCAAAAACACCTGACCGACGGCGATAAGCTTGTCCATGTCGGGTTCATGCCCGGTGCGGCGCACTTGATCGTAGAAGAACTTGACCGGAATTTGCACGTGAATCCCCGCGCCGTCCCCGGTGCGGCCATCGGCATCAACCGCGCCCCGGTGCCAGACCGCCTTCAGCGCATCAATACCGTGGCTGACAACCTTACGGCTGGGTTTGCCGTCGATTGAGACGACAAGGCCCACGCCGCAAGATGAATGTTCATCTTCGGCCCGATACAGGCTGTGCTCAGCCATCCATGTGCGCTTGGCTTCTTCTTCGCGGACCCAGGCATTGTCAAATTCGGTCATAGCGCATCTCCCTTGATATGGGCATTCTTGGCTTCATATTCGGCCCGTGTGGTCCGGCTGTGTCCGCCTTCAAGACGGATCGCGGCAAAGGCACTGTCGGTGTAAATCTCGCCGCGTAGCGGCCAGTCTTTGGCCGCGTCGAATAGGCCCGGCAAAAGATCATAGCGGCCCTCGGGGGCGTCGGTATCGCGGATCCACAGATGCGATCCGCATTTGGGGCAAAAGGCCCGTTCCGCAAAGGCCGAGGATTGATAAAG
>JBARVN010000007.1:0-31100 GCA_049646285.1 Albidovulum sp. | reverse complement strand
TGTATGGCGAAGGCATTTCCAAAACCGGTGAGTTGATCGACCTGGGCGTCAAGGCCGGTGTGGTTGAAAAATCCGGCGCCTGGTATTCATACGGGGATGAGCGGATCGGTCAGGGACGCGAGAATGCTAAGCTGTTCTTGAAAGAAAACCCTGACATGGCACTTCAGATCGAAGATAAAATCCGGGCCAGCCATGGGCTAGAATTCGAAGCTGAAGGCATTGTGCCAGAAGATGATGTTATGGAAAGCTGATCGGTTCACATTCGGATCGAAAGGATGGGTCAGACCGAAAGGTCTGACCCTTTTCTTTTTGCGCAAGGATGACAGATTCCCTTTGCGACACGCGATCATGAATGCGAACCAGCCAGAACCGTGCAGTTGCAGAATCCCTTGCTGGACAGGCGCGGGGCAGGGCGGTAAACCGAGCGGACCGTCATGCTCCACTCAATTTGGAATTCGCCCTGATGCCCAGTCTGAACGACATTCGCTCGACCTTTCTTGATTATTTCCAGCGCAATGGCCACCAAGTGGTGGACAGCTCTCCTTTGGTTCCGCGCAATGACCCGACATTGATGTTTGCCAACTCCGGCATGGTGCAGTTCAAAAACCTGTTCACCGGACTTGAGACACGCGACTACAACAGGGCCACCACATCCCAAAAATGTGTGCGGGCCGGCGGCAAGCACAATGATCTGGACAATGTGGGCTATACCGCGCGCCACCATACATTCTTTGAAATGCTTGGGAATTTTTCCTTTGGCGACTATTTCAAAAATGAAGCCATCCCATATGCTTGGGAACTGCTGACAAAGGATTTCGGTCTCAACAAGGACCGGCTTTTGGTGACTGTTTACCATACGGATGATGAGGCCGCGGCGATCTGGAAGAAAGTGGCGGGCATTTCGGATGACCGGATCATCCGCATTCCAACCGATGACAATTTCTGGCGTATGGGCCCCACTGGCCCTTGTGGTCCCTGTACGGAAATTTTCTACGATCACGGCGATCATATCTGGGGCGGCCCTCCGGGGTCAGCCGAGGAGGATGGCGACCGGTTCATCGAGATCTGGAACCTCGTTTTCATGCAAAATGAGCAGTTTGCCGACGGCTCGATGACGCCTTTGCCCAACCAGTCGATCGACACCGGTATGGGGCTGGAACGGATTGGCGCGCTTTTGCAAGGCAAGCATGACAATTACGACACCGATCTTATGCGCAGCCTGATTGAGGCGTCCGCCCATGGCACGTCATCGGATCCAGATGGTCCGGGCAAAGTGCATCACCGCGTGATTGCGGATCATTTGCGCTCAACCTCATTTCTGATTGCCGACGGTGTCATGCCGTCCAACGAAGGGCGTGGCTATGTGCTGCGCCGGATCATGCGCCGCGCCATGCGTCATGCGCATCTTTTGGGGACGGATGAGCCGTTGATGCACCGGTTGGTGCCCGCGCTGGTCCGCCAGATGGGGGCTGCCTATCCGGAACTGACGCGCGCGCAGGCCATGATTGAAGAAACGCTGAAACTGGAAGAAACCCGGTTCAAGCAAACGTTGGACCGTGGCTTGAAGCTGTTGGACGATGAGCTTGCAAAGCTCGGTGACGGGCAGGATCTGCCCGGTGCCGCCGCGTTCAAGCTATATGATACATTTGGGTTTCCGCTGGATCTGACGCAGGATGCTTTGCGCGAAAAAGGCCGCAAGGTTGATGTGCAGGGTTTCGATCATGCGATGGAAGAACAAAAGACCAAGGCGCGGGCGGCCTGGGCCGGGACCGGTGAAACCAAAGATGCCGCGATCTGGTTCAATCTGGCAGACAAGCTTGGTGTGACAGAGTTTCTGGGCTATGACACCGAAATTGCCGAGGGTGAAATCCTCGCGCTGGTTGCGGAGGGGGCTGAAACCGGTTCGGCTGAAACGGGCGCCAAGGTTCAGATTGTCGTCAACCAAACGCCGTTCTATGCCGAAAGTGGCGGGCAGGTGGGTGACACCGGTTTGATCCGCACAGATACCGGTATGGCCCAGATCACCGATACCAAGAAATCGGCGGGTGTCTTCATCCATATCGCGGAAGTCAGCGAAGGCCAGATTGTGCGGGGGCAACCGGCAAAGCTTGAGGTCTCTCATAGCCGCCGCACGGCGATACGGGCCAATCACTCGGCGACGCATCTGTTGCACGAGGCACTACGCCGTGCGCTTGGTGATCACGTTGCCCAAAGGGGATCGTTGAACGCCGCCGACCGGCTTCGCTTTGATTTCAGCCATTCAAAGGCGATGGACGCCGCCGAGGTGGTTCGGGTTGAAGCGGAAGTGAATGAATTTGTCAGACAAAACACGCCGGTCAACACCCGGATCATGACGCCTGATGATGCGCGGGCCTTGGGGGCGCAGGCGCTCTTTGGTGAAAAATATGGTGATGAAGTGCGCGTGGTGTCCATGGGCCGTTTGCCGGGCTCAGGCAAAGGCAGCGACGCGGCGACCTACTCGCTGGAACTGTGCGGCGGGACGCATGTGCAGCGCACCGGAGACATAGGTGCATTCGTCGTCTTGGGTGACAGTGCATCCGCCGCGGGTGTGCGTCGGATCGAAGCGCTGACCGGGCAGGCAGCATTGGATCATCTGCGCGCGCAGGACGGGCGGCTGTCAGAGGTTGCCGTAGCCCTCAAAGCAAATGCCACGGATGTTCCGGTTCGGGTGAAGGCGCTGCTGGATGAGCGGAAGGCTTTGACAAATGAACTGGCGCAACTGCGCCGGGAACTGGCCATGGGGGGCAGTTCCGGGCAAGGACCTGAGGCACGTGATATCGGCGGCATCAAATTCATGCCGCAGGTTATATCCGGCGTATCGGGCAAGGATCTGCCGGGCATGGTGGATGAGCTGAAGACGCGCCTGGGGTCTGGCGTGGTGCTGATTGTCGCGGATACCGGCGGCAAGGCCGCTGTGGCCGCGGGTGTCACGGCTGATCTGACAGACCGTATTTCTGCCGTGAATGTCGTCAAAGCGGCGGCGGCAGAGCTGGGTGGGTCTGGTGGCGGCGGTCGTGCCGATATGGCGCAAGCAGGCGGCACGGATCCCACAAATTCCGATGCGGCCATCGAAGCGGCTGCAAAAGCGATAAAGGATGCCTTATGACTGAGACAAAATCAGCCCTTTGGATTGCCCATGTAAAGGTCCTCGATGCTGAGGCCTACGGAAAGTACGCAACCCTTGCCGGACCGGCGATTGCCAAACATGGCGGTGTGTTTCTGGCCCGGGCAGGTCGCTACGTGCAGCTGGAAGGCAACGACCGTCCGCGTAACGTTGTGGCGCGCTTTCCGTCGCTTGAGGCCGCGGTCGAGTGCTATCATTCGCCAGATTATCAAGCAGCCTTGGCCTTTGCCAAAGGCGCGTCAGAACGTGATCTGATGGTGGTAGAGGAAAGCTGATGGCGGGCTTTGCCGACCTTCTGGCAACCCATGCCGGTCATGGCCGCGTTGAGTGGATCGGCTTGCGCCCGGAACGCCTGGCACCTGTGACGTCTGTTGAGCAGTCCATGTTGGAGTTTCAAGGGTTTGTCGGTGATCACGGCAGACCCGGCAAGCGGGCCGTCACGCTCATACAGGCCGAACACCTGCCGGTGATTGCCGCGCTCGCACAAGGTGACCAAGTGCAGCCAGAGATGTTGCGCCGCAATATTGTCATCTCGGGCATCAATCTTACGGCGTTACGCCATGCCCGCCTGATGATTGGCGATGCTGAAGTGGCAATATCGGTTCCATGCGCCCCTTGTTCGCGTATGGAAACAGCCTTGGGCAAGGGGGGCTACAATGCCATGCGCGGGCATGGTGGCTGGTGTGCTGAAGTGAAGGTGCCCGGCCGGGTCGCTGTTGGCGATAAGGTTCATGTGGTGCCGGTCGCGTAAGACGCAGGCCTTGCCAATCAGCCTGTCCCGTAATCTTTTCATTTTTTGGGAAATAATTTACCAGACCGTCACTGATTTTTGATAAATTGCGACCGTATTTCGGACAACCAATAATATGGTTCGCCTGCAGAGTTCAAAAGGGTGCCGCATCTTGACAGGTCTGACCAACAAATTCCCCATTCAGTTCAGAGGTGTTTAGATGTGCAGGTGGGCTGCCTATATTGGCGAACCGATCTTTCTAGAAGACATCATCAGCCGCCCTGGCCATTCGCTTATCCATCAAAGCCACGGGGCGACGGAGTGCAAATCTGCAATCAACGCCGATGGTTTTGGCATTGCATGGTACGGCAACCGGGCCGAACCGGGGCTGTTTCGCGATATTCAGCCGGCATGGTCAGACCCAAACCTGCGGTCACTGACGGCACAGGTGCAGTCGCCGTTGTTCCTGGCGCATGTGCGTGCGTCGACCGGCACGGCGACGAGCCGCAACAACTGCCATCCCTTTGCCGTCGGGCGCTGGTCTTTCATGCATAACGGGCAGATCGGCGGCTATGACCGGTTTCGCAGGGATGCGGACATGCTGATCCCCGATGGGCTTTATCCACACCGCAAGGGCGCCACAGACAGTGAGGCGCTGTTTCTGGTCGCTTTGGGTGAAGGGCTTGAAAGTGATCCCAAAGGCGCGTTGGAACGGGCCACCGCGCGGTTTGTCGATCTGTCGCGCCAAAAGGGCAGCACGCCGCATATACGCATGACGGCTGCGTTTTCAGACGGCGCACATCTTTATGCCGTGCGCTATTCAAGTGATCACGTGGTGCCCACGCTTTATCATCGCTGGTCAGATGATCACACGGGCCGCGCCGTTGTGTCGGAACCGCTGGAAGCAGGAGAATGCTGGGAGGAGGTTCCACCCGGCAGCTTTTGCACCTTTGATCAACAAAGCGTAACGATCGAGCCTTTTGCGCCGGTATGTGTTTCGAAAGCTGCCTGATCTGAAGGTTACTCTTGATCTGCGTGCCACCCACGCCGGGCTATTACCCCGGGTGAATGTCGTTTTCGCTTGCGATGCGCCGTAATCCGCAGTCGGCAATACAGCAATGTCGGTAAAAGATGGCACAACGCGACATTGTCAGGAGACCCCGGAATGAACGAAGTGGTGGAAGGCCGTAGGGCACGTGGCGGCGGCGGTGCGGCCCGGCGCGCGGAGCGGACCGCTGTGCGCATTGAATGTGCCAAGTTCATTGAGCGCAACATCCCGAATTTTGAGATTCTCAACGAAGAAGCGCTTGAGATCATCGAGGCGAATGCCGAAACCATTCTTGAAGAAGTCGGTGTCAATTTCGTTGAGTGCCCCGAAGCATTGATCCGCTGGAAAGAGGCGGGCGCTGATGTGCAGGGCGAACGTGTTCGTATTCCGCGCGGTCTGGCCCGTCAGCTTTGCAAAACTGCGCCATCATCTTATGTCCAACACGCGCGCAACGCGGAACGCACTGTCACCGTCGGTGGCAAAGGTCTGGTTCTGGCCCCCGTCTACGGCCCCCCTTTCGTGCGCGATGCCGAAGGCGGCCGCCGTTATGCAACCATCGCCGATTTCCAGAAGTTTGTGAAACTTGGCTATATGTCGAAATGGCTGCATCATTCGGGCGGCACGGTTTGTGAACCAACCGATGTGCCGGTGAACAAGCGTCACCTTGACATGCTCTTGGCGCATATGACGCTGTCGGACAAACCCTATATGGGGTCGGTCACCGAACCAAGCCGCGCAGCAGATTCGGTCGAGATGTCAAAGATCCTGTTTGGGGATGATTTCGTCGATCAAAACACGGTTATGACCTCGCTTATCAACATCAACTCGCCAATGACCTTTGACGGGATCATGATGGGCGCGCTTGAGGTCTACGCCAAGGCCAATCAGGCCTGCATCATCTCACCCTTTATCGTCGGTGGCGCCATGGCGCCGGTGACGGTGGCGGGCACGCTGACGCAGGTGATGGCCGAGGTTCTGGCCGGTGTCGCTTACAGCCAGCTGATCCGCCAAGGCGCGCCGGTGATTTTCGGGGCCTTCGTGACCTCGATTGACATGAATTCCGGTGCGCCCACCTTTGGCACGCCTGAGGCCGCCCATATCACCTATGGCGCAGGTCAGCTTGCACGCCGCATGGGGCTGCCATATCGCTCAGCCGGATCCTTCTGCGGATCAAAACTGCCCGATGCGCAGGCGGCTTATGAGACATCAAACAGCCTGAATATGGGGCTCTTGTCAGGCGTCAACTTCATGCTGCATGCCTGCGGCTGGCTTGAAGGCGGATTGGTGTCGTCCTTTGAAAAGTTTGTCATGGATGCCGATCAGCTGGGAATTCTTCATCATCTGGCCAAGGGCATCGATATGTCAGAAACTGGCCAAGCGATGGGTGCGATCCGCGAAGTTGGACCGGGCGGCCACTATCTGGGCTGCGAACATACACAAGCCAATTTCAAATCAGCGTTCTGGCGCACCGAGATGCTGGACTACAAGCCGTTTGAAACCTGGGATGAAGAAGGCGCCCGCGACACGGTGGAATTGGCCGGTGTCCGGGTGAAGAAGTTGCTGAACGACTACCAAAAGCCGGCGATGGACCCCGCGACCGAAGAGGCGCTGAATGAATATGTCGCCAAGAAAAAGGCCTCGATGCCGGACGCATTTATGTAACGGATCCTTTATGGGTTGAATTGATCTGGGCCGCTCCGATGGGGGCGGCCCTTTTTTCGTTCAGGTTCCGGTTTGTTCTGGCCGCGGCAATAGGCGTACCTCGGCCATCATGGCGATCAAGAGCTGGATGTGGTGTGAAAAGCTGTAGGTCGCTTCCCCCGCGCATCGCGTCTGCTCGACCTGTGCCTCTTGCGCCATCAATGCGGTTAGCGCGCGTGCAGGCGCAGGTGTGTCACCGACCCGCATCAGGCGTTTGAGATCCCGACAGCGGTTGTATTCACCCAGGCCCGCCCGCGCAGCCCGGATCAAAAGGCGGGGGCGGCGCAGTTCACTCACCAGCGTTAGAAGCTCAGACACATTAACTCTCCTTCATGAAATCAACCCAAAGATGAAACAGGAAAGCCATCTGTTGCGGATTGTTGCTAAGGAGCGCGCGTTAGTTTCAGCGATATTTATACTTTGTCAACAATTGTTGGGAACGTGCTTAATTTTAACGATCAGGTAAGAAAAGCAACTCACGGTTGAGTTCGTTGTGGTTAAGGCGGCGTAAAGCCGTCGTAGAGACACTCGGGGGAATCATATGACGGTTTCGGCCAATCTGCTGGCGGACTTGCCCGCCTGGCTGCCGGATAATGCGCGTCTTTACTTGCGCCATATTGAGGAAGGGCAGCCCATTCGTGCTATTGCGCGCAGTGAAGGCTGCCACGCTTCCACGGTACTGCGCAAAGTACGCGCCTATGAAAATCGCCGTGACGACCCTTTGGTGGACGAAATCCTGACCCATCTGGGTCAACGCTGCACGCGTCTGATCGAGACCGCGCAGCCAAAAAATCAAACGCATTCTTCAGGGTATCACGAAAGGACCAGCTTCATGACAGCACCAATACGTTCACCGAAACACCAGATTGCCGACCAAAATACCATTGATCGCGAAGCCCGCCGCATCCTGCGCCGCCTGTGCGAAGTGGGTGCCGTGCTTGCTGTGGCGCCAGAGATGGAAAAAGCGGTCGTGTTAAAGGGCACATTGCGCACCGGCGTGGTGGACCGATCTGTAGCACAGGCCTTTGCCCTGATGGACTGGATCGCAGTCCAGAAAACCGGGCGCGTTACGATCTATGGGATAACAACGGCGGGCCGGGCCGCGCTGAAACGGCTTTTGGCGCAAGATGAGGTCAGCAAGACGCATGGGTTTGCCGAAGCTCAGACGCCATTCGGAGATCAGCACCGGGTTTGGGATGAGCGCGCGGTTATGGAGCCGGGGTCGCGCACGCCACGTCGTATGCGCTACAATCTGGCAGAAAGCCCCTTGGCGGTTCTTGCCAGACGGAAGGAAAAGGATGGCCAGCCGTTCCTTGCCTCTGAACTTGTTGGCGCAGGCGAACGATTGCGGGAAGATTTTGAGCTTGCGCAGCTGGGGCCGCGCGTGGCGCAGAACTGGGACCGTTTTCTGACGGCCGGGGATCGGGGCGGCTTTTCTGCGGATACAAGCTCAGCCGGCGGATCGGGAAATGCCCGCGACCGGGTTGCGGCAGCACTGCGCGACCTGGGGCCGGGTTTGGGCGATATGGTGCTGCGCTGCTGTTGCTTTCTCGAAGGTTTGGAAGTTGCCGAAAAGCGTATGGGCTGGTCCGCGCGCTCCGGCAAGATTGTTCTGCGCATCGCGCTGCAACGCCTGAAGCGGCATTACGACGAAACCTATGGCGGAAAGCCCCCGCTGATCGGCTGAGGGCCGCATGAACAACCTTTGATCGGTTCAGAAAAACGTCTGACGGCCCGGTGATGTGACACACATCCTCACCGGGCCGCTTTACTTGAGCGATCGTAACGCCCCTCAAGTGGTTTAGTCTGCGTCAGCGCGGGTCATTCCCACACTGTGGAGTAACCCGGCAAGGGCACCCCCGACAAGCGGCGCCAAGATGAACACCCACAAGTCAGCCAAAGCCTGAGACCCTGCAAAGAGCGCAGGTCCGATCGAACGGGCCGGGTTTACAGATACACCGGTCACGTTGATCCCCACCAGATGGATGCCAGCAAGGGTCAAACCAATCGCCAAACCTGCCATCGCACCCGGGGCGCCGGACTGCGTTGCCCCCAAGATTACGGTGACAAACAAGAACGTCGCGACAATTTCAAAGATCAGCGCGGCACTCAGGCTGTATTCGCCAAGGTAACCGGCGCCGTATCCGTTCTGGCCAAGACCATTCTCAGCGACCGAATAGTCAGCCTTACCGCTTGCGATCAAAAAGATCACCAATGCGCCCACAGTGGCCCCTGCGATCTGTGCTATGACGTAGGTGAGGAAATCGCTTCCGTTCATGCGCCCTGCGGCCAACATGCCAAGCGAAACGGCCGGGTTTAGATGAGCGCCCGAAATGGCCCCTAGACCGTAGGCTGCCGCGACAATCGACAGCCCGAAAGCCAATGATATTCCAAGCATTCCGATTTCCGCGCCCATGAGCACGGCCGACCCGACGCCGAAAAATACCAATATGAATGTGCCGAGGAACTCAGCGGTGAATTTTTTTGACATGTAGCCTCCTTACGTCCCCGAAGACCCGGTATGCGCGTATCGCAACCGCGTTGTCTTCATCTGCAAAAACATCTATCTGGGATCAAAGTGCCTGTTAGGGGGAATTTTCCTTGCGAGACCTCAATGTTCCCAGTGAACGCCACCCTGAAAAGGCCCACCGACCCGATCAGGATCAACCCAAGAAGCCCGCATGGATCCGTGTGAAGGCGCCCACCTCGGCTGGTTACAAGCAAACCCGCGATATCATGCGCGAACACAAGCTGGTCACCGTCTGCGAAGAAGCCGGTTGCCCCAATGTGGGCGAATGCTGGTCACAGGGCCACGCGACCATGATGATCATGGGAGAGGTCTGTACCCGAGCGTGCACATTTTGCAATATTGCCACCGGAAAGCCCCCCGAAGATCTGGACGTGTTTGAACCGGGCCGTGTTGCCGATGCGGTCAAAAAACTGGGTCTGAACCACGTTGTCGTCACCTCGGTTGACCGCGATGACGTCAAGGATGGCGGGGCTGAACATTTTGCGCAGACGATCCGTGCGATCAGAAAACAATCCCCCGGAACCACAATCGAGATATTAACGCCTGATTTTATCAGATGCGATCCCAGTGTGTTAGAGGTTGTTGTTAAAGCAAAACCGGATGTCTTCAACCACAACCTTGAAACCGTTCCCGGCCTCTACCCCGAGGTTCGCCCCGGTGCCCGTTATTTCCATTCCTTGCGGTTGTTGCAGCGCGTAAAGGAACTGGACCCGACCATGTTCACCAAGTCCGGGATTATGGTGGGTCTGGGCGAGGACCGGCAAGCCGTGCTTCAGGTCATGGAAGATATGCGCGCCGCCGACATCGATTTCCTGACCATCGGCCAATATCTGCAACCGACGCCCAAACACCACCGCGTTGATCGGTTTGTGACGCCAGAAGAATTCGCAGGCTACGAAAAGGCTGCATATGGCAAAGGGTTCTTGATGGTGTCTGCGACACCGCTCACCCGGTCCAGCTATCATGCCGGCGATGATTTCGCTCGGCTGCGGGCCGCGCGGCTTAAAAAGCTTGGCCGTTTTTGACGTAAAGATAAAAAAGGCCGCCCTTCAAAGAGTTACGTGTCGATCTTGAACGACAGGTTTGGCAATGGGGCGGCCTTTCCACCAGTCGCTTTAGAAGTGGTACCCTAGGGCGACATCCCAGATGGGGTCAAAGCCTGAGCTGTCGATCACACCCAGTTGCGCATAGGCTCCATTCCAGAATCCGTATTTTCCGCTCAGACCATAAACCGTATCGCTGTTTTTCACGTCCAGGATGGTGGCCGTCAGCCCCAGCTGTTCCATCGGGCGAATGCTGGCCCAAGCCATGAACGCGCTGTCAATGAATACGTCGCCGTCATCCGTATAGCCAAGACCCGCTTCGTAAAAATCGGTGCTGGCCCCGATTTCGGCATGCACTAGCGTGGCATTGCTGCCCAAACCCGTGACCCGTTCCACGGAGCCTGTCGCGAAAAAAGCACCGGATTCGTAGCTGAGCGCCAGATCATAGACGTTCACATCGTCAATACGATGGTAGGACAGGGCCGTTTTCAGTGCGCCATAATCACCGTCATAGCGCAAGCCGACGGGCGTCTCATCCCCCAGAAGGTACAAAAACTCGGTGACGCTGCCCGATATCACCCGTTGTTCCAAACCAATGAGCCGGTTTCCACCGACATCGGGCATGCGGACAAAATCACTTGCGGCACTGCGTGGAATGCCGAAGCTGAATTTGCCATAGCTTGTGGTATAGGTCACGGCTGCAAAAAGCGCTGCCTCGCTCACACCGAACGTGTCGCTGTCGTCATAGGCCAGCAGGCCTGCATCAAATCCCAATCCAGTACCGCCGGACACGGGTGCAAAACTAAGATCGACGTCGCCAAAGAGCAGTGTCGTATCGTTCGTGTCGGACGACAGATACTGGATCTCCACGTCGCCTGAAATGGTCACGTTCTCGGGCATGGATTGCGCAGTTGCGGTCAGCGGAAGGCCTGTGGCCAACGCACAAAGGGCACCTGCGAAACCAGAAAAACGATGCTGCATCATACTACCTCAATAAGTTGATTGTTTTGCCGCACATTGGATCTTCAAGTGGCAAGCACCAGCGCTGATTGCATCCATTTCCACAATCATTGCTTAGCGTGATATTATTGCCGAATATCAGCACCTTATTCCGATGCGGGTACCTTCTTAAGATAGGCCGCGATGGCGGCCCGGTCCTCAACCGGAAGATGGGCTGTGTTTTCGACGACCAGCGCCATATGTCCGCCCGCACTGTCGAAATCCGGGGTGAAGCCGGATGTCAGGTATTCGACAATGTCGCGTTCAGACCAATCGAGTTTGGCTGGCGTAATGTTGGGGAAATTTCCCGGCCCGGCTGGCACCGGTCCTCCGGCCAGCCAGCGGTCAGTTTCCATGCCGCCAAGCGCATTTCGCGGCGTATGGCATTCGCCGCAATGGCCCAGCGCTTCGGCCAGATACCGGCCACGTTGTTCTTCTTCGCTCAGATCGTCATTGATCGCCCAGTCGGCATTGAAAAACAACAGTTTCCAGCCGCCAAGGCTGAGCCGGATATTGAAAGGAAATCCGACCTCATGTTCGGCACTGGGGCTGGGGTCAGCGGGCAGGGTGGCCAGATAGGCCCGCAGATCAACCACATCTTGCAGCTTTGCCTTTGCATAGCTCGCATAGGGAAAAACCGGGTAATAGTGCTGCCCGTCGGGCGATACACCGCGCATCATTGCATTGGCCAGATCAAGTGTGGACCAGGCGCCAATGCCGACTTCGGTGTCGTTTGAGATGTTGGGTGCAATAAAAGTGCCAAAGGGCGACGGGAAGCGTTGCCCGCCTTTGAGCACCAGCTTGTCTGCCCCCGTCGCTGTGGCGTCGGCATGGCATGATGCACAGCCCGCAGCCCAAAAAACCTGTTCTCCGCGTGTCGGGTCGGGCTCCAATCCGGCCAGAACGTCTTTGGGAAGCGGATTTGGTTGAACCAGAAAGGCTGCGACCCCTGTCCCCAGAACCATGGCAATCAGCACAACACCGAAAAACCTGTGCATGCAACACCTCCATGCGAAATGGGCGGGGGGTGTCCCGCCCATTCGCCAAACGTAGCACTCCGATCAGTTCGACGGAATACGTGAGACCTTGTGGCATCCACCGCAGGATCCGCCAAGCGGCCCCATTGCGGCTTGCAACGCCTCAAGCCCAGTACCGGCAGCCGCCTGCATGGCCATGGCTGCGGTCACAAAGGCCGCGTCCTTTCCCATGACGTCCGCTTCGGCGGTCCAGCCGTCAGCAGACGCTGTCGATGCGGGATTCGCCGAGTTGTCGGATCCTTCAGGCCACAGCATCGACGTATCGAGTGTTGCGGACGCCGCGAGCGCATCTGCGGCCGTCTGTGCCGCCGCCGCATCATAGGCGACATCGCCCTTGGCCATGCCGCCCAGCACGCCGATATTCAGCGCGCGGTACACCATGATGCCCTGTCGCGCTTTGATCTGTTTGGCGAAGGGCGCATCTTGCGCGGATACAGTTCCGGCAAATCCCACGGATGCCAGCGCAATGCAGGCAAGTATCTTTTTCATTGCAATCTCCCTGTTGAGGATTGTTACAGAGTACCTGTGCCGTTTTGTAATGCCATCCGGAATATTTGCATGGGGTATATGAATTTATGCACAGGGCTGTATTGTGACTGGAAAGTGCCTTGACATGACGGTCCCTGGAATGGAAATGACTGAATGTTCACGTTTTTGTGAGGGCTGATGCGCGATAACTGGGATGATCTTCGCTATGTTTTGGCCGTTGCCGATGAAGGGTCCGTCAGCGGTGCGGCACGCCGCCTAGGGGTAAACCATGCCACGGTGCTGCGCAGGGTTGCCGCCTATGAAGAAACGGCGGGCATCACGCTTTTTGACAAAACCGCAAAAGGTTATGCGGTACCGGGTGCGCAAAAACACATTATCGAAGCCGCGCGCGAAGTTGACCGCGCCGTCCAGGCGGTGGGGCGCATCTTGCTGGGCTTGCGCGCCCCCGTGTCGGGAGAGGTGCGCATCACCTCAACCGATACGTTTTGCCAAAATGTGCTGCCGGGCATCATCACCCAGTTGCGCAGCCGCGCGCCCGATCTCAAGATCGAGCTCCTCAGCACGAATGCCCATCTGGATATGGCGCGGACACGGGCGGACATTACGGTGCGCCCTGCGATACGGTTGCCAGAAGACCTTACAGGGTCCGTCGCGACGGTGATGGGGTTTGGTCTTTTTCGCGCCAAAGCGTCCGACACCGAGGCGTGGCTGGGGGTAAGCGGGCCGCTTGAACGGTCTTTGGTGGGGCGCTGGCTGGTTGAAAACACAGATCCAAGGCAGTTTGCCGCGGCCGCCGACAGCTTTCAGGTGTTACGCGAAATGGCGGCGTGCGGGCAGGGCATGGCGATACTGCCATTGGTACTTGGCGCAAACGATAAGCGTTTGGAACGTGTTGCAGGCATCTTGCCAGAAATCGAGGTGCCGCTTTGGGTCGCAAGTCACATCGACCTTGCGGATGTGCCCCGTATCGCTGAAACCCGGCGTGCGCTGACGGCGGCCCTTTCCGCGCTCGATGCTTGGGTCCGCTACGGGATTGTGACCGGCCCAGACACCGACACGGATGTTACCGAGGTGGCTTCAGCCAATTCCGATCGGGGCTGAGACCAAATCCATCAGGGAACAGGCCCAGCCATTCCGCACCTGCCAGCAGAAGGCAAATGCCCAGCACGGTCGCAACCAAAATCACCCTGCGTTCAGACGGTGGATGGCGTACCCACCGCGCCATACGCAAAAGGTGGCGCATATTCATGCGGTCTCATCTGTAAACCGAACCTTGCCGATATGGGGAAGGTTCCGGTTGCGTTGCGCGAAATCGATGCCGTAGCCCACAACAAATTCATCCGGTATTTCAAAGCCCGTCCAAGTGGCCTTGATCGGCACCTCACGCCTTGATGGTTTGTCGAGCAAGGCGCAAACCTCCAGCCGATTTGGTTCGCGGCTTTTCAGCAGATTAACGACATGGTGAAGCGTGAAGCCGGTATCAACAATATCTTCGACGACCAGCACATCACGTCCGGAAATTTCGCCGCGCAAGTCTTTGAGAATGCGCACTTCCCGGCTGCTTTCCATGCCGTCGCCATAAGATGACGCTTCCAGAAAATCCACTTCCAGCGGCAAATCAATCTCGCGCACCAGATCTGCGATAAAGACGAAAGACCCCCTGAGCAGCCCTACGACGATCAGCTTATCCGTGCCTTTGAATGACTTTGTGATGTCTTTCGCCAGCGCCTCGACGCGCGCTGCAATGGACTTGGCCGAGATCATCTCGTCGATAACATAAGCGCGGTTTGGCATGGGCCCCCCTTGATTTCACCGAACCATTTAGCGACATGGAGGGGCCCTGTCACCATGGACAAACCGATGCCCACCCATTCCGAGACCCGCGCCATGCCCTATAGCGCCCTTCAGATGTATGATCTGGTGGCCGATGTGGCGCGCTATCCAGAGTTTCTTCCATGGACGGCGGCGGCGCGGATACGGTCGCGCACGCCGCGCGCAGACGGGGCCGAGGTGATGGAGGCGGATCTGGTCATCTCATTCAAGGTGTTTCGCGAACGCTTTGGCAGCCGTGTCACGCTCTGGCCCGACGAGATGCGCATTGATACTGAATATCTCGATGGCCCGTTTCGTCACATGCGCTCTGACTGGTCCTTTAAAGATCGCGATGACGGTGGCTGCGACGTTACATTCTTTGTGGATTTTGAGTTCAGGAATGCCATCTTGCAAAAACTG
This sequence comes from Albidovulum sp., assembly GCA_049646285.1. Lineage (GTDB taxonomy): Bacteria > Pseudomonadota > Alphaproteobacteria > Rhodobacterales > Rhodobacteraceae > Albidovulum. The sequence continues at coordinate 16,146 of JBARVN010000007.1, read as the reverse complement.
ATCGGTGTCGTCTTTGACGAGGCGATGCGCCGGGTGGTGCAGGCGTTCGAAACCCGCGCCCGCGCATTATATGGCTGACCGGAACGGGCCCGGTCAGCCCTGCATTTTACGATGTGACATCATAGGCCCGCTCGCCGTGCGTCGCGATATCAAGGCCGTTAAACTCGGTTTCAGAATCCACCCGGATCGGGATCAGCAAGCTGACAAGCTTTGCCAGAACCCAGGTGCCAAGAACTGTGAATAGGCCGACGATAACCAGTGATCCCAGCTGCGCCGCCCAATTGCCCGCACCGAAGACCGCGATCATGATCGTGCCAAAGATGCCACCAACACCGTGCACGGCAAAGACATCCAGCGTATCGTCCAGTTTCATCTTTCCCCGGATCAGTGCCACCGCCTCTTGGCACAAGATCCCCGCGATGCCGCCGATGATCAGCGCTGCAACCGGGCCGACAAAGCCCGATGCCGGCGTGATAGATGCCAAGCCCGCGATGGTGCCCGTGACAATACCCACCAGCGATGCGCGGCCGAATTTGATCCGCTCCCATAAGGCCCATGTCAGCGATGCCGCCGCCGCCGAAAGATGCGTGACGGTAATGGCCATGGCAGCCCCGCCGTCAGCGGCCAGTTGTGATCCGCCGTTGAACCCGAACCACCCCACCCAAAGCATTCCGGCCCCGATGGCGACCATGCCGGGGTTGTGCGGCGGTGTGGTGCGGTTCTTGCGCGGACCGACCATGACGGCCAGAACCAGCGCTGCCAGACCAGCTGTTTCATGCACAACAATGCCGCCGGCAAAATCACGCGCACCGGTCGCACCAAAGATGCCGCCATCAGCCAGGAAGCCGCCGCCCCAGACCCAGTGGGCGACAGGCGCATAGACACCGAGCATCCACAGGCCAGAAAAGAGCATCACGAAGCCAAAGTTGATGCGTTCCGCAAAGGCACCCAGAAACAAGGCGGGCGTGATGATCGCAAATGTCATCTGAAACGCGAAGAACAGAACCTCGGGCAGGGTGCCTGAAAGGGTGTCTGCATCGACGCCCGCCAAGAAGACACGGCCCAGCCCGCCCCAATATGCACCGTCGCCGCCAAACGCGATTGAATAGCCAAGCGCGAACCACAAAACGCTCATCAAACAGGCGATGGCAAAGCATTGCATGAATACACTGAGCACATTTCGCGCCCGGACCAATCCGCCATAAAACATGGCAAGCCCCGGCAGGGTCATAAAGAGCACGAGTGCAGTGGCAACAAGTATCCAGGCTGTATCAGCGCCGTTCATTGCTTAGGTTCCTTCCCATGGAGCGTTGGCATGCGTCCAAAAGCGCAGAGCCGATGCGGATAAAAGCATCATCAGACGGTGATGCGCCAATAAACCCGGCAATTTTTTAAGTGCCCAAATATCAGGCGCGTTGGCGCGCTGCCTGGCGCTTAATTGGGCGGCGTGAGGATCAGCGTCTGATCGCGCCGATCAGGAGCGAAAGGCCATGTTCGACAGCGGCCTGCCGCACGGCGGCGCGGCCAAGTGCTCCAAACTCCACTGTCTCAACCAAAGGCGGCGCACCGGTTTGAGAGAGCCCGAAGCACACACGCCCTTCGGGTTTGAAATCCGATCCGCCCGGCCCCGCGATGCCTGTGACCGAGAGGGCGAGGTTTGCGCCCGATCTCATCCGTGCGCCTTCAGCCATCTCGGCGGCGACGGGTTCGCTGACAGCGCCATATGCGGCAAGTGTATCCGCGCGCACCCCAAGCATCTGCTCTTTGGCTGCGTTGGAATAGGTCACAAACCCCCGGTCGAAAACCGCTGACGATCCGGCGATGTCAGTGATCGCTGCGGCAATCATCCCGCCGGTACAACTCTCAGCCGTCGCGATCAGGGCACCGTTTTCGTGCGCTGCGGTAACAAGGGTGCGCGCAAGGCTCATAAAAACATCACCCCATGCGCCAAGGCCGCCAGGATCACCACGCAGACCCCGGCGAAGACGCCCGCGATCACATCATCCAGCATCACCCCAAGCGCATCGCCGCGCCGATCGGCCCAGCCCACGAGCCACGGCTTCCAAATATCAAACAGACGGAACAAGGCGAAGGCCGCGATCCAACCGGGCCAAAGCGCCAGTAGATCTGCCCCAACATGGGCCGCGCCTAAGACAACCGGCAGCAGTGCTATCCACTGACCTGCCACCTCGTCGATGACAATCTCAGAAGGGTCGTGATCGTCTTTGCCGCGTGTTTCAATTGCCGTGGCCGCCCAGCCAAGAGCGAAGACCGCGATGGTGGCGCATAAAAACCCCCATGGCCCGGCCAGCGTGGCGACCACCCAGCCCACAGGCAGTGCTGCGAGTGAACCCCAAGTGCCCGGTGCGGGCCGGAGTAACCCGGCGCCGAAAAACGTGGCGACGATGCGCGCCCAGTTCACGTCGACACCAGCGTGACGGTGGCAAGGGCCGCAATACCTTCTTCGCGCCCCGTAAATCCAAGCCGCTCGGACGTTGTGGCCTTGACGCTGATGCGGTCGGTGTCGACCTTTAGTATTTTTGACAGTTCTGACGCCATTTCAATGGCATGCGGCCCGATCTTCGGTCGTTCGCAAATCAATGTCACGTCTGCATTGGCAAGGCGAAATCCGCGCGCGCGGATTCGCTCTGCGGCATGGCTCAGAAAGATATGGCTTTCAGCACCCTTCCATTGCGGATCTGAGGGCGGGAAATGGCGGCCAATGTCACCTTCGGCCAATGCGCCATAGATCGCATCTGTCAGCGCATGCATACCGACATCGGCATCCGAATGCCCCAGCAAGGCTTTGTCATGTGGCACGCGCACGCCGCATAACATGACATGATCGCCCTTTGTAAAGGCATGCACGTCAAAGCCATTGCCTGTCCGGATATCCATTCCCAGCCCCACCATCTTTTCGGCCCGCACGAAATCAGCGGGCCAGGTCAGTTTGAAGTTGTCTTCCTCGCCTTCAACAATGGTGACGTCAAGACCGGCGGCCAAGGCGACTTCGACATCGTCTGCAGGGTCGCCCGTGTGGTTATCATGGGCGTCTTTGATCGCCGGGAACTGAAACCCTTGCGGGGTTTGTGCGCGATATAGACCTTCACGGGGGTGCGTCCCGGTCACGCGGCTCTTCTCTGCGGTCCACAATGCGTCAGTTACCGCCAATGCGGGGGCGGCTGCGGTGGCGTAATCCAGAGCATCCAGAACCCGATTGACAAGGGCAGGGGTCACAAAGGGGCGCGCGCCATCATGTATCAACACTTTGGTAACATTGTTTGAATCGAGGACAGCCAAAGCGTTTCGCACAGATGCCGCACGGGTGTCGCCACCAGCCACCAATGTCACTGAGCCTGCGAACTCTTTAACACCGCGGGTCATATCTGACGGGTGAAGCACCACGATGATACTGCCAAACTCGCGGAACGCGGCAACGCTGCGCGCCAGAAGGCTGACGCCCGCGAGTTTACGCCATTGTTTGGGTTCGTCACCACCCGCGCGGTACCCACGCCCGGCCGCGACGATGATGACGGCGGTATTGGCTTTGTCTGTCACGCGATCCTCCGGTTGAACCATGGTCTAATCCGGCACGGTGACCTCCGCAATGGTACAGCGCAAGGCTGTGGCACGCCACAGTGCCTGAAAAACAGGCAATCCATGTTTTGCCATGGAATATGGCGTGTTTTGTTTGCGAAAAGCCCCGCGGTCGATTACCAGAAAGGCAATTGCACAAGGATTAGGCATTTGTCGCTGCGGGTCGGCTCAATCGAACTCTCTCCACCGGTGTTTCTTGCGCCGCTGGCGGGGATCACTGATTTACCGTTTCGGCGGCTGGTGGCGCGGTTCGGCGCAGGCCTTGTGGTGTCAGAGATGGTTGCGTCGGGCGAGTTGCTGACGCAAAAGCCTTCGGTCCGTGCCAAGGCCCGCACAGATCTGGGCTTGGCAGACGGCACCGCGACCTCTGTCCAGCTGGCGGGGCGCGAAGCGGGCGCGATGGGGCAGGCGGCGCGGGTGGTGGCTGACATGGGCGCCCGGATCATCGACATCAACATGGGGTGCCCTGCCAAAAAGGTCACCGGCGGGGCCTCGGGGTCTGCTTTGATGCGCGATCTGGATCACGCATTGCGGCTGATCGATGCGGTGATCAATGCGGTCAATTTGCCGGTCACGCTGAAATGCCGGCTGGGCTGGGATTCCGATTGTCTGAACGCGGCCGAACTGGCGCGGCGGGCGGAAGCGGCGGGTGTTCAGATGATCACTGTCCACGGGCGCACCCGACAACAGTTTTACAAAGGCAGCGCCGATTGGGCTGCAATCCAAACCGTTCGCGCGGCCGTGTCGATACCCGTCATAGCGAATGGCGACATTACCGAAGTGCATACTGCAAGATCCGCCATCGCGGCTTCGGGGGCTGATGGTGTGATGGTCGGGCGCGGCGCGCAGGGCGCGCCTTGGCGGCTGGCACAAATCGCGCATGCGCTTTTTGGCACTGCGGCGCCAACCATCCCGCAGGGTTCTGACTTATCTGATTTGATTACAGAGCACTATGAGGCAATGTTAAACTTCTACGGGTCTGATGTCGGCGTGCGCATAGCGCGCAAACATCTTGGCTGGTATATGGATGAGGCCAAAGCCGATCCCGGCTTGCGACCTGCCATGATGGCGGCAACAGATCCTGCACAGGTGATCACCCTCATTGATTGCGCGTTCACCTCATTGGGCAAAAGGCAAGCAGCATGAGCCTGCCTTCGGCCATGTCACTTTGGGCATCTCTGCCGGTGCCGGCGATCTTGATTGACGCGAATGACCGGGCAGATCTGATAAATCCTGCCGCCGAACAGTTCCTTAATTTGTCGGCGAAGTCTTTGAAGGGCCAGCCGCTCTTTGATCGCGTCGCCATCGATGCGCCGCTGGAGGAGATATTTGCGCGGGTCCGCGCCAACCAATCCTCGCTCTTTATCAATGACGTTGATGTGGGCACGGGGGACCGCGCGCCAGTGCTGTGCAACCTTCAGGCGGCCCCCGTGACGGATACGCATGACGCAGTACTTTTGTTGATTTCCCCACGTGAGTTTGTTGACAGAGTAGGGCGCGGTCAGGGCTTGAAGTCATCCGCCCGCTCGGCCATCGGCATGGCTGAAATGTTGGCCCATGAGATCAAGAACCCCTTGGCCGGGATCACCGGTGCCGCACAGCTTTTGTCTATGAACCTTGGCGCGGAAGATATTGAACTTGCTGATCTTATCGTTGAAGAAAGCCGGCGTATCGTAAAGCTGCTGGAACAGGTTGAGCAATTTGGCAACCTTCTGCCGCCAGAACGCCGCGCCGTGAATATCCATGATGTGCTTGATCGCGCGCGACGCTCGGCATTGTTGGGATTTGCGGCCCATATGGCGATCAACGAGGACTATGACCCATCCTTGCCGCCGACTTACGGCGATGCCGATCAGCTGCTTCAGGTCGTGTTGAATCTGCTGAAAAACGCGGCAGAGGCCGCCAAGGGACGCCCCGGCATCATCAAGATCAAAACATTCTACGACCATGCATTGCGGTTGCGCCGCGCTGATGGCGGCGGCATTTCGCTGCCGTTGCAAATCGAAATCGTCGATGACGGCCCCGGCATTCCGGCCTCGATTGCCGCCGATATATTCGACCCCTTCGTATCGGGGCGCGAAAACGGCACCGGGCTTGGTCTGGCGCTGGTGTCCAAAATCATCTCAGACCATGACGGCTGGATTGTTGTCGACGGCACGCCGGGGCGCACGACATTCCGGCTGTCTCTTCCCATTGCCCCAAAGCCGCAGGAGGCCTTCTGATGGATGGTACCGTACTTGTTGCTGACGATGATCGCACCATTCGCACAGTTCTGACGCAAGCACTGACGCGGGCGGGGTGCAAAGTGCATGCCACGTCATCCCTTGTGACGCTTATGCGGTGGGTGGAAGAGGGCAAGGGGGATCTGGTGATTTCAGATGTGGTCATGCCCGACGGTAACGGTATTGAAATGTTGCCGAGGATTGCCGCTGAACGCCCCGGCCTGCCAGTCATCGTAATATCTGCTCAAAACACCATCATGACGGCTATTCATGCAGCCGAGGCAGATGCGTTTGACTACCTTCCTAAGCCGTTTGACCTGCCCGATCTGATGAAGCGGTCTGCACAGGCCCTAAATCAAAAGCGTCGCGCGATGTCCGCCGACTTCGTGCCGCGTGAAGCAGCAGGTGATTTACCATTGGTCGGGCGAACCCCTGCGATGCAGGCGCTCTACCGGCTGGTGGCGCGGGTGATGAATTCTGATCTTCCGGTTCTGATCACGGGCGAGTCTGGTGTGGGCAAGTCTTTGGTTGCCCGCGCGGTCCATGATTTTTCCGATCGGCGCACTATGCCCTTTGTCACGGCGCAGAACAGTGACCTTTTGGGGGTTGATGGCCCGTCGTCGCTGATCGCGCGCGCGCGCGGCGGCACCATTGTGTTTGACGCTATCGGAGATTTTGATGCCGAGGCCCAAGGCCGGATTGTTCGTCTGCTGGATTCCTTGCCCATGAACGCGCCGAGGATATTGGCGACCAGCCAAGAAGATCTGGCGGCGGCGACCGAACGCGGCAGCTTTCGCGCCGATCTCTATTTCCGGCTTTGCGGTGTGACGCTTGCGGTGCCGGCGCTGCGTGAACGGGTCGAAGATATCCCCTTGTTGGCCGAGCATTTTCTTGTCCGGGCGGAAAGCACCGGCACGCCGCAACGCAGGCTGTCGCCAGACGCCATGGCCTTGATGCGCGCGCACCGTTGGCCGGGCAATGTGCGTCAGTTGGAAAACACCCTGCGCCGTCTTGTCGTCACGGCGTTGGAAGCTGAAATAAGCAAAACCGAAGTATCAGTAGCCTTGGGCAGCCTGCAGTCAGATTCCCCACGAATTGGGGTGCCAGATGATGGTGAGCGGCTTTCCGCTTCGATTGCGCGCCATATAAAACGCTACTTCGATCTTCATGGCGACGGCTTGCCGCCGGCGGGTCTATACGACCGGATATTAAGAGAAATGGAGGCGCCGCTGATCGAGATTGCTATGGATGCGACCAGTGGCAATCAGGCCAAATGCGCCGATCTTCTGGGCATCAACCGAAATACTTTGCGCAAGAAGCTCACAGAGCTCGATATCCGCGTGACACGGCGCCGCAAATTGATGTAAAACCGCAACACAAACGTGGCCCATTGGTGTCAGCCAAGGACAAGAGCCACGAATTATCGGCGGTCGCCGCGATTGCGGCAAGTATTTCAGGGATGAGCCTGTGCAGGGCCTCGCGCGAAGCGCATCATGGGAACGTTTTAACCGGTTGCGCAGGCAGCGGCGGTTCCAAAACCTGTTGACCGTCGGGCTTGTGGTGTTGGGACCGGTACTGGCGATTGCGACATTCGCAGCCCTCGGCCCTTTTGGGCAAGGGGCAAACTCCAGCGCGTTGCGGCTGATCTTGCTTGCGGATTTCGTGTACTTTTTGGCCCTTGGCGGAATGGTTCTTGCGCGTCTGGCCCGCATGATCGCAGCAAGGCGTGCCAAATCGGCGGGGTCGCGTCTGCATTTGCGTCTGACCGGTGTTTTTGCGGGCATCGCGCTGGTGCCCACGATCCTTGTTGCGGTTTTTGCCGGGCTTACGGTGAATATCGGGCTTGAAGGATGGTTTTCAGATCGGGTGCGCGGCGTGGTCGGCACCTCGTTGGCGGCGGCCGAAGCCTATCAAGATGAACATCGCCGCGATCTGACCGCAGACGCGCAGGCTTTGGCGGTGTTTCTGAACGACACGCGTCAGCAGGAATTTCTGCTCTCAGACAGTGATCTTCGCCAGCTTTTGACACAAGGACAGCTTCAGATTCAACGCGGGCTGCGTGAAGCCTTTGTGATCGATGGTGGCGGAGAATTGAAAGCGCGCGGCGAGCGCAGTTACCTGTTTGATTTTGAACGCCCGTCCGACAGTGAAATGGATCAGGCGTCCAGTGGCGACACGGTTTTGATTGAAGACTGGGCCAATAATGAATTTCGCGCCCTTGTCGCTTTGCCCGCATTTGCTGACAGATATCTCTATGTCAGCCGCGATGTGGACGGCCAGATCCTTAGCCTTCTGGACGAAACACGGGCCACTGTCGGGCTTTACCAACAGCTTGAGGCCTCGCGCGGGCGTGTGCTGTTTGAATTCGGGCTGGTCTATATCGGGTTTGCCCTGATCCTGGTCATGGCCGCGATATGGATGGGGCTTTGGTTTGCTGAACGGCTGTCGCGACCGGTGGGACGATTGGCCGGTGCCGCCCAGCGCGTCGGAGCGGGCGATCTGGCGGTGCAGGTGATCGAAGAAGAGGGCGATGATGAAATTGCCATGCTCGGTCGGGTGTTCAACCAGATGACACGCCAGCTGAACACCCAACGCGAAGCGCTTATGGACAGCCACCGTGTAACAGAGCGCCGCCGCCGCTTGTTCGATTCGGTGCTGTCTTCTGTGACGTCGGGCGTCATCGGTCTGGATGCCGAAGGAGCCGTTGATTTTCTTAATCGTGCCGCGACGCGGTTGCTGAATCTGGATGAAAACGAAGATCATGACCGCACATTGCAAGAGGCGGTGCCGGAATTTGCGCCTCTCTTGGCCAGATTGCAGGACGGCGTCGGCGAAGTTGCGCAAGAAGAGATCAAGTTAAGCCGTGACGGTCGGTTGGAAAGCCTTCTGGTGCGCATGGCAAAACGGCGCAACGCGGACGGGCGGCTGGAAGGCTATGTGGTGGCCTTTGATGACGTGACGGATCTTGTCTCTGCGCAGCGCATGGCGGCTTGGGGCGATGTGGCGCGCCGGATCGCGCATGAGATCAAAAACCCCCTGACGCCCATTCAGCTTTCGGCCGAGCGGATCAAACGCAAATTCGTGGGGCTTGTCGGCGATCAGGCGGCAACGCTGGAACAGATGACCGATGTGATCGTTCGCCAGACCGGCGACCTGCGGCGCATTGTCGATGAGTTTTCAAAATTTGCCCGCATGCCGGAACCTGACCGGCGAGATCACGATCTTGCAAAGTTGATGCGGGACGCTGTGATGTTGCAAGAAGACGCCTTGCATGGTGCAACCTTGCATGCAGACCTGCCAAAGGCGCCTGTTATTGTTGAACTTGATGCGACGATGATATCGCAAGCCGTCACAAATCTCATTAAAAACGGCGGAGAAGCCGTTGAATCGTTAAAGGAAAAGGGTGCGCCAGATGGGTATGCTCCGCAGGTCCGGGTGCGCATGACGTCAGATGATGATCGGGTCACCATTACCATTTCAGACAATGGTGTTGGCCTGCCGCCGGATCGCGCCCGTCTGTTCGAACCCTATGTGACAACGCGCGAAAATGGCACGGGGCTGGGCCTGTCGATCGTCAAAAAAATTATTGAAGAACATGGCGGCACGCTGATCCTGACTGATGCCGATCCATTCGAAGACGGCGCCCATCGGGGCGCTATGGCCGAAGTGCGTCTGCCCAAAGCACGCAGCGGTCGACCCAATGTAGAAAAGGCCGCAGAGCCCGCCGGAGGTAAAGTATGAGCGATATTCTGATAGTGGACGACGAACGCGATATCCGTGAATTGATTTCGGATATTTTGAAGGACGAAGGGTTTACGACCCGGTTGGCCGCAAATTCCGATGAATGTATGACCGAGATCAACGCAGAGGCTCCGGCCTTGATGATCCTTGATATCTGGCTGAAAGACAGCCGCATGGACGGTATCGATATTCTGAAATCCGTCAAACGCGACAATCCGGATGTACCGATCATCATCATTTCCGGGCATGGCAACATTGAAATCGCCGTGGCCGCGATCAAGCAAGGTGCGTATGACTTTATTGAAAAGCCATTCAATATCGACCAACTGACCGTGGTGATTTCCCGCGCGATGGAAACCGCGCGTCTGCGTCAGGAGAACGCGTCACTGCGGCGTCGTGATGTCAGTTCATCAGACATGATCGGATCTTCCACAGCGTTCAAGGGAATGAAATCGCAGCTGGAGAAGGTGACCAAGTCGAATGGCCGCGTGATGCTGACGGGTCAGCCGGGATCGGGCAAGGAAGTGGCCGCCCGCTTTATCCATATCAACTCCAATCGCGCCAACGGACCCTTTGTAACTGTATCGTCCGCGTCCATCGAGCCTGAGCGGATGGAAGACGTTCTTTTTGGCCGCGAAACACCTGAGCGCGGGATTGAAAAAGGATTGTTGGAGCAGGCCCATGGCGGCGTTGTCTACTTTGACGAAGTGGCCGACATGCCGCTGGGGACGCAGTCCAAAATTCTGCGTGTGCTGACAGAACAACAGTTCACCCGGGTAGGTGGTGGTGACAAGGTCCGCGTGGACCTTCGCGTCATTTCGTCCACAGCGCGTGACCTGTCAGCGGAAATTGCATCCGGACGGTTTCGCCAAGAACTTTTTGACCGGCTGAATGTGGTACCGATTCCGGTGCCGACACTGGAGGACCGGCGCGAAGATATTCCGGAACTGTCCCGCTACTTCATCGAGGCTTTCAACAAATCCCAGGGATTGCCCCTGCGGGAGCTGGCGGATGATGCTGAGGCATTGATGCAAACGATGTCCTGGCCCGGCAACATCCGACAACTGCGCAACGTCATTGAACGCGTGTTGATCTTAGGTGATGGGTCGGGTCCGATTGAAGCCCGCGAAATGCCGGGGCAGGGGGATGCGTCGGCCGAAGAGGGGCGTATTGTGCTCTCGGGTGGGTTGGCGACATTGCCGCTGCGCGAAGCCCGTGAACTCTTTGAGCGTGAATATCTGCTGACGCAGATCAACCGTTTCGGCGGGAATATCAGCCGAACGGCCACGTTTGTCGGGATGGAACGATCGGCATTGCACCGCAAGCTGAAATCACTTGGAGTTGTCACAACCTCCAAATCGGGTGCACGTGTCGCCCATCTTGAAGACGCCGAAGACGAAATCGTGGATTGATTCTGGCCGTCAGGCTGGGCGAAGTGGCCATTCAAGATGGGTGCGCAGCAGGCTATGACCAGCATGGCTTGGGGCAGGGCAATCTGCTAGGTATCATATTTGAATTGACCCGTTCCGTTCCTTCTGCAATTCAACATGTTCTTGAGAGCGCCAGAGGCAGTCGATCATGAAAGTTATCATCTGCGGGGCTGGCCAGGTTGGTTGGCAGATTGCCCGTCACCTGTCGGGTGAAAAAAATGACGTCACGGTTGTAGACAACAATTCCGAACTTGTGCGCCGTGCCACAGAAACGCTGGACGTACAGGGCGTTGCTGGCTTTGCGTCCTATCCTGATGTTTTGGAACGTGCCGGTGGGCGCGATGCCGACATGATCATCGCAGCCACCCATTCTGACGAAGTGAACATGGTCGTGTGTCAGGTGGCCCATTCCGTGTTCGGGATCACGCGCAAGATCGCCCGCTTAAGGGCGCAGTCCTACATGGACGCGATTTATTCCGATCTTTACCGGCGTGATCATCTGCCGATCGATGTTGTGATCAGCCCGGAACGCGAAGTGGCGGAAGCCGCGCTTCAGCGTCTGGCAGCTCCCTCAACCTTCGATACGGAAAGTTTTATGAACGGGCGCGTTCAGTTGTTGGGCATTGCGCTTGATGAGGATTGCCCGGTTCTCAATACGCCACTGCGGCAGTTGACTGATCTTTTTTCAACCTTGCGCGCCATTGTCGTAGGGGTCCGGCGCCAAGGGCGGCTTTTCGCCCCGGAACCGGGCGATCAATTGTTCGCAGATGACCAGATCTACGTGTTTTCGCATGTCGAGGATATAAACCGCACCCTTGAGATCTTCGGCAAAATCACCAAAAAACAAGAACGTATTGTCATTATCGGTGGCGGCAACGTCGGATTGGCCGTTGCACGTGCGCTGGAATCACGAACCGACCGTGTGCGCGCAAAAATCATCGAAAAAAATCGCAAGATTGCCGAACATGCAGCCGATGCACTGGAACGCACCATTGTGCTAAACGGTGACGGCATGAGCATGGAGTTGCTGAACGAGGCCAATATTGACCGGGCAGATGCGGTTCTTGCCGTGACGGATGACGACAAGACCAACATTCTGGCGGCGGTGCGGGCAAAACAGGCGGGCTGTCCGATGGCGATTGCGCTGGTGAACGACCCGACACTGATACCGCTGATGAGCGCGCTCGACATCGACGCATACATCAATCCGCGTGCAACGACGGTCTCATCAATCCTGCGCCATATCCGGCATGGCCGGGTTCGTGCTATCTATTCAATCGGAGACGCCGAGGCGGAAGTGATCGAGGCGCAGGTGCTGTCCACTTCGCCTATCGCCGGAAAGACGGTGCGCGACATAGACTTCCCCGAAGGCGTGTTGATGGGAGCTTTGATGAAAGGCGACAAGATTATCAAACCAACACCTGACACGCGGGTCGATGAAGGCGACGTCATTGCCCTGTTTTGCATGGCAGGCGACGTGCCAGAGGTCGAGAGGCTGTTACAGGTCTCTATCGACTTTTTCTAAACATGCGCCGTATCGACAACGTCCCTTTCTTTGTGATCCTGGTGGGGATCGGGGCGTTGGCAATGTATGTCCCCGCGATCCACGCTGTCAGTGTCCGCAATCATTTTGTGGCACGCGCGTTTTTCTACTCGGGCACGCTGTTTTTAATGCTGGCGATTTTATTGGCGATTGCGACGGCGGCGAACAAACCCAGACAAGTTGCGCGCAATCAACTGCTGACGCTGCTCGCATCCTTCACGATCTTGCCGGTCATGCTGGCCGTGCCGGTGGCCGAATCCGTCCCCGATACGCGGTTTTTCAATGCGTGGTGGGAAATGCTGTCTTCCTTCACAACGACCGGCGCATCGCTGTTTGAACCATCGCGTCTGGCCCCGTCGGTGCATTTGTGGCGCGCGTTGGTCGGGTGGATGGGCGGATTGTTCGTACTGGTAACATCTGTGGCGATACTCGCGCCGATGAACTTGGGCGGATTTGAGGTCTTGTCCGGTGCGTCTGCGGGCGAAGGTGCCGTGTCGGGCGCACATACATCCCAAACCACCGTCCCGTCGGAACGGCTTTTGCGCTATGCAAAAACCCTGTTGCCAATCTATGCGGGGCTGACATTGGCATTGTGGATCGGGTTGATTATTGCGGGCGATGCGCCGCTTGTTGCGGCAAGCCATGCGATGTCTACGCTGTCGACTTCTGGGATTTCGCCCATTGGCGGGATGTCCGCCACAACGTCTGGTGTCGGGGGCGAAGCGGTCATCTTTGTGTTTTTGGTGTTCGGCCTGTCGCGCAGGCTTTATCCGTCGGGGCGAACACTGCGCAGCACGGACCGGTTATCAGATGACCCGGAACTGCGGATGGCCCTGATACTGGTGACAACCGTGCCCGCGCTGTTGTTCTTGCGTCACTGGGTCGGTGCGCTCGAGGTTGATGAGCTGTCAGATACGATGGCCGCGATGCGTGCGCTTTGGGGAACCGTCTTTACGGTCTTGTCCTTCCTGACCACCACCGGGTTTGAATCTGTTGACTGGGCAGAGGCCAGAACTTGGTCGGGTTTGGCGACGCCGGGGTTGATCCTTACAGGATTGGCCATGATGGGCGGAGGCGTTGCCACGACCGCTGGTGGCGTGAAACTGTTGCGTGTGTATGCCCTTTATCGGCATGGCGAGCGTGAGATTGAGCGATTGGTCCATCCAAGTTCGATCGGTGGGTCCGGTGCCCAAGCCAGACGGCTTCGTCGTCAGGGCGCGCAAATCGCCTGGATCTTTTTTATGCTTTTCGCATTGTCCATTGCCGTGACGATGATGGCGCTTTCTATCACCGGGTTGGGGTTTGAAGCTTCCACAACCTTTGCCGTGGCGTCATTGTCTACCACCGGCCCCTTGGCTGCCGTTGCGACGGAAACCCCGCTGTTTTGGGCTGATCTGGACACAGCCGCGCGCGTCATAACGGCGGCGGCGATGGTGCTTGGTCGCTTGGAAACCCTTGCCATTATCGCCCTTTTGAACCCGGATTTCTGGCGCGCATAAGCGACGTTAAAGCATCAGGTCCGAACCGGACCTTTTTTGGGGCTGGAAACTCCTTAATTCTTGCGCATACTCCCCCCCAAGCTCCCGGTGCAGCGCCGAGGGGTGTCATGAAGCGCGAAGATTAAAAGCAAGGCGACGATAACATGGCTGCCGATAAACAAAATTTGCAAGATGCCTTTCTGAACCATGTCCGCAAGGCCAAGGTTCCGGTCACGATATTCCTGATCAACGGGGTGAAACTTCAGGGGGTTATCACCTGGTTTGACAATTTCTGCGTGCTCTTGCGCCGGGATGGTCAGTCTCAGCTTGTCTACAAGCACGCGATCTCAACGATTATGCCCGGTCAACCGATCTCTCTTTACGAGGGCGAAGACTGACCAATCCGCATATTGTCAAGGACCGCCCAACACGGGCGTATGTTCTCCATCCTGATTTGAAGTCTGGCCAGACGCGTCGGTTGCCTGACCATGCGTTGGCCGAAGCTGTGTCTTTGGCGCGCGCGTTGCCGGATCTTGATATTGTCGGGGGCGATGTGGTCCGGCTGTCAAAAACCCATGCCGGCACATTGTTCGGATCGGGAAAAATCGCCGAGCTTGGCGCGTTGTTTGGGGCGGAAGAGGTTGACCTTGTTCTTGTCGACGGTCCCGTCAGCCCCATCCAGCAGCGCAATCTTGAAAAAGAGTGGAAAGTAAAGTTATTGGACCGAACCGGTCTGATCCTTGAAATATTCGCTGATCGCGCGCGTACCCGCGAAGGGGTGTTGCAGGTCGAGTTGGCGGCACTATCCTATCAGCGCACCCGTCTTGTGCGGGCCTGGACGCACCTTGAACGGCAGCGTGGTGGCCTTGGGTTCGTTGGCGGGCCGGGGGAGACACAGATCGAGTCGGACCGGCGCGCCATCGACGAAGAAGTCGTAAAAATTCGCCGGCAGTTGTCAAAGGTCATGAAAACCCGTGAATTACACCGTGCCGCCCGGCGCAAGGTGCCGTTTCCGATCGTGGCCCTTGTCGGGTACACAAACGCAGGCAAGTCCACCCTGTTCAATCATATGACCGGGGCCGAAGTGCTGGCCAAAGACATGCTTTTTGCAACCCTCGATCCCACGATGCGCGGTGTCACACTGCCCACAGGCCGCAAAGTGATCATGTCCGACACGGTGGGCTTCATTTCCGATCTGCCGACGCAGCTGGTGGCGGCGTTCCGCGCCACGCTGGAAGAGGTGTTAGAGGCGGACCTGATCTTGCATGTCCGCGACATCGCCCATCCTGAAACCGAAGAGCAGGCCGCCGATGTTGCGGATATTCTGGAAAGCCTTGGTGTAAACAAGGACGTGCCGCTGTTTGAAGTCTGGAACAAGATCGACCTTCTGGATGCAGGACAACGTGAAACACTGGCGGTCAAGGATGCGCGTATGCCGCTTGTCCATGCCGTATCGGCGCTGACGGGCGACGGTCTGCCGGTTCTGTTGGAGGCGATGACCACGGCGCTGGATGAAGACCGGCAGGCAGAGATTTTGATTGTGCCCTATTCCGATGGGCGCAAACGCGCATGGTTGCACGATGCGGGCGTTGTTCAGTCCGAACAGGATACCGTAGACGGACATCATATTTCGGTACTTTGGTCGGCCCGGCAAAAGGCCTCATTCGAAGCGCTCTGACGGATTGTGCCGCGTTTACCGGCCCGATGTGTGGACCTGAGCCAACCGGTTTCCCATTCAACCTGCCCTAAAGAATAGTAAACCTCGTCGCACCACTCATCACGCCATTTCAAGATCTTTGTCGCCCGCCCGGTTTCAAGACGGGGGCGCGTCCGGGTGAGGGCGAAATCGTAACATAAGCCCCCTGCAACCCATGTTTTGCATTCCGGTCATCCGACAAAAAGAGTCAGATGACCGTTCTGAGCCCACAGAAGACCACCAGATTCTTCGCTGCGCGCGCTCGCAGCGCAGTTGATGTTACAACTGCTAAGAGTTCTGTGTTGCAACGCGGCGTAAAGGCCGGCCATTCGTGCGGCCCGCAGCGTAGGTGTGACGGTCAAGGATCAAGTTGCGGGACCTTTCAGACCTTCGCAGCTAGTGCTCCAAAGTACGGTTCGCTGAACCGTTTAAAAAAGCG
>JBARVN010000006.1:0-43705 GCA_049646285.1 Albidovulum sp. | reverse complement strand
CCCCGGACCCCCGGGATATTTGACCCAAGTGGAAGCGAAAGCGAAACGCTATAGCGGCGGATTGATTTCAGGGCGTCAGGATCACGGATGCTTTGGCGCTTTGGCCTTTGGCGTCGATGACCGACAGTTCCAGATACCCTGCGCCGGGTGTGGCAACCGCGCTTTCGCGGCGTCGGTCTGATACGATCATCGGCGCACCATTGGCCAGCCAGGTAAAGGGAGGCGTGCCGCCCCGCACTTTGACGATCAATGCGCCTGCCGTCTCGACCGTGGCACCATCCGGGGGGAACGCCACTTCGGGTGCATCGGGGGCGGCTGAGAAAATCGAGTGGCGTGGCCGGAAATGTTGCAAGGGCTGCGGCAGACGCGCGTTGGGCAAGATCAGCGTGCTCGGTGGCGGCGGAGGCAGGGGGTCAAGGGCTGGTTTGATCCGGGCGAAGGCCTCGAAGAGGATCGGTGCCGCCAGATCACCGCCAAAAGCGCCGGGGACCGAGGCACCATCGGCCCGCCCCATCCACACGCCCACTACGTGCCGCCCGTCATAGCCAACCGCCCAGGCATCGCGATGCCCGTAGCTGGTACCGGTCTTGTAGGCCAGTCGGTTTGCGGGTGCATTGGTCGGGGGCGGCAGGCCCGCGAGGATATCACTGACCATCCAGGCGGCCTCGGGTCCGACGAGCCGCCGCGGAAGCGGCTTGGCCGCCCCGGGCGTGGTACCCAGTTCGACAGGCTTCCCCAATCGCGCGAGGGCTGCATAGCTTTGCACCAGATCCTCAAGCGTGATGCCGATGCCGCCCAGCGCCACCGCGAGCCCGGGGGCACCACCGGGCAGCACCGGTTGGGCGCCTGCCCGTGTCAGACTGGTCATCAATCGGTCCGGGCCAAGCGCTTCGGTCAGGCTGACCACAGGAATGTTCAGCGACAATTGCAGGGCCTGCCGCACTGGAATTGTGCCGCGAAAGTTGCGGTCAAAGTTTTGTGGGGCGTAGGTGCCGAAGGCGGTTGGCCGGTCTTCGATCAGGGTTTCGGGATTGGCTAACCCTTCGTCAAAGGCCAGAGCATAGACAAAGGGTTTCAGCGTTGATCCCGGCGAGCGCACCGCCCGGGTCATGTCAATGAATCCGGCCCGTCGGTCATTGGTCCAATCGGGCGCACCGACGCTGACCAAAATCTCGCCGCTTTGATGGTCGGCGATCACGATGGCCATCGAGGCGCGCGCCGCCGCGATTTCTATACTGCGTGAGGCCAGCGCTTCGATCTTACGCTGAAACGCCGCATCAATGGTGGTGCGATGCTGGTGCTTTGAGGGCGCTTCGGTGCGCAACCGTGCCGCCAGATGCGGGGCAAGGGCCGGGAATGGCTTTCGCGCCGACGGAACCGCTTCGCGCAGCGCAGCTTCGGCCTGCTCGGCGCTGATCGCGCCCGCGCGGGTGAGCCGTGTTAAAACCCGTGTCCTTGCCGCGTTTGCTTCATCGACCGATCGGTCTGGCCGGCGGGTCTCAGGGGCTTGGGGCAGAGCAACCATGAGGGCAGACTCTGCCGTTGTCAGCCGCTGTGGTTCCTTGCCAAGATAGGCCAGTGAGGCTGCCCGCACACCCTCAAGATTGCCACCATAAGGGGCCAATCGGTAGTAAAGGCCAAGGATCTGATCCTTGCTCAGACGCCGCTCCAACGCCATGGCCACCCGCATTTGCCGCAGTTTTCCGGCTATCTTGCCGGTGCCACTGTCTTCCAAAAGTCGCGCCACCTGCATGGTCAGGGTGGACCCGCCCGAGACGACATGACCCGCCACCAAAGACTGTCCGGCTGCCCGCATCAGCGCTATGGGGTCAACGCCTGCATGGTTAAAAAAGCGTTTGTCTTCATACGCGATCAAGAGTTTGGTGAACTCCGGGTCAACCGATCCCGGCTCCATCCGCCAACGCCCGTCCGCAACTGTAAACGCGCGCAAAAGCGTCCCGTCGCGCGCCACCACTTCGACCGACGTGTCGATGGTGAGCGGCGGCAGCTCGGTCCGGGTGATCCAAAGATCCAAACTGTCACGTGCCCAAGCGGCCGTAAAAAGCAAAGCAGCACATAAGATCAGCCCATAGCGGCGCATTGCCTACTCCGTCACCGTAATCGTCCCGGCAGTGGTGCGCGCGCGGTATTCCGGCCTGTACATATCCTCGACCGAGGCTGCCGGGTGGTGGAACCCGCCCGGTGAAATCGCCCGGACGATATAGCCAAGCCGGAATGGTGCGGTCGAGGTCCAGTCTACTGCCGCCAGAAACCGGTCTTGTCTGAATTCGGTCATGCGCGTGTCATCGACGGTGTCGAGCCAGGCGAGTGCTGCGATATCCCCTGACCGTACGAGGCTTGGGTTGTCGATCTCAAACCCGGCGGGCAGCGGATCATTGACCATCAGCCTGGCCTCCACCGCCTCATGCGGGGTAATCTCCAGCACCGTCACCAGACGGGTGCCTTGGGTGATGGTGCCTATATCCGCCGGGGTGCCTTCAATCGTGTAGTAGCTGCGGGTGATCGTATAGCCTTTGCCACCGGCAGGCTCCGGCTGGGTCGGCACGCCGAAAGTAGTCAGCGTTACAGTTTCCGCCTTGGTGCTGCCATTGGTGATGACTTGTGCATTTGCAGCCTCGGCGTCAAGCACCCGCACCATGGGGCCAGATACCGGCATGCCGTTGACGGTGAACCCGTCGATGTCGGGCCGGTCGATCAGGGCATGGGTGGCTAAAAGCGCCCATGTGGCTTCTTGCGTGGATAGTCGCTGGCCGATCAGGCCCGTGGCTACGGCATCCCCCAAATCCGCAGCATCGACTGCTGTTGATCCGGCTTCGGATGCCAGTGTCAGAAGCGCTGCCGCATCGCGCAGGCGCGTTCCATAATCGGCACGCCACAGGCGATTTTTCTTCAAGCCCACCCGGGCAACTTGCCGGCCAGCTTGAGCAAACATCTGATCCGCCCGGCGCTGGTCCCCGTATGAGGCCAGCGCCGCGCCAAGCTGGGCCGCCGCGATTGGTGTGTCGAAGGCAGCGGCCTTCACGTCTGCATAGTAGCGCAGATCGCCAATTGCCGCCGCCCCTTCGCGCGCAAGAACCATTAGCGCATAGGCGTAGGCCCCGCCTCCGTCATCGAAATCGGGGGCGTAGTTGATTTGGTTGCGCAGGTTATCGAGGGCGTTGCGAAAGGCGGTGTCGGGAACCACATAGCCTTGGGACCTTGCGCGGCTAAGGAAGTCGGTGACATAGGCATCTAACCAAAGATCCCCCGCATCCGGGCGCCACAGGCCAAAGGCACCATTGGCGGATTGATTGAGCAAGATCGCGGCGATGCTTTCGTCCACCCGCTTGGCGATATTGGTGCCCTGAGTTGCCCCCATCGCAGTGGCCACAGTCTCAAAGTAGAGCAGAGGCAGCGCTTTGGAGGTCAGCTGTTCCGTGCAGCCATAGGGATAGGCGTCCAGCAACCCCAATAGCCCTGGCGCGTCGAACCGTGCCAGCGGCCCGGCGGCCAGTGTCGCGCGTCCAGACCCCGGTAAAAGGCCCGCAAAGACATTACCATCAAGAGTAAAGCTGGCCCCGGCAGCCAGTTCAAACCGGCTTTGGCGGGCGATCTCGGGGTCATTGGCGGCCACCGGCACCACGAGGTCTTTCACCAACAGTCGACCATCGGGCGTGGTCAGAGCCACGCGAATATGGCCCAACCCTTCAGACCCGTTTGCGGAAACTGGCACCGAGACCACGGCCTTGCCCCCTTCCGCGAGATCGACGCCTGATGGGGATGTGCCCATATCCAGCCCGTCCGCAGCGATATCCAGCCCCATGCGCCCAGCCGGCCCGGTGGCATGAACGATCTCTAGCAGCATCCGGCTGCTATCACCCGGCGACAAGAAGCGTGGCGCGGATGCGCTAACCACCACCGGATCGTGCACCACAATATCTGCTTCTGCATGCCCGACCGCAGTCTTCGACCAGACCACTGCCATCAGCCGCACAGTGCCGTTGAAGGACGGCATCTGAAAATCGGTATGCACGGTGCCATCGGCCCCCACGGTCAGCGGGCCTGCGAAATAGGCGACCAATTCCTCTGTCGGTGGTGGGGCCTGCATCCGCATCCCCGGTGCGGCATCGCCGCCTGAGCGGACCGCGCCCATCACGCCCGATTGCGCGTCAATCAGGCGGCCATAGATATCGCGAATGCCGACACCCAACTTGCGCTGACCGAAGTAGTGATCCTCAGGGTCAGGTGACGTGAATCCCGTCAGGTTCAAAATGCCCAAATCGACGGCGGCAATCGTCGCATAGACCTGATCGCCCGCTGCCCCATCCACCTTCAACACCACCGGAAGGGGCGCACGGGGCATGGATTCGGACGGGGTCTCGAATGCGACTGTCAGCTTGGCGGGGCCGGGATCAACCGGCGCATAGCTGAGCCCGAGCGCGCGCACCGGAACCCGGCCCGCGTCAACGCCCATGGGGCGGATGACTGAGGCTGTGACATAGGCGCCCGCGCCCCAGTCGTCGGTGACCGGCAGTTCGATCAAGGTTTCCCCGGCCTTGACTGGCACAGCTTTCATGTCAATCAGGTGGCTCGACATCACCGTGATCAGCGCCACTCCTGCCGCGCGCGGTTCCAATCTGACCACAGCGGTATCGCCGGGTCGGTAGGCGGGCTTGTCGAGCGAAAGGGAGAGCGTGTCGGGTGTCTGTGCCGCATCCGCAGGCGCGTACCAACCTGCGTAAAACGCGACAGACGCGGCAGAATAAGGGCCATCTGCGGCCTCGACCACCAACTCATAGTTTCCCCAGCCGACCGGAGCCGCGATGGGTGTGGCCCCGTCAGCGGTTAACTCAACCTGCCCTTCGGCCACGCGTGATCGGCTGGTGGTCACCTCCCAGTTCCACTGACCGTAAAGCGAGTACCATTGATAATGACGCTCCACCCGGTTCAGTATCCAATGCACGGGTTGGGTCGCGCGCGCCTCGTCGGGGCCTACGGCGATCAGGGCAAAGCGGGCGTCATCGCCTTCAGCCACCACCCCACCCTCAAACATCGGCTTGATGCCGATGACTGGTGTCTCGGGCAAGATGCGGCGGGTGATATCGCGCTCAACGGGTCGGCCTGAGCCTTCTTTCAGCCGGATCGATACGCGCGCCTCAAGCGGCTGGGTCGCGGCATCACCAAGATCGGGGAAGCTGACGCCGAGGGTGGCGCGGCCCTGATCATCGGTCGGGCCAGAGGTTTCCAGCGCGTCGCGGTAAGGCGAAAACGGTTCATCATACTTGCCGAAACTGTAACCGGGATAGGCGTCCAGACTTGAAAGGGCAGTGATGCGAACGTCGCCTTCAACCTCAAGCCCGGCCCCCGGAGCGCCAAAAAGATAGCGCGCTTCAATGGTCAGCGGCGGTGTATCCGACAAGCGCACAGCGCCGTCTGGCAGAGACAGGTCAAAGTCGATGCGCTCGGGCAGAAAATCTTCGACCAGGAATGAGGCGGATGCCAGCACCTTAGTGTCTTCCAAGAAGCTCTCAATCCGCCACGTGCCGCGCGGGGCATTGCTGGCAATCGGCATCGCGGCCACATGGCCGCCAGCCCCGGCATCAGGTGCCAAAGCGCGGGAATATTCCACCCCGTCCGGGCGCATCAGCCGGGCCGTCAGCGGCAAGCCTTCAAGCGCATTCATCTTGGGGTCACGGGTCAGGATCGTGGCGTTCACCACTTCTCCGGCCCGGTACGCGCCCCGATCCGTGGTCAAAAAGACATCAATGGGCGGGGCGGGCGGATGGCCTGCAACCCCCCGATCCGACAGATCAAACTCAGGCTCGCTGAGCGCCAGAAACGCGAAGTCCTCGTTCTTGGCGATTGTCAGAAGCGCAGGCGCTGCCCCGCCAGTTCCTGCCGTCATCCCAGCGGGAAAAAGCGCATAGCCCTGGGCGTCGGTGGCGAGCGTCCCAATGACCGCATTGGCACGCGATATCAGCGTGACTGTCACGCCCTCAACCGCCGAGGCATCCAACAGAGCGCGCACAAAGACATGCAGCCCGTCGGTGCCCTCCATCGTGGTCAGCCCCAGATCGGAGATCACGAACCACTGCGTCGCCGCCGGATTGTCATAAGGATCAAGCCCCGGAATTGCGGCCTGCAACGCGTAGATGCCCGGACCAAGATCACTTAACACCTCATCAAGCGGCAGGCGCGTGGTCATGTCCTGATTGACCTCCATCGCGACGTCGCCCGTGCCGTTCCAGACTTCTTCGGTCACCTCATTCTTCAGCTGTTCAGCCGACCAGAAATCCAGTGGACGTCCGAAATAGTCACTTTGAATGGCGCGGATCAGGTTGCGGTCCGATATACGCTGCAAGCTTAAATCCAGCATATCGGTGTTGACAGTTTCAACCGGAATGCCCGCGTCGGCCAGCTTTGGCAGCACATAGGCGCGGCCCTGAAAACGCACAGAAGGCGCGCGGTCGCGGATATAGACGTTCAGGGGCGTGTCCTTTGCCAGTTTTTCACCAGAGGCGGATGGCAGGCCTGCGCGGAACGTCAGCGCGTAGCGTTTGCCATGCTCCACACCCGATACACAGATCTGCCGGCCGGATGCCTCAACCGAAAGGCCGCTCTCAGGTAGTTTGACGTAAGGGGCATAATCTAGGCCTGTGCGCACCAGATCCTCGGTAAAGACTGCGCAGATGCGGGGGCTCGCACTGTCCGCTTCGGCCTGATGCTCGGCAATGCGAAAGCCGTATTTGCCGATGGCATCGTCGAGAGCTGCCAGAATATCATCGCGGGGCTGCAATGACTGGGCAAGACGCAGGGCTGGGATCATATCACGTCCCCGGCCTGTTCTCTTGAACGCCTCGGCCAACCCGGTCAGGGCCGAGGCCCGCAAGCCCGCACTATCCGTGCGCATATAGGCGTTGATCGCCGCCGATTGGGCGCGTTCTGCTAGGTCGTGCGCCTTGGATGGGGTCGATGCGGCCTCGGCCATCAGGGCGGACGCGTAGTCTACCCAAAGACCACCCGAATCGCTTTGGTTCAGCTCCGCTGCAATCGCGCGCAAACGTCCCCCGGGGCCTTCGACCCGCGCAAGGCTTTGGGCCTGAACCAATGCACTATCAAAATCTGTCTTGGTCAGAAAAGTAAGCTCTGACGCCCGCAGTGCGGCGCGCTCGGCTGCACCGGGTTCACCCACCAGTATCCGGCCGGACACCGCACCGACGTATATGTCTTCCCGGTCCACTGCGGATTTCGGAAAGCAAGCGGCAGAACGGGTGTTATAGGTGAAGGCATTGCAGGCTGCTTCGGCCAGACAGGCGGATTCACAGGCCTCAAAGGATGTATCGAAAATGGTGCGCAAATCTGAGCCATAGTAGTCGACATCCTCGGTCAGAACCGCGCGGCGATCAGGGATGTAGGCTTGATCTTGTGCAAAGGCATATCCACCAACCGACAGACCAACACCAATAATCGCCGCCAAAATCCTGCGCATCGAAATCTCCCTGCTTGATTGTGCGTGAATGCTGACACGTGCCGGCAGGGCTTGGCAAGGAAGGGTTATGTAGTGGCTTAGCGGTTTGTTCACCGGCATCGGCGATGGTTCGCTGACAGGCCTTGCTGTTGCGGGGCAACGGGCCGGAGGCGGGCATTGAGTATTGCTGAGAAACTTGCGCAGGAACGTCGCGCCCGTCTGGCCGCTGAACGATTGCTTGACCAAAAGAAACGCGAACTCTTTGCCGCCAATTCTCAATTGTCGCGCCATGCCCGGAGTTTGTCCGAGCAGATCGTTGAACAACGGCAAGGGTTGGTGCTTGCCCGCCACGAAGCCGAATCGCTGAAAGGGCAAAATACGCGCACATTGGGCGAATTGGAGGACGCGACAGTTCTGGCCGAAACCGCGCAACGTCGTTTGTGGGAAGCGATAGAAACCATTCAGGACGGGTTCGCCATCTTTGACAGCGATCTGCAGCTGATCAGCGCGAACCGGGCGTACCTTGATTTGTTTAAAGGCCGGGCTGAGGTGCAACTGGGTACCGATTACCACACCATATTGCAGATCCTGTCCTCAACCGGGCTGGTTGAATTTGAGCGCGAGGAAGCCGCCGACTGGATGCACCGTATGACCGAACGGTTGGGTCGGGACGTGCTTGAACCGGAAGTGATACGGTTGGCCGACGGGCGGCACATACGCCTGCTTGATCGTCGGGGTGAGCTGGGTGATCTGGTGTCGATGGCGTTGGATATTTCCGAGGCGATGCAACGCGAGTGCGATTTGCAAGAAGCACGTATCAATGCCGATGCCGCGAACCGCGCCAAATCCGCATTTCTCGCAAACATGAGCCATGAAATCCGCACGCCCATGAACGGGGTCGTCGGCATGGCTGATTTGTTGTGCGATTCCGACCTGCCCGATGAGCAAAAGCTGTTCGCCGAGACAATCAAATCCTCGGGCGAGGCGCTGTTGACGATCATTAACGATGTGCTCGATTATTCGAAGATCGAGGCACAGAAATTGCGGTTGTATCCGGAACCGTTCGATCTTGAGCGGTGTTTGCACGAAGTGATGCTTTTGCTGCAATCAAGGGCGCGTGAAAAGGGCATTAAGCTGGTGGTCGATTTCGATCTTTTTCTTCCCACGCGCTTTCTTGGCGATCCGGGGCGGATCAGACAGATTTTGACCAATCTCATTGGCAATGCGGTCAAGTTCACGGCCGAGGGGCATGTGGTTGCCCGGGTTGTTGGTC
Organism: Albidovulum sp.; assembly: GCA_049646285.1. Taxonomy (GTDB): domain Bacteria; phylum Pseudomonadota; class Alphaproteobacteria; order Rhodobacterales; family Rhodobacteraceae; genus Albidovulum. The sequence continues at coordinate 34,964 of JBARVN010000006.1, read as the reverse complement.
TTGAACGCCCCGAAGGCGGCTATGATCTGCACATAACGGTTGAAGACACGGGGATCGGAATATCGGCCGATAATATCGGCCACATCTTTGGCGAATTTAATCAGGTTGAAGATCAATCGAACCGCAAGTTTGAAGGCACAGGGCTGGGATTGGCAATCTCGCGGCAGTTGGTCGAACTTATGGGGGGAAAGATCTGGGTTGATAGTGAATTGGGGCAAGGGTCCTGCTTTGGGTTTACGATCAATTTGGAAATGGCTGAACCGAGCGAGCTGCGCGAAAAGCCGGACCGGCCCATCCTTCTCAGACAGGCGCTGATTGTCGATGACGTGCAGATAAACCGGGTTATTCTTGAGAGGCAGCTCGAAACCTACGGTCTTTCGGTCACGACATGCCGAGGACCAGAAGAGGCGCTGCTGGCCTTGGCGTCGCAAACCAACTTCGATGTGATCCTGACGGATCACGATATGCCCGGGATGGATGGCCCTGCTTTGGCTGGGCAGTTGCGCGCAGCTGGAGCTAAAGCGCCGATCCTTTTGTTGTCATCCGAGCCGGATGGTGCGTCGGGCGCGACAGATCTTATGGCGGCCGTGCTGCAAAAGCCGATCCTGCGGTCACAGCTGTTTCGTGTCTTGCAAGACCTGTCCTATCCGTCCGCACAAGAAGAGTTTCTGTCACTGGAGCAGTCTGAACCTGAACTCTCTGTCGCGGGAAAACGGCAGATGCGCGTGCTTGCTGCAGAGGACAACCGCACCAACCAGCTCGTCTTTCGCAAAATGGCCGCCGGATTCGACATCGACCTTCAGTTTGCCAATAACGGGCGGGAAGCCGTCGAGGCATGGCGGCACTTCCGCCCTGATCTGATTTTCATGGATATCTCAATGCCGGAAATGGATGGCCGCGAAGCGACCCGCGCCATCCGAGCGATTGAGGCTGAACGGGGCTTGCCACGGGTGCCTATTGTCGCCCTGACCGCCCACGCAATGGAAGGTGACAGCGAGTCGATATTTGCCGCGGGTCTTGATCACTATATGACCAAGCCGCTGAAAAGGGCTTCGATAGCTGAAAAAATGGCAGAGTATTGCCCAGAGGGTGCGCGACCGACAGTGCCGGGTGAAGGAGAAAAAGCCACAGATGCGCCAGTTGTGATTGCGTCCCAACCGGCCATTTCCGATCGTGTCTAAACGGCGCGACCACAGTCACACAGCGGTCAGAATATCCAGAAACGTCGGACCGAACCGCTCGGCCTTTTGGCTGCCAACACCGGCGATCCGCTCCAACTCGGCCAAGGTTCGGGGCCGTGCCTCGGCGATCTTTTTCAGCGTTGCAGGTGGGCAGGTTAGATATTTTCCAGCCCCGTCCTCTCCGCGCAGCAACAGCGCCTGAGCCTCCATCAACTGGTCAAAGACGGCACCTTCGCCCCGACCGGCCAGCTTTCGGCGGGCAGGGTGCATGTCTTCGGCGCCTGCTCCGATGATGACCTCCAAAAAGGCCGCACCAAAACTTTCCAGCTTTTTAGCACCGACGCCGTTCACCCGCGCCATCTCATCCAGTGTCGAAGGCCGTTTCTCCGCCATTTCGATCAACGTCCGGTCGGGGAATATCACATAGGCGGGCACGCGTGCCGCTTCGGCCAGCGCCCGACGTTTCGCTTTCAGGGCAGACAAAAGCGGCGCGTCTTCATCCGAGACCTGCATCCGCACCGTGGGTTTGCTGACGGCTTTGCGGATCGTATCACGGCGCAGCGTCACCTCGGCTTCGCCGCGCAAGATCGGCCGTGCGGCCTCGGTCATGCGAAACGCACCGTGCCGTTCAGCGTCCGGGCGGATCAGATCAAGGCCCATCATCTGGCGAAACACCGCCTGCCATTGCGGTTTGGGAAGGTCGCTGCCAACGCCAAATGTCGGCAACTCGTCATGGCGGCGTTGACGGACCTTGTCGGTCAATGCCCCGGTCAGGACGTCAATCAGATGCCCGGCCCCAAAACTTTCGCCCGTGCGTAAGATCGCGGACAACGCTTTGCGGACCGCATCCGTCCCATCAAAAACCTCGGGCGGCGTGTCACACAGATCGCAGGTGCCGCAGGGGGAAGAGGTTTCGCCAAAATAGCCCAGCAGCTTTTGCCGCCTGCATGACGTGGCCTCCGCCAGACCCAAAAGCGCATTCAGCCGCGCATGGTCCGCGGCCTTGCGATCACCCGGAGCCAAGCCCTCATCAACTTGCGCACGGCGAAGGCGGATGTCTTCGGGGCCGTATAGGGTGAGCGTTTCGGCAGGCGCGCCATCCCGGCCGGCGCGGCCGATTTCCTGATAGTAGGACTCGATTGATTTTGGCAGATCAGCATGCGCGACCCAGCGGATATCGGGTTTGTCGATACCCATGCCAAAGGCCACAGTCGCGACCACGATCAATCCGTCTTCGCGTTGAAACCGTGCCTCGACCTCGCGCCGATCTTCGGATGCCATGCCGCCATGGTAGTGGCATGCCACATGGCCTTCGGCGCGCAATGCCGCCGAAAGCGTTTCGGTTTTGGCGCGCGTCGCGGTGTAGGTGATGCCCGATTGGCCGCGCCTTGCGGCCGCAAAGGCTAGGATCTGCTGGCGCGGTTGGTCTTTGACTTCAAACGCCAGATGAATGTTTGGGCGGTCAAAGCCCCGCAAGAACGTTTCGGGCGGGTCGCCATCAAACAATCGCGTGACAATCTCAGTCCGGGTTTCTTCATCTGCCGTCGCAGTGAAGGCTGCCAGCGGCACGTTGAGCGCGCGGCGCAACTCACCGATACGCAGATAGTCGGGGCGGAAATCATGGCCCCACTGGCTGACGCAATGCGCCTCATCAACTGCGATAAGGCTGGTGCCGATCCGGCGCAACAGCGTGAGCGTTCCACCAGACGCCAAACGTTCCGGTGCCATGTAAAGCAGCCGTAATGTGCCCGCGTCCAGCGCGGCAAAAACCTCTTCGGTTTCTTCTTCGGTGTTGCCCGAGGTCAGCGCACCTGCCTCAACGCCGGCAGCTTTGAGTGCGCGTACCTGATCGCGCATCAGGGCGATCAAGGGCGAAATCACCACTGTCACCCCGTCGCGCAATAGCGCGGGCAGCTGGAAACACAGGGACTTGCCGCCCCCGGTTGGCATGATCGCAAGCGTGTTTTTCCCGTCAGCCACGGCAGACACGATCTCGGCCTGTCCAGGTCGAAATTCAGAGAATCCGAATACGGAAGAGAGAAGTCCCTCGGCGCGGGTCATGGCTCGCGGCTCTTTATATGCTCGATTGCGGCGACCATTTCACAGCCGCCGCCCGGTGGCAAGGCTCAGACGCCGTAGAAAAAGCCCGCATTATTGGCAAGCGTCTGGCGAATGATGATCAGAAGGATGAAGGCCACCAATGGCGCCAGATCCAGCCCCGGCGTGCTTGGCAAAAACTGCCGGATCCGCGCATAGATCGGTTCCAGCAGACGGTTCAGGCCGTACCAGATCTGCTGAACCATCGGTTGGCGCAGGTTGAGTACCTGAAAATTTATCAGCCAAGACATGGCGATATGCGCGATCATGATCCACCAAATCACGTTGAGGATCAGCATCAGCGCTTGAAAGAGCGAAACCATGTGTATCTCCGGTTCTCTTGGGTCGGAACAGAGGTAAGCCGCCGCCCGAAAGAGCGCAACCACCTAACGCGACGTTTGCATTGACGGCTGACAATGATTGCACCACCTCGGTACGAAAGTATCAAGAAAGGCTGAGCAATGTATCCGTTCGCACGAATGGCGAAAGAAATCTGGACCAGCCGCCGCGCCGCACCTTTACCCCTGACGGGTACGCATGTTTCGCATCATATCTGCTGGCCTTGGGATCTGGATCTGTGGGTCGAGCTGAACAACGGCAGAACCCTGACCCTGTTTGATCTGGGGCGTATTCCGTTGGCAGTCCGTACCGGGTTGGCGCGGTTGATCCGGCAAGAGCGCTGGGGCATCACAGTCGCTGGCAACACCGTGCGGTACCGCCGTCGGGTCCGCATGTTCGACCGGTTGGAAATGCACAGCCGCTGTATTGGCTGGGACACACGCTTTCTTTATATGGAACAAAGCATGTGGCGAGCGGGCGAATGCACCAGTCATATGCTACTCCGTTCAGCTGTGACGTCCCGGCAAGGGATCGTGCCTCCATCCGAGGTTTTGGCCGCGTTGGGCCAAGATGTTGATAGCCCGGCCCTGCCGGCTTGGGTGCAGGCATGGATATCGGCGGATGCGCTACGCCCATGGCCGCCACAACGGGGTATGGATGCATTTCCAAACACTGGGTAATCTGTCGCGTGACAGCCTTTCGGTGCCTTGTGCTTAGCTGGATTTTCAGGCTTGATCGCCTCAAACTCGGGAGAGGTGCTGATGATGGACGTAGCGGTGCGAAAACGGATCTGGGGATGGTTTTTCTTCGACTGGGCAAGCCAACCCTATAACACGCTGCTATTGACGTTCATCTTTGCTCCTTACGTGAAAGATTTGTTGGGCGACGGCTCAAAAGCACAAGCGGCCTGGGGCTACGGAATTGGTCTGGCCGGGCTGCTTATCGCAATACTGGCACCCGTGTTGGGTGCGGTGGCCGATAAAGCCGGCGGTCGGATGCGGTTCATCTGGCTGTTTTCGGCCATGTATGTGGTTGGCTCATATCTGCTTTGGTGGACAGCGCCGGGAAGCTTCAACCTGACGCTGACAATGCTTGCCTTTGCCATCGGCCTGATAGGCATGGAGTTCGCCACAATCTTTACCAACGCAATGTTGCCTGATCTGGGCACCCGCGAAGAGATTGGGCGCATTTCCGGGGCGGGCTGGGCGTTTGGATATGTCGGCGGGCTGATTGCCCTGGTCCTGATGCTGGCCCTGTTTCAGATCGACAAGAATACCGGCAAAACGCTGATCGGATTGCCGCCGATGTTTGGTCTGGACCCCGCTACAAGGGATGGGACGCGTATCGTGGGGCCGCTGACCTCGATCTGGTTTGCCGTGTTCATGATCCCGTTCTTTTTGTGGGTCCGCGAACCGCGCGACAAGGCGGCCATGCCGATCATGGCAGCTGTGCGCAGCGCTCTGCCGGATTTGAAGGTCAGCCTGGCAAGCTTGCCAAGCCAAAAGAGCCTGTCAGCCTATTTGCTGTCATCGATGTTCTACCGCGATGCGCTGAACGGGATCTATACGTTCGGGGGAATTTATGCCGCCGGGGTCTTGAACTGGCAGATCACGGATACAGGCAAATTCGGCCTTTTGGCGATCGTGACCGGCGCTATTTTTGCATGGCTTGGCGGTCGTGCGGATGATCGGTATGGTCCAAAGCCTGTGATTGTGCTGAACGTGATCGTGCTGACGCTTGTTGCATTGGCGGTGGTATTCGTGTCGCGCACATCTGTCTTTGGTGTCCCCGTCGGGCCTGAGAGTTCGGCACCCGATATTGCCTTTTACGCACTGGGAGCCCTGATCGGGGCTGCTGGCGGGGCGTTGCAAACTGCCAGCCGTACGATGATGGTGCGCCAGGCCCATCCTGAACGGATCACTGAGGCCTTTGGTCTTTACGCCCTTGCCGGCAAAGCGACCTCATTCATTGCGCCGCTGTCCATCGGTATCGTCACGGACATGACAGGCAGTCAGCAGCTTGGTATCGTTCCTTTGGTCGTTCTTTTTGCAATTGGGTTGATCTTGATGCTTCGGGTCAATCCTAATGGTGGGGAAAGCTGATGCGGGTTTGGCTGCTGGTTGCGATATTGGCTTTAGCGGCGTCTATGGTGCAGGCGGAGCAGTTGGCCAATAAGATGTTTGGGGCAAAGCGAAGTGCCTCGTCGCAAGCGCCCCAGTCCATTGGGACATATGCGAAAGGCTGTGGCGGCGGGTTTGCGCAACTGCCCGAAACCGGCCCGACATGGCAGGCGATGCGCCTCAGCCGCAACCGCAATTGGGGCCATCCGGAACTGGTGCAATACGTCGCGGATCTGTCAGCAACGGCGCGCAACCTTGGGTGGGCCGGGCTTTATGTAGGTGACATGAGCCAACCGCGTGGTGGGCCAATGACCTCGGGCCATTCCAGCCATCAGATCGGGCTGGATGCCGACATCTGGATGTTGCCGCCCAAACGGCTGAACCTGACCCGAGGCGAACGGGAAAAAATCAGTTCAATTTCCGTTCGGACCGAGGATCAAAAGCGCGTGAACGGCAATTGGACCCGCACACATCACCAGTTGCTGCGCGCCGCTGCCTCTGATCCGCGCGTTGACCGGATCTTCGTCGCCGCCGCGGTAAAGGTAGAGATGTGTAAATCGGCCAGATCCAGCGATAAGCTCTGGCTTCAGAAAATCCGTCCTTTATATGGGCATAACACTCATTTTCATGTGCGGTTGAAATGCCCCAAAGGATCGCGGCGGTGCGACACTCAAAAGCCCACGGTGGCCGTACTGTCCAAAGGCGGCGATGGCTGCGACGAAACGCTGAACTGGTGGGTTACGACCTATCTGGAAAAGCCCAAAACATCGACCAAACCGAAAAAACAGAAAAAACCCAAAGGTCCGAAAAAGAAGGGTGCACGCGACTACACTCTGGCGGATTTGCCACGGCAATGCGCCGCGGTTCTGGCATCGGACTGACCTGTGCCGCCTTGGTGGCGGCCAGCGTCGCGGGCGCGGAACCGGTTGCAGAGTTTGTTGGCCGGTTTGTCTGGACGGAACCAGATGATAGGTTTGGCGGGATTTCCGGGTTTGATTTTATGCCAGGTGGCACGGGTTTCGTCGCTGTCTCAGACTCGGCCGCAGTTTTTACGGGCCAGATGATCCGCGGCGCGCACGGTGCTGTGATTTCGGTTGAAACCGACCCGGCCTATGTTCCGCTCTCGTCCCACGGCAAGCCCTTGCACGAACCGTCCGATGACGCGGAAGGGGTTGCAATTGCGCCCGATGGCAAGCTGCTGATTTCATATGAAACCCAAGACCGGGTCGTCATGTATGGACAAGGCGGGCGATTCTGGATGCAGGAGTTCTGGCCTGAATATTTCGAAGGCATGCAGATCAACGGCGGGCCTGAAGCCTTGGCCATGGACGATGATGGCGCGCTTTATACAATGCCTGAACGCCCCTACTCCTTCAGCAGTCAAATCCCCGTCTTCCTGTTTCGCAACAATCAATGGAGCCACCCGTTTACATTGCGCCGCAACGGCAGCTGGGCCCCGGTTGGTGCAGATTTCGGGCCGGATGGGCGGCTTTACATTCTTGAACGGGACTATTGGGGGCTTGTCGGTTTCATGAGCCGGGTGCGGCGGATCACCATTCTGGGTGATCAGGTTGCCGCCGATGAGGTGATCCTTGAAACATCAGCGGGACAGCATGACAATCTGGAAGGGCTTGCCGTCTGGCGCGACACTCAGGGCGACATTCGGTTGACGATGGTATCAGACAACAACTTCGTCCCGTTTAGATCGACCGAGATAGTCGACTACCGCATCGCCGAATGACTTGACCGAACCGGGGCAAGCGCGTAGGTGCCGCGACGTCCCGTAAGATGCGGGCCCAAGTCGCCGCAACCTTGTAAAAAACGGAACTGAAATGAAACGCAATCTGATCCCCGGCATTCTTGCCATGGCTGCCATCGTGGTGGCCTCGAATATTCTGGTGCAACACCTCTTTGGCCAATGGCTGACATGGGGCGCCTTCACTTACCCGTTCGCCTTTCTGGTCACAGACCTTACCAACCGCATTTACGGCACCACTGCCGCGCGCAAAGTGGTCGTTGCTGGTTTCATCACCGGTGTGATCTGCTCGCTGATCGGCACGCAGATCATGGGTGAATTCGGCCCAATCGTAACCCTGCGCATCGCGCTTGCCTCCGGTCTTGCCTTCCTTTTCGCGCAGTTGGTTGACGTGCAGGTCTTTGACCGCTTTCGCGCGGGGCGCTGGTGGACTGCGCCATTGGTCTCCACATTGATCGGCGCAACGCTGGACACGGCGATCTTCTTTTCTGTGGCCTTTGCGGGCGCATTGACGTTTCTAGAGCCGACCAATGACGTCAGTTGGGCGGCCGAGGCTTTGCCGCTTCTGGGTATGGGTCCAACAGCACCTCTTTGGGTGTCTCTTGCGGTTGCCGATTGGGGAGTGAAATTATTGCTTGCCCTACTAGCACTGGTGCCATTCCGTCTAATTGTTACAAGATTGACAGCAAAAGTTGTGTAAAAATATTTTGACAATTTGAAAATCTGTGGCAGCCTGCAGATAACGGCAACGCAGAGAAAGGAGGTGATCCAGTGTCTAGAGTGATATTGGAGAGAGGTATTAGGACAGTCGGGGGGGCCGTGGCCTAAGGGCAGACCCAAGGGTTTCAAACCCCGACTGGGCCATGTCGACCTTCGACACCCTAACTGGCCCATCTCCGTAGATCTCGGAGGGCCGCTCCAACACGGAGCGGCCCTTTCCGTTTTCAAACGCATCCGTACATGCGGGGCGATGGTTCTGCCAAGATGCTCGCCGCTCAACACAGTCCGACGAAAGTCGGTACCACCAACGCCCTAAGTTGTTACACTTCCCATGATGAAAATGACCGGACCACTTCAGCGATGGGGCCATTTGACGTTGCCCGGCCAATTTTTATTGGCCGGAGCGTTGGTTATGGTCGTCACCATGCTTGGGGTTGGATTGTGGGTCTCATCAAAAATTGAACAAGCCGTCGTTCAGAACTCGGCGGTCGCAGCGGCATCTTATATGGAAAGCTTTATCTCTCCACTCAGCCAGGACCTTGTATCAAGCGACACGCTTTCGGAGCCTGCAATACAGGCAATTGAGGAAATTTTTTCCAACACGACACTCAGCGACCGGGTCGTATCGTATAAGATCTGGAAATCGGGTGGACTGATCGTTCAGGCCTCGGATCCGGCCTTGATCGGCCAAACATTTGAGCCGTCCGAAGACCTGCGCGCGGCTTGGAACGGACAGGTTGCAGCGTCCTTCGAAGACCTCAATGATTTGGAAGACCACGCAGAGGCATCGCTTGGGGTCCCGTTGCTTGAGGTCTATAGCCCTGTGCGTGAAACGTGGAGCGGACGTGTCATTGCAGTAGCCGAGTTCTACGAACGTGCCGATATTCTGGAACGCGACCTGTCCGACGCAAGCCGCAAAAGCTGGTTGATCGTTGGCTCTGCATTCCTTGCCAGCGGCTTGCTGCTGTTTGGCGTGGTTCAGGCCGGTGGCAAGACCATTCAAGACCAGCGTATCCGGCTGCAAGATCAACTTCGGGCAACCGAAGCATTGGCCACCCAAAACAACGCATTGCGGCGTCGCGCCATTACGGCCAGTTCACGCGCTACGGCCCAGACTGAACGCGCCATTCGGCGGATCGGATCAGATTTGCATGACGGGCCTGCTCAGCACCTGTCGTTGGTGGCGTTGCGATTGGACGCTGCGCTAAAGGAAAATCAAGCACACAAATCCTACGACATCCGGAATACGCTAAATCATGCCTTAGACGAAATCCGGGCGATCTCTCGTGGGTTGTCTGTGCCCGATCTTGATAGGCTTGATCTGCCAAGCCTTGTTCGGCGTGCCACATCCGAGAATGAAAAGCAGACCGGAATGACGATCAAAGCGCAGTTTGCCGGGAACGAGCCCAAACATCTGGGATATGCGGAAAAGCTCTGCATCTATCGGTTTTTGCAAGAGGGTTTGTCAAACGCCTTTCGGCACGGGCATGTAACATCCGCGCAAGTGCAAGTGACCGGTGGGACAAATAAAACCATAGTTGAAATTGTTGATCGCGGCACCGGATTCGACCCGAACTTGCCGCGAGAAGTCAAAGACGACAGTGGTCAGGGCCTACTTGGTCTGATTGACCGCGCCGAAAGCATCGGGGGGTCGATCAGCATCGAAAGTGCATTAGGCAAAGGAACAAGGTTGACGTTATTGTTGGCGGACGAGGTGTGACAGCATGAAAACCAGATTGATTGTGGCAGATGACCATCCGATATTTCGCGATGGTTTGATTCAAAGCATAGCTGAAACCGGTGAGTTTGAAGTTGTGGGTGTCGGGGCATCGGCTGATGACGCAGTCAGGTTGGCGGCTGAATTCAAGCCCGACATTGCCCTTTTGGACCTGTCGATGCCTGGCAATGGAATCGTGGCTGCAGGCCGCATTGTTGAAGCCAAAACGGCAAAGTATGTTGCCATGCTGACCGTCTCAGAAAACGACGCAGACGTGACGGCCGCCCTTCAGGCCGGCGCGGTGGGCTACGTATTGAAGGGAGTCTCTGCGGATGAGCTTCGGCATATATTGAAAGGGATTGCCAAAGGAGAGGCGCACGTGTCGCCAGGGCTTGCAGCGCAAGTTCTTAAGATCATGCAAACGCCAAAAAAAGCGCAGGCAAACCCGATAGATGATCTGACAAAGCGTGAAGAAGACATCTTGCGCCTTGTCGCAATTGGGCAAAGCAACCGGGAAGTGGCTGATCAGCTGAATTTGCAGGAAAAGACGGTCAAACATTACATGACCACGATTCTGGGCAAACTCCACGCCCGCAACAGGGTCGAGGCGGCATTGATCGCCCATGACGCCTGGACCAAAACTGCGTTGTAAGTGCCGGTCTATTTTCGGTATTTTTTCAACCGGATCTGATCATCAGATTTGGCTTGCCGGTTGACTACGGCACGCCCGAACTGATCCGTCAATATATAGCGACCGTTGTCGATCCGTTCCCGCCAGCCATTGGAAAAAAGCACATCAATATCCGGGTCGGTCCCGGTGACCATAACGGCGCGGGCAGTCTTGTCGGTGCTATCGGCCTGATCCAGCACATCAGTGCGATCGGCCAATGACCGCACATGCGCTATGTCGCTGCCACGGGCGGGCCGGCGTTCCAAGGTTCGGCCAGTTGCACTTTTACGCTGGTATTGACCGTTGCGAATTTCCTCACGACTCCCATCTGAATAGCGCAGTCGGACACCGCCATTCACAATCTCAATTCTCAGAAGTGTGGGCTTTTTATCGGAACCCGAGTTGCTCCGGCCAGACGAGCCGCTCTGATCATCGTCATCGTCATCGTCATCGTCATCGTCATCATGGCCACTGCCGCTGCCACTGTTACTCCCACCACTACCGCTGCCGCTGTTGCTGCTTCCGCTGCCACTGTTACTCCCACCACTACCGCTGCCGCTGTTGCTGCTTCCGCTACCACTGTTACTCCCACCGCCGCCACCGCTGCCGCTGTTGCTTCCCTTGGCATCGGCGGCATCAACTCGTAGATTGATCGACAACCCATGCAAAAATGTCGCCTCAATCTCAATGGGAAAGAGGACAATCAACAGACCTAGAGCCAGTCGAATGATAGGTTTCACAGCAATCACTGAATCCATATGGATAGGCGCCCTTCCTCGGCCTATATTACACGGAGCAAACCAAAATGCATCGGACGTTGGTCGGATGATGACCAACGTCCGATGGAAGGCCGTCGCGATGGCTACGATCTTCGATTAGCTGCATTCCGCATGTTCGCGGATGTCATTGGCATCATCACAACCTGATCCGCCAGGAACTCGTGGACGACGACGGCCTGATCCACTCACGTCATCATCGGAACTGCCATCAGCACCATGACCACCACTACGGTGGCCATTTCCGTGTCCGTGACCGTGGTCGTCGTCATCCCGGCCACCTCGTCTGCCGTGACCGCCATCGTCACGACCACCGCGGCGTGACAAAATAAAGCTGCCGTCCGTATCGGTTGTTGCCGTGTCAATGTTGAATGGCGCGGGTGCTTCAGCCCCCAACATCCCCGATGTCTTTGCCGTCGCTGGCGTCAAGAGCAAGCAAAACGAAACTGCAGATAGTGCTGGCAAGATACGCATGTTCTCTCTCCTTGTTTGGTTTGCGTACCTCAATCATGACGGTTTACTTCGCTGACGATATGTACGGACGTCTGGCAGTTTATCAGACGTACGCCCAAGCCATTTCAGACCAAGGTCTGTGCCCCTACGCAGCCGCAAGAACCTTGGGCCGATGCACCAGCTCTGTTCCGTCAATCAAACCAAGTCTGCGCATTGTCGGCATAAAGCGGTTCCAGCGCTTCACTTCGCCCAGCGCAGCCATCCCTATGCAATATTTCGAGCACTTTTTTGTGGGCCGCGCATGTACGCTGCGCAGGTACTTGTCGCCGAACCCACGGCCGAGTGCGGATTTGGTTTCAACGATGAATACATCGCTGCTTGCATCTAGTGATTTGTCACCGCTGTTAAAATGAAGCCGCGCATCAATTGTCATGCGCTCCCCACCCGATTTCGCGACCAACGTTATCCGCTTGTACCGGATGTCCAGTGCGGGCTGCAGATCATAGTTGAACGGCTTGCTATAGTGTTCGGTATATGTGTCGCGCGCGAATGTTTTGGCCGCGCCGTTCAGGCCAATCGAGCGATCTGGTGCATAGGGAAGCCGGTGCTTTACGGTCATGCCGCGCTGACCTTTGACCTTAACTTCCAAAAAGCTCACGCCTGCATCTGCATAGTGGCGCACGCGCACCTTGAAACCTTTGCGCAGGCCTTGATGATGCTCATAATAGGCGCTGCGTTCTTCCGTATCAAAATAACGGGTTTCATAGGTGAATGCACGCACGTTTTCGATTTCAAGGACGTCGAACTTGGCGTGTAATTCCGGCAAAATGCGCTCTAGCGACCACCGATCCACCACGTATTTATTGTCGATGCGGGACAGCATTTCAGCCTTGCCGTTAAGCGTATCCAGCGAGATGGGGGCAAACCCATCCAGAAGCCATCCCATATTCAAATTTGGCCTGTAGTACGACATTCTCTGCCCTCCTAGCCGCGGTACTGAATTTTAAGACGCGCCATATCGTTGACGTAGTTCAATTCGAGTATCTGAAATGTCATCACTTCAACGCCAAGCCGCGCCGAAAGATCGGCGCGGGTTTTCTCCGTGTCTGACAAAATTTCAGGGTCGATTGCATCAAGGGTCAGCTTGGCACTATGTGCGAATTTTAGCATTTTGGGATGATCAAGCGCCCAGGCGGCAATCACCACAAAGCTTGTGACCATCAATACCATCAGTATGCTTGTCCCAAGCACAGAACAGATAACCGCAATGGCAATTGCACCAAAGAAATAGGCGATTTCGATCTTTTCAATCTGTTCTGAGCGTAGGCTGAACAGGGCAAGAATTGCGAAAAGGCCAAATCCGGCTGCAATGCTGAATTCCACGCTGGACAGGATCGTGAGTACAGCAAAGGCGAAGATGTTGAACATGGACGCAGATGTTGCCAGCTCCCGGTCGCGATAGCGCCGGTAATACATTCCAAATATCAACAACGTCATTGCGATCAAATTGATCGCGAAGCGAGCGACCAGTTCCCAAATCGGGTCCGTGAAGGTTATCATTGATATTCGTCCTGGTTAGATGCGGGCGCGTTGATGCGGCTGTTACAAAGCTGTCACCTAACTGTCACGTTCGGACTGGTTGCGCGCCAGACCATAGCCCTTCGATCATTCGGACCATGGTCTTACCAAAGCGTATTATCGCTCTTCCCCCTGAGACTGACTATCGGATAGGGTGCGGTCATGCGGTGGACGATACCAAACATCCTCACGGTTTTGCGCCTTTTCGCCGCACCTGGCGTAGCCGTGATGTTTTTGTATTTCCATCGACCGCTTGCCGATTGGTTTGCACTCGCCTTGTTCGTTACGGCAGCAATTACAGATTATTTTGATGGCTACCTTGCCCGGGCCTGGAAGCAAGAATCCAAGTTCGGCGCCATGCTGGACCCGATTGCGGACAAAGCGATGGTGGTGATCGCGATCATGGTGATTACTGGCTATTCCGGGATGAACCCTTGGCTCATCCTGCCTGCCGCGGTCATCTTGTTTCGTGAGGTGTTTGTCTCGGGTCTGCGCGAATACCTGGGAAGTAGGGCAAGCCTGTTGAAGGTAACAAACCTCGCAAAATGGAAGACCACTGCCCAGATGGTTGCAATTGCCGTGCTGTTTTTGGGCACGGGACTTGAGCATCTGGAAGGCATTGCCCGACGTGGACTCACGCCTGATGAGTATGCAAATCTCGTGACGGCCGGTCTTGCGGATCCTTTGCGGTCCTGCGGCGTGCGGGGGTGTTCGTCATACGCGACATTCGTTGGGCTTGGCTTGATCTGGATCGCGGCAATTCTCACATTCGTGACGGGTTGGGATTATTTCCGCAAAGCATTGCCCCACCTCAGGGACGAAACATGATTGACCTTCTTTATTTCGCTTGGGTGCGCGAGCGTATCGGATGCCCGCGTGAACGGTTGGAAACCAACGCCGCAACGGTTGCCGATCTTGTGGACGAGCTGCGCGCGCGCGAAGATCGGTATGCCGCAGCCTTTGCCGATACCACGGCGTTGCGCGTCGCGCTGGATCAGGAGCTGTCTGACTTTACCGCGTCACTTCGTGGTGTGCGCGAAGTCGCGTTCTTTCCGCCGATGACGGGCGGCTAGCTGATGCCTGTTCGCATTCAGACCGAACCGTTTGACTATGGAGCGGAATGCGCGGCTTTCGCGGGTACAGTGCGTGATGCCGGTGCCGTTGTTAGCTTCCTTGGTGTGGTGCGTGATGAACGTGGCACGCTGACCAAGATGGATATAGAGCACTATCCGGGAATGACCGAAAAGGCGATTGCCGGGATGGCCGATGAAGCCTGCGCCCGCTGGAACCTTACGGATGTTTTGGTAATCCATCGACATGGCACATTGTTGCCCCATGAACCGATCATGATGGTTGCCACCGCAGCGCGCCACCGGGCCGCAGCCTTTGCAGCCGCGGATTTCTTGATGGACTACCTCAAATCCCGTGCGCCGTTCTGGAAAAAGGAAACGGGCCCGGACGGAGCTGAATGGGTGGCTGCGAAAGATGCGGATGAAGAGGCGTTGAAGCGCTGGTAGATCCGTTGCGCGCCGTGCCAGTCAACTGATGCGGGCAACGACGTAATTGGCCAGATCCGTCAACATATCCCGAAGCTCATGCGCGGGCAGATAAGACAACGAAGCACGCGCCTTTGTGGCCCAAGCCATTGCCTCGTTGCGTGTTGAATCCAATGTGCCGTGACGGTTCATCAACGCGACGGCATGGGCAAGATCCCCGTCGCGCTGATCGCCTTTCTCAATCACCCGGCGCCAAAACTCCCGTTCATCGGGGGTTGCCTTGGCAACCGCCCTGATCACCGGAAGCGTCAGCTTGCGCTCACGAAAATCATCGCCGGTGTTCTTACCAATCGCCGCATTGCTACCCGAATAGTCGAGAAGGTCATCGACGATCTGAAAGGCGATCCCTAGCGCGTCACCGTAGGCGTGAAGGGCGCGCACCTGATCTTCCGGCGCGCCGGCGATCACGCCACCAACTTCGGTTGCAGCCGAAAACAGGGCAGCTGTCTTGCCCCGGATAATCTTGAGATAGACCGATTCGTCCGTTCGCAGATCTTGGGCTGCGGACAACTGCAGCACTTCGCCCTCGGCGATCGTAGCGGATGCGTTGGCCAAAATATCGAGCACCCGCAAAGAGCCGGTTTCAACCATCAGCTGGAACGAGCGTGAAAAAAGATAATCACCCACCAGTACCGAAGACTTGTTATCCCACAAAAGATTGGCTGTTGGGCGGCCGCGCCGCTTGGCGCTTTCATCCACCACGTCATCATGCAAGAGCGTGGCCGTGTGTATAAATTCAACCGTGGCCGCTAGCCGGATGTGATGATCGCCCTGATAACCGCATAGCCGCGCGGCCGCGAGGGTCAGCATCGGGCGCAGACGCTTGCCGCCGGCTTCAACCAGATGTGCCGTAACCTCCGGAATACGCGGTGCGTGTTCGGATGCCATGCGCGTGCGGATCAGCGCATTGACCTGCTCCAAATCCACGGCCAACCAGGCGCTAAGCCGGTCATGCGGTTTTTGCGAAGCTTCATCCAGGCTCATGCGGTTCTCATGTTCACTCGACAAGACCGGGGTCATGTCTTTAAGTCTTGGAATATGAAAGAGCTTCTCAGCACCACTGACCCGACGATACTCGCCTATGCGACAGCCCTTCTTGACGGTGAGGGTATAGCCGTCTTTCAGATGGACGTCCATATGAGCGTGCTTGAAGGCTCCATTGGCATATTGCCACGCCGGTTGATGGTGCGAGATGCCGACCTGTTCATGGCGCGCGCCGTCCTGAAGGATAATGAGATCGAAATTTAGCATGTTTGGCGCGAACGAGCTGACAGAAGACGGTTTCTTGGGCGGGCGGCTGCGGATTTCCCAGCCGCGCGACGGATATCGTGCGGCAATGGACCCGGTTCTGCTGGCCGCAGCCGTTCCTGCGCGGGCGGGTGACACCGTGTTGGAGCTTGGCTGTGGCGCCGGAGTGGCAAGCCTTTGTCTTGCCTCCCGCGTGCCGGGACTGGCGTTGACCGGGTTGGAACTGCAATCGGGCTACGCAGCGCTTGCACGGGCCAATGCGACTGCAAATCAGATTATGTTCACCGTTGAAGAAGGAGATCTGGAGGCGATGCCGCTGTCTCTTCGGGCGCAGAGCTTCGATCATGTCATTGCCAATCCGCCTTACTACCCCCTTGGCGGAGGCACCCGTGCCACAGATAAAGGGCGAGAGATGGCACTGCGTGAGGCGCTTCCGCTCGCCAACTGGATCGACGCCGGGCTGAAGCGGTTGAAGCCGGGTGGGTGGCTGACATTCATTCAGGCGGCAGACCGGCTAGGTGATCTATTGTCCGCACTCCCAGCCAAGGCAGGCAGCACAGTGGTCTTGCCCTTGACATCACGACAGGGGAAGGACGCCAACCGCGTCATCATGCGTGCACGAAAAGGCGCGCGCGGTGCTTTTCGGCTGGCGGCACCGGTGATCTTGCATGACGGAGAGGCACATTGTGCTGACGGTGATGATTATAGCGCGATTGCTCGGTCAGTTTTGCGCGACGGCGAGGCGCTATTCTTCTGAATTGTTAACGAATCAGCAATTAGTTGCGTAGCAACCTGACTGTCTCGCAGGGCGGGTACGGTTCTGCGTGACATGACACGTCTTATGTGATGGAATTGTGACATGGTTCACAGGAGAGGAGATGCCTATGTCGCTGGGTTCACACCTGCAGGAGCTTCGCAAAAAACACCAAAACCTGTCTGAAGCCGTTGAAGAGGCGCAACGCCAACCCGGTTCGGATGATCTGACTATAGCCGATCTGAAAAAGAAAAAGATGCGAATCAAAGAAGAAATCGCCCGTCTGAGTCAAAGCTAATCCAATACTCGCTGCCGCCCTTTGGGCGGCCGTCGTCGTTTTGGACCCGAATAGTCTGTGAAACGAGAAAGGGCCGGTCACAAGACCGGCCCCTTTTATAAGCTCACATAAAAGTTATACGAAGAACTGGCCGCCGTTGGCCGAGATCGTCGACCCGGTGATGAAACCCGCATCGTCGGACGCAAGGAACACAACAATTCTTGCCATTTCCTCGGGCTCACCCAGACGGCCAACCGGGATCTGCGGAATGATCCGTTCGTTCAGCACCTTCTCGTCTATCGCGCGCACCATTTCAGTACCGATATAGCCGGGGCAGATCGCGTTTACGGTAATGCCTGCACGCGCACCTTCCTGGGCCAGCGCCTTGGTGATGCCAAGATCACCCGCCTTGGCGGCGGAGTAGTTCGCCTGCCCGGCCTGCCCCTTCTGGCCGTTGATCGAAGAGATGTTGACCACGCGGCCGAACTTTCGGTCACGCATACCGCCCCAGATCGGATGGGTCATATTGAAGACGCCCGAAAGGTTGGTGTCGATCACCTCTTTCCATTGCTGCGGTGTCATTTTGTGGAACATCGCATCGCGGGTGATGCCGGCGTTGTTTACCAGAACCTCGACCGGGCCCAGTTCGGCCTCGACCTTGGCGATGCCTGCAGCGCAGGCATCGTAATCGGCGACCGACCATTTGTAGGTCGGAATGCCAGTTTCCTTGGTGAAAGCGGCGGCGGCTTCGTCATTGCCGGCGTAGTTGGCCGCAACCTTGTAGCCCGCATTTTTCAGGGCGACAGAAATTGCGGCGCCAATGCCGCGCGATCCGCCAGTGACCAAAGCTACTCTCGACATGATTCCTCCATTGGGTGATTGGGCTTGAAATTCTGTTACCGAAAAGAAAACGCGGACGCAACATTATTGCGCCCGCGTTTTTCGCATTTGCAGAAAAATCTGGGCGTTAGGCGCGTTCCAGACACATTGCCACACCCATGCCGCCGCCGATACACAGAGTTGCGAGGCCTTTTTTAGCGCCGGACCGCTTCATCTCGAATAGCAGAGTGTTAAGGATTCGGCACCCGCTCGCGCCGATCGGATGGCCGATGGCAATGGCACCGCCATTGACGTTCACGCGTGCCGGATCCCAGCCCATGTCCTTGTTGACAGCACAAGCCTGCGCCGCAAAAGCCTCATTCGCTTCGATCAGGTCCAGATCGGCGGCGTTCCAGCCAGCTTTTTCTAGCGCCTTGCGGCTGGCATGGATCGGGCCCACGCCCATGATCGCAGGGTCGAGCCCCGCAGTCGCATAGGAGGCGATGCGCGCAAGCGGGGTCAGCCCGCGTTTGGCGGCCTCATCGGCGGACATCAGAAGCACTGCCGCCGCACCGTCGTTCAGGCCAGAGGCATTGCCCGCCGTCACGCTGCCTTCTTTTGAAAAGGCCGGGCGCAGCTTGGTCATCGATTCGAGTGTGGCACCGTGGCGGATATATTCGTCCTGATCCACCACGATGTCGCCTTTGCGGGTCTTCACCGTGAAAGCGGCGATCTCATCCGCAAACTTGCCCGCCTTTTGGGCGGTCTCGGCCTTGTTCTGGCTGGCAACTGCAAACGCATCCTGCATTTCCCGGCTGATCTGCCACTTCTCGGCAACGTTTTCTGCGGTCGTGCCCATGTGGTAGCCGTTGAACGCGTCCCAAAGCCCATCCTTGATCATCGAATCGATGAACTTCATGTCTCCCATCTTCTGGCCCGCGCGCAGATGCGCGACATGGGGGCTGAGCGACATGCTTTCCTGACCGCCAGCGGCGACAATCGCCGCATCGCCAAGCTGGATATGCTGGGCGCCGATGGCCACGGTGCGCAGGCCCGATCCGCAGACCTGATTGATCGACCAGGCAGAGCTTTCTTGCGGCAGACCGGCATTGATATGTGCCTGACGCGCGGGGTTCTGGCCCTGACCGGCGGTCAGCACCTGGCCGAGGATCGTCTCGGAAACTTCGGCCTTGTCGATGCCCGCGCGGGCCACTACGGCCTCCAGCACGGCCGCACCAAGATCATGGGCAGGCGTATTGGCAAACGATCCGTTGAAACTGCCGACCGGCGTGCGGGCAGCAGAGACGATTACAACATTGGTCATGGGCAGGGGTCCTCTCAATAGGCGCGACGGATGCGCTAAGAGGTTTTGGGCGGCCCCCCAACGCTGCTTCGCAGCATGACCTAAGGGACAGGAAGGTCAAGCGCAACGGGCAGTTTGTCTCGCCCTGGCCTGCGCACCGCATGGCCGCAGGTCAGGCCCGTTGTTTTGCCTGCGGGATTTTCCACGGTGGCGTCACGGTCGGTGCACCAAAATAATAGCCTTGCATGCAATCCATTCCGATCCTGGTCAGCCAGGCAACATCGCGCGCGTTCTCGACAGATTCGGCCACCGCGAACATGTCAAACTGCCGGGCAATCGACAGCAGCGCCTGAGTCAGCACCTGATTATCCGCATTGTCCGCCACGCCCCGGATGAATTGGCCATCGATCTTGATAATATCGAAATAGAACTCCTTGAGATAGCGAAACGAGGTATAGCCCGCACCGAAGTCATCCAGCGCGAATGAAATGCCCTGCACCTGCAGATCTCTCATAAAGACAGTAACAATGTCCGGAACCACCATGGCCGAACTTTCGGTGATCTCAAGAATCAGCCGCTCTGCGACGGTGTGACTGGCCTTCAGCCCGCGGTGCAACACCTGATTCCAGCGCGGATAGGCGATGGAACGGGCAGACATGTTGATCGACAATCGCAGTGTCGGATCGTGGCAAAGCGCTTTCAGGCCCATTTCCAGTGCCAGGCAATCGACGATTCGCCCAAGCTCGTTGGTTTCAATCGTCTCAATAAAGTCCTTGGCCGGAATGATGCGCCCAGTTTCATCCAATAGCCGGATCAAGCCTTCATAAAAGGCGGGCGCGCTGGGATTGCCACTTTGCACCACGGGCTGAAACGCCAAAAGCACGTCACGCCGTTCCAGCGCTTGGCGCACCATCGACATGGTTTCGCGGTCTTGCAGACCAACGGCTGCACTCAAGGGACTGTCTTGACCTTGCTCATGAGGGTTTCGCCTGACCCTGCCGCGGTTTTGCATCACAATCTCCTCGCCGAACCGGCTCAGATTGGGCAAAAGGGAATAAGAACCGGTAAACATCTGCGGCGTTTCGTCCACAGATCAAAAATAGGGAGCAAACCATGGATGATCGCTGCGGTTGGTGCGGAACCGATCCGATCTACACCGCCTACCATGATACCGAATGGGGTGTGCCGGAATGGGATGCGCGCGCACTGTGGGAAAAACTGATCCTCGACGGGTTTCAGGCCGGGCTCAGCTGGATCACAATTCTCAAGAAGCGCGACAACTTTCGCGCAGCGTTTAATGGTTTCGACCCCGCGATTATTGCCAATTGGGGTGATGCCGATGTCGCGCGGCTTCTGGCCGATCCTGGCATCGTGCGCTCACGATCAAAGATTGTGGCCACTATCGGCAATGCGAAAGCCTATCTTGAAATTGAGGATCAAGGCGGTTTCGATCACTTCCTTTGGCGCTATATGGATGGCGCACCGCTGCAAAACCGGTTTCTCACGCTTAAGGACGTTCCGGCCTCGACCCCGCTTTCCGAACGGATTTCCAAAGATCTGAAAAAGGCAGGCTTTCGCTTTTGCGGACCCGTCATCACCTATGCTTTCATGCAAGCCGTGGGCATGGTCAATGACCACCTCATCACGTGCCCGGCGCATGCGCGCGTGGCTGCCCTCAATAGACGCTAGGTTTCCACTTGGTCCAAATATCCTGGGGGTCCGGGGGTGAAACCCCCGGCGGATCGGCGCGGGCAAAGCCCGGGACGAAGCAAGATCAGCCTCCGGTCAAGGTCGATATGATTGTACGGGCGCTTGCGCCATTCCAGTCGGCGTCACCAGAAAGCCGTGCAATTTCATGGCCCTCAGTATCCAGAAGTACCGACACTGGCAGGCCGAATACTCCCATCTCGCGCGACAGATCTTGGCTGGGGTCGAGCAATATTGGCAAGGTCTCAACACCAACTTCGGCGAACAGTCGCGTGATGGCCGGCACCGGGTTGCGGCCCGTCGCTATGGTCAGGACAGCAAACCCCTTAGTCGCGAAATCACGGTTAAGCGCATCAAGGGCGGGCAGTTCCTTGCGACAAGGTGCGCACCATGTGGCCCAGAAATTCACGAGTACATATTGACCCCGCCAATCCGAAAGCCTGTGTTCAACGCCCGAGGCATCCGTAAACGGGATTTCGGGTGCAACGACGGGCGTGTCCAGGAATACCAGCTTCTTCATCGATCCCTCACGCAGGCTTTCAAGATCCGTGTTCTGGCCAAGCGAGGGATTTGCGCCGAGCGAAAGGGCCGTGTAGAGGACGGCAGAGAGAAACCAGCGCATGAAAGCCTCCGGGGGCAAAAGATGACCGACAAAACCCAAAACGCGATGTGGGGTGGGCGTTTCGCCGCAGGGCCGGACGCGATCATGGAGGCCATTAACGCCTCGATCAGCTTCGACAATCGGCTTTACACCCAAGATATCACAGGGTCCCGTGCCCATGCGGCCATGTTGGCCGCACAAGGTATCATCAGCGATAACGATGCCGAAGCCATCCGGGAAGGCCTTCTCACGGTCTTGTCAGAGATCGAGAGTGGAAATTTTGCCTTCAAGACCGCGCTGGAGGACATTCACATGAATGTCGAGGCGCGGCTGAAAGACATTATTGGCGAACCGGCCGGACGGCTGCACACGGCGCGCAGCCGCAATGATCAGGTCGCAACCGATTTCCGGCTGTGGGTACGCGATCAGGTAGATGCGGCGATTGAGGGCCTCACGGCGTTGCAAAAAGCGCTTTTGGTGCAAGCCGAGGCCGGCGCCGATTGGGTGATGCCGGGCTTTACCCACCTGCAGGTCGCCCAGCCGGTCACCTGGGGCCATCATATGATGGCCTATGTCGAAATGCTGGGCCGTGATGTCAGCCGCTTTGCGGATGCGCGCGCGCGGATGAATGAAAGCCCGCTTGGTGCCGCGGCCCTTGCAGGCACCTCTTTTCCGATTGACCGGCAGATGACCGCCAGCGCGCTTGGCTTTGACGCGCCAATGGCCAATTCGCTTGATGCCGTCAGCGACCGTGATTTCGCGCTGGAGTACCTAAGTTCCGCTTCAATCTGCGCCATGCATCTGTCGCGCTTTGCTGAAGAGCTGGTGATCTGGTCATCCGCGCAGTTTCGATTTGTCGCACTGTCTGACCGGTTTTCCACCGGCTCATCCATTATGCCACAAAAGAAAAACCCGGATGCGGCCGAACTGATCCGCGCCAAGATCGGGCGGATCATGGGCGCGAATGTGGCCTTGATGATGGTGATGAAGGGCCTGCCGCTGGCCTACTCCAAGGATATGCAAGAAGACAAGGAACAGGTCTTTGACGCTGCCGACAACCTGATGCTGGCTTTGGCCGCGATGGAAGGCATGGTGCGCGACATGAGCGCCAACCATGCCAATCTCGAAGCCGCCGCCGCCACCGGTTTTTCGACGGCAACGGATCTGGCCGATTGGTTGGTGCGCGCGCTGGGCCTGCCGTTCCGTGATGCCCATCATGTGACCGGTAGCCTCGTGGCACTGGCAGAAAAGAAGGGCTGTGACCTGCCGGATCTGACGCTCGATGAGATGAAAACCGCCCATACCGAAATCACAGATAAGGTTTTCGGCGTATTGGGGGTTCACAACTCTGTGGCCTCGCGCCAGAGTTACGGCGGCACCGCACCCGATCAGGTGCGCACCCAGATCGCGCGTTGGAAGGCCAGACTTGGATGAGGATTGTTATGCTGCTTGTCATTTCTGCCCTCGCGGCATGCTCGCAACCGCGTGCTCATGCGGGCATTCGTATCACGCCCTCGGGCGTCAAGGTTGTGCCTAGCCTGTCCACCTCGGTTGCCGGGGTTGGCGTGTCGGTCAGCCCATGATGCGCGCGCTTCTTTGCCTTGTGGTTATCGGCCTGATCGCGGCGTGTGGGGTCGATGGTGCGCCCAAGCCGCCGACGAAATCCGGGCTGACACTGAGTGGCCAGGTCAAAATGGGTGTATCGGGCAGCCTTTAGATCAGGCCGATGTGGCTTTTCATGTCGCCCCGCTTGCAGTAGATCGGCACCCATGCTGAACGACCCAACATAAGGCGCCGACCCTATGGATCATTTTCTATACCGTGATGGCGCGCTTTATGCCGAGGATGTGGCGCTCAGCGAGATTGCAGCGGTCGTTGGCACACCTTTTTATGTCTATTCCAGCGCGACACTTGAACGCCACTACCGCCTGTTCGAAGAGGCGCTGAGCGGCCTGCCGCATCTGGTGTGCTATGCGATGAAATCCAATTCCAATCTGGCCGTGATCCGCACCTTGGCGGCCCTCGGGGCCGGGATGGATGTGGTCTCGATCGGAGAATACCTCAAGGCTAAAGCTGCAGGGGTTCCGGGCGACCGCATTGTCTTTTCCGGCGTTGGCAAAACCCGCGCCGAAATGCGTGCGGCTCTGGAAGGTGGTATCCGCCAATTCAACGTGGAAAGTGAGCCGGAGCTTACAGCGTTGAATGAGGTCGCGCTGTCCTTAGGCAAACGCGCACCAATAACCATTCGCGTCAATCCCGATGTCGATGCCAAGACCCATGAAAAAATCGCCACTGGCAAGAAGGAAAACAAATTCGGCATTCCCATCAGCCGTGCCCGTGCCGTCTATGCCGACGCGGCCCTTTTGCCGGGAATCGAAATTGTCGGCATAGACGTTCATATCGGCAGCCAACTGACCGATCTGGAACCGTTTGAGCAGGCATATCTCAAGGTCGCAGAACTGACCGGGCAACTTCGCGCCGATGGTCATGACATCCGCCGCCTTGATTTGGGTGGCGGGCTTGGCATTCCATATGAGCGGTCAAATTCCGCGCCGCCCTTGCCCTTGGATTACGGCGCGGTGATTCAGCGAACCCTCGGCGATTTAGGCTGCGAAATCGAAATTGAACCGGGCCGCCTGATTTCAGGAAATGCCGGGTTGCTGGTCAGCGAAGTGATCTATGTAAAATCTGGCGAAGAGCGGGAATTTCTGATTGTTGACAGTGCGATGAACGATTTGATCCGCCCTGCCATGTACGGTGCGCATCATGATATCGTGCCGCTGATCGAACCTGCGCCAGGTACCGAGTATCGGCGCTATGACATTGTCGGTCCAGTGTGCGAATCCGGTGATACATTTGCCAAACAGCGTGCCTTGCCACAGATGAAGGCCGGGGATGTCATCGCCTTCCGCTCGGCTGGCGCATATGGCGCTGTTATGGCGTCTGAGTACAACACAAGGCCAATGATCCCCGAGGTTCTCGTAAAAGGGGATCAATTCGCTGTCATTCGCGCGCGTCCGACCTATGACGAGATGATAAATCGCGATAGCATGCCTGAGTGGCTTTGACGCGCAATCCCGCACGATCAAAGTAGAACGGAGACCGGCGACCGGCGTGAGCAGGATAAAAGCCCTTCCGCATAAGGCACTGAAAGGCCTTGTCTGGCCCGTCCGATTGACACGGGCGGGGATGGTGGCTGAGCGCATCACCCGCGCGTTCTGGCCCGTCTGGACACTCCTTTTTTCCGTAATCTCAGCACTTGCCTTTGGCTTGCACGCATCGCTTCCGGTTGAAGCTGTCTGGGCCGGTGCTGTGTTGTCGGTGGGCGGGCTGATCTGGGCACTTTATCGCGGGATGCGGCGCTTTCGCTGGCCCAGCCGTGACGAAGCCTATGCGCGATTGGATATGACCCTTCCGGGTCAACCGATTGCCGCATTGAGTGATGCGCAGGCACTGGGATCTGAAGACCCCGGATCAACATTGGTTTGGCGCAAACACATTGCCCGCATGGCCGACCGCGTGGGCGACGCGCGTGCTCCGGCACCTGATTTGCGCGTGTCGCATGCGGATCGCTATGCGCTACGGTACGCGAGCTTGACGGCCTTCGTCATCGCCCTCGGATTTGGGTCGATCTGGCGCGTGACCGAAGTGCCAGCGCTTGCTGGCGGCTCCACCGCCCTTGCCGATGGCCCGGTTTGGGAGGCGTGGGCTGAGCCACCGGCCTACACCCGGCGCCCAAGCCTCTATCTCAATACCATCAATGAAGACGTGCTAAGCCTGCCTGCAGGCAGCCGCATAACCGTGCGACTTTACGGGGATGCCGACGCGCTGCGGGTCGAAGAGCGGGTGTCTGGACGTCCACCGGCAATCGAGACGCCTGACGCACCAGCGGACACGTCCGTCGTGCGGGCGATTGACTTTGAGGCGGTGCAAAGTGGCACGCTTTCGATTGTGGGTGAAAGCGGGCGCAGCTGGCAGTTGACCGTTGTTCCTGACACGGCACCTCAGGTTGAGATCACCGGCACTATCATGCGTGAAGCAGATGGCACGATGTCTCAGCCTTTTGTCGCGCGTGATGATTATGCCGTCACAGCCGGACGCGCGATCATCGAGCTGGATCTGGATGCCGTCGATCGTCGCTATGGTCTGGGTTCCGACCCGGAACCGCGGGACACGCTGATCTATGATCTGCCGATGCCGATAACCGGTGATCGGGCCGACTTTGCCGAGACCCTTGTTGAAGACGCCTCAAAACATTCCTGGGCTCTGTTACCTGTCACGATGCGTTTTGAGGTGACCGACGGGCGCAACCAGACCGGCACCAGCGACCCGGTATCACTTACGCTGCCGGGGCGGCGCTTTTTTGATCCGGTTGCGGCGGCAGTGATCGAGCTTCGCCGCGATCTTTTGTGGACCCGCGACAACGGCCCGCGTGTCAGCCAGATTTTGCACGCCCTGACGCACCGCCCTGAGGGGCTGTTGCGCAATGAACGGGCCTATCTGATGCTGCGCGTGGCGATGCGCCGTTTGGACGGATTGCTTGATGACGCACCGCTGACCGCTGAGGCGCGCGATGAGCTGTCGGAAGCCTTTTGGGAGATTGCGGAGCTGATTGAGGATGGCGGGTTGGCCGACGCTTTGGACCGGATGCAGCAGGCCCAGGAACGGCTCTCGGAGGCGATCCGCAATGGCGCCACGCCTGAGGAAATCGAAAAGTTGATGGATGAGCTGCGCCAGGCGACGGATGATTATATCCGCAAGCTGGCTGAGAACATGGAGCGTAAGGGCGCGGATGAGCCGAACCAGCAGGCCGAGAACGGCGCTGCAATGACCGGCGATCAGCTGCAGGAGATGATGGATGAAATCCAGCGCCTGATGGAAGAAGGCCGCATGGCTGAGGCGCAAGAACTGCTAGACCAGTTGTCGCGCATGATGGAAAACCTGCGCGTCACTGAAGGCCAGTCAGGCGAAGGCCAACGCCAGAACGGCCCCGGTGATAAAGCGATGGAAGACCTGCGCCAAACTTTACGTGATCAGCAAGATCTGTCGGATGAGGCATTTCGCGATTTGCAGCGCCAGTTTGGCCAGCAGCCAGGCGAAGGGCAACAGGGGCAGCAACAAGACGGGCAACAAGGCGAGCAGCCGGGCCAGAACGGTCAAGACGGCCAGCCTCAGCCGGGTCAGCAAGGGCAGGAGGGCAATGGCACTGATCCGCAGGGCAGGCAATCAGGTAACGGGCGCCAGCCGGGGTCTTTGGCTGAACGTCAGCAATCCTTGCGTGATGCGTTGCGCCAGCAAGAAGGCGGCCTGCCCGGAGACTCATCGACCGAAGGCGATGCCGCCCGAAGATCGCTTGATCAAGCGGGTGATGCCATGAAAGGCGCGGAACAGGCGTTGCGGCAGGGAGATCTGCCAGAAGCGTTGGAACGTCAGGCAGAGGCGATTGAAAATCTGCGCGAAGGTATGCGCAATCTTGGCGATGCGCTTGCCCGCAACCAGTCCGAACAACCCGGAAGCCAAGGGCAGGCCGGCGCAGAAGGCACGCGTGAATCATCTCGTGATCCTTTGGGTCGCACAACCGGGCAGTCGGGTCGGATAGGAAGCGATGAAAACCTCTTGCAGGGCCAGGATGTCTATCGCCGTGCGCGAGATCTTTTGGATGAAATTCGCCGTCGTTCGGGCGAAACAACGCGCTCGGCAGATGAGCTGGACTACCTTAAGCGATTGCTGGATCGCTTCTAATTTTCACAAGTCAGACGATCAGCTTCCCGCTGCTCCGTTCAAAGACGCAGTCAAGGATTGTAGGGCCGCGTCCAACCATATCCGGGCAGGTTCGACGACTTGAAGATAGCTGGTGAGGGTTGGTTCCATTGCTGGATACCGCTCAGACAATGTGGGTGCGAGCAGATACAGGCCTAACGCCAGTCCTGCAATAATAACGGCGGTTGAAAAGCCAAAACGAAAGCCGAAACGACGCCGACGCAAGGTTTCGGGGGCATCCATGGCTGCGGCTTCGTCCCCGCGTTCAGATGTCGCGCGCAGCGTCGAATTGATTTCTTCGATGTCTGGCAGAAGCTCTTTGCGCGATGCGCGCGAGATCAAAGCCTCTTCATCAAGATCGTCTTCATCGCCGCGCAGCCGCGCTATTCTGTCGTGTTCCGCCAATGCGGCAGATGCGGCAGCTGGTGCCGCTGCAGCAGACAGGCCCAGATCCGGCTGAGTTTCAATGGATTGCCCATCCGACTGGCGCGCTCGTGATTCGCGCGCCGCTTCTTCTTGCAGTACATTGCGTACGGCATCATCCAAAGTCCTGCGTTTGCGCTCGGGCGACATTACCGGCTCTGCAACGGTCGCCTCAACTTCAGTGGCCTCTGGTGCATTGTTTTGTGGGGTGTCGTCGTCGCTGGATGCAACTGCGGGACTGGGCTCGGGGTCTACGCTTGCGTCTTGAAATGCGGCCTCAGCTTCGACCCAATCACCATCGTCGGAGTGGTCAGCTTCGGCAGATTGCGCATGCGCCTCATTCTTGATCTGAACGGCAGAATTTTGAAACCATGCGTGGCCGCAATTGGAGCATTGTACGTCGCGGCCAGCATCAGGAATGACGCTGTCATCAACCTCGTATTGCGCGCCACAGCTTGGGCAAATTAAACGCATGTTGTCCTGACCCGCTCTACTAGCGAAATTCCTGCTCACTCAGCCGTTCTGGCCATTGGGATGCCCGTGTTGTAGCAAGCAAATTGTTGGCATCCAAGCCTTTGTGGCGAAGAACAAAAAAAACCGTTGCGAAAATGAATAATCTGTCAGATGCGCGGCGTGGAGAACCTTTGTGATCGAGTTCAATAATGTGTCGCACGGATATGGCGGCAGAAGGATTTTGGAACATCTGTCACTGGCCATACAGCCAGGGTCATTTCACTTCTTGACTGGGCCGTCGGGCGCAGGGAAATCCACGTTCTTGAAGCTCTGTTATGGGGACCTTGTTCCGGATTATGGCCGGATCAACCGGTTCGGTCAAAGCCATGATGTGATGAGCCGTGACGACATTGCCCACATGCGTGGTCGGATCGGTGTTGTGCATCAAGACTGTCGCTTTGTTGACCACCTCTCGCTTGCGGAAAACGTAGCACTGCCACTTACTGTGACCGGCCGTACCGCTGATCCCGTTGAAATGTCAGAGCTTCTGGCCTGGGTTGGTCTGATCGAACAACAAAACAACCTCCCGCCCTCTCTGTCTGGCGGTGAGCGGCAACGCGCCGCTTTGGCCCGTGCAGTCATCATGTCACCGGATATTCTTTTAGCGGATGAACCGACCGGAAATCTGGATTGGGAGATGTCGCTGCGGCTTTTAACATTGTTTGCCGAGATGAACCGGATGGGCAAGACTATCGTGATCGCAACGCATGATCTGAACCTGATCCGCGCAGCAAAATCTCAGGTAGCAGCGCGCATTCTGCGGTTAAAGGGCGGACAGTTGACCTTGGCGGGGGCGGAGTTGTGAACAAGAGCAGACTACTGTCCGCAGCCCGGTTTCTGACCGGAGACACCCGCAGCGGCCGCATCGTGCCCCCAACGGGCCCCGCGGCTTGGTTAACCGTGCTGACAGCGGCCTCAATGGCGTTTCTGGCGGTATTTGCCCTATCGCTGTCGCTCGCGGCGGGGCGCGTTGCAGACCGGTGGTCATCGGCGCTGGCCCATACCGCGACCGTGCGTTTATCGGCCCCGGCTGATCAGCTTGAGGTACAGCTGCAGCAGGTTATGGACATTCTCGCGGTAACGCCGGGCATAGCGTCGGCTCGCCCTTTGGAGCGGTCGGAGATGCATGCATTGCTGACCCCTTGGTTTGGCGCGGACGTGTCGCTGGACGCTTTGCCAATCCCGCAACTGGTCGCAATAAGCGAAACGGACGATGGCTTTGATGCAGGTGGCCTGCGCCTTAGGCTTTCGGCAGAGGTGCCGGGGGCTGCCCTTGATGATCACTTACGGTGGCAAAAACCATTGGCAGAGGCCGCTGGCCGGATCCGGTTGCTTGGTGTGGTATCGCTGGTGCTGATCGGGGTGACGCTGGGCACAATGGTGACACTGGCTGCCCAAGCCTCATTGTTTGCCAACTATCAGGTGATTGAAGTGATGCGTCTGGTCGGCGCGCGGGATGTGACCATCGCCCGCGCCTTTGTACGGCGCTTCACCTTGCGTGCACTTGGTGGCTCGGCCTTTGGTATGGTTGCCGGGCTTATTGCGGTGGCGTTATTGCCGTCGGCTCAGGTTGCCGGCGGATTTTTGACCGGCTTGGGGTTTCAGGGTGCTGATTGGCTTTGGGCGCTGGCAATTCCGACGTTCACGGCTATCGTGGCGTTCTGGGCAACCCGTGCGGCGGCCTTGCGAAGCTTGAAGGGGGTCCAATGAGAACTGCGCTGCAATATGTCCTTTCATTGATCTTTATTGTGCAGATGTATCTGGCCATGGTCGTCTACGCGATCATTTGGACACCCTTTGCGATCTTTCGGCGCGAAGCGGCCTACGGCGCTGTTGGGGCCTATTGCCGCTGGGTGCGGATGTCGGCGGCCGTTCTGGTGGGGCTGCGTTCGGAAATTCGGGGTGAGGTGCCGCAGGACGAAGTGTTGATCGCGTCAAAGCACCAAAGCTTTTTCGACATTATTATGATCGTATCAGTCATACCTCGGCCCAAGTTTATCATGAAAAAGGAACTGATGTGGGCCCCTATTCTGGGTTGGTATGCGAAACGTCTGGGGTGCATCGCGGTTGATCGGGGCAAGCGCGGGCAGGCCGTCAAGCAGATGGTTGCAGATGTGAAGGCTGGTCATTCGGTACCGGGCCAGCTTGTGATCTACCCGCAAGGTACCCGCGTCGCAGCGGGTGCTACAAAACCCTATAAGGTTGGTGTGGGCGTGCTTTATTCACAAGTGGGGCAGGACTGTGTGCCCGCGGCCACCAATGTGGGCGTGTTTTGGCCTCGTCACGGGATCTTGCGCAAACCCGGTCTCGCGGTGGTAGAGTTTCTGCCCCGCATTCCGGAGGGGCAGGATGTTGAGACATTCATGGCAACCATTGAACCGCTGATTGAGCGCGCGTCCAACCGGTTGATGGCCGAGGCCGGGTTTCGGGCAAAGGAGTGAGCCATGGAGTTCATCGCGAACATTGCCGATCTTGAGGCGCATTACGGCACACCGGGGCAGGCCTCCTTGATCAAAGTGGCGCGCCGGATGACGCCCTCTTACCGCGCTTGGATCGCCCGGTCGCGTCTGTGCATCCTTTCCACGGTCTCCCTCGAAGGCACCGACGCCAGCCCACGCGGTGACGACGGCCCTGTCATTCGCGAAATTGATCCCGGCACGCTGGCCCTGCCAGATTGGAAGGGCAATGAGCGAATTGACAGCTTGCGCAATATCGTTCGCGATGCGCGTGTCAGCCTGTTATTCATGGTTGCGGGCGCGGACAATGTCGTTCGGGTGAATGGCAAGGCGCAGGTGACGGCTGATGCCGACCTTTGCGACAGTTTCGCGCGGGGCGGAAAAGCCCCGCGCACAGTCATCTTGATCCGGATCGAAGAAATCTATTCGCAATGCGCCCGCGCATTTCTGCGTGCAAGGATATGGCGGGACGGTGATCAGTCGGCAGGCTTGCCAACTATTGGAGATATGTTGGCCGAGATGAGCCAAGGCGCAATTGACGGGGCCGCCTATGATGCAGAGTGGCCGGGTCGGGCCGCTGAAACGCTATGGTGAAACGTTTTTGCCCGGCCCCGACCCCTCTTTCGTGGCTTTTCTCTCGTGCCCCTGCGGGATGGCCAGCATGACGGGCACGTCCCCGCGAGTTTTGTTTTCCGGGTAAAGCAGGGGAGGTTCGATTGGCCGCTCAGTCGGCGATGGCTTCTGCCTCAAGCACCTTTTTCGCGGACCGGAAACATTCAACCGCTTGCGGCACGCCGCAATAGATACCGATCACGTGAATGATAGCCCGGATCTCATCTTGGCTGACGCCGTTGGTCCGCGCACCTTTGCAATGTATTTCCCATTCATGCATCTTGCCAAGCGCGCCCAGCATCGCGAGGTTCATCATGCTGCGGGTTTTTGGGGGTATCACGTCATCTCCCCACCCAAACCCCCAACACCAAGCTGTCATCGCCTCTTGAAACGGGCGGGTAAAGTCATCGGCGGCTGCCAGGTTCTTATCGACATACTCGGCCCCAAGCGTCGCCTGCCGCTGCGCCAGACCGGCCAAAAACAGATCCTCATCAAATATCCCGCTCATGCGGTATCTCCCACTGCGAATTCAGTCGACAGAAGCGTAGCGACAACAGAAGGCTGGCACCAGAGAGGGTTGTCCATCAGCCGATACCCGATTTTATCCTGTATCGATGTCTTGGTCGAACCCAACGCAGTACGATAGCATTAATGGGATGACACGCCGCAGGATTGGAATTGAGAAGTGGAAACACCACCAAACATAAATTTTGCTCCCTTAGAGGACAGCGATTGGCCAGATGAGCTTGGCGGGATGAAGGGAACCTTTGCCTGCAAGCTCAATGTCTACCGCACGATGGCGCATCATCCGCAACTGCTATTGGCTTGGGCGGACCTGCGGGACCATGTTGTCGTGGCCACCGCACTTGAAGCACAGCAGAGCGAAGTGGTCATTCTAAGGACCGGTGCACATCTTGGGTCAGACTATGAATGGAAACACCATGTATCCCGGGCGCGGGCAAGCGGCATGACAGACCACCGCATTGCGTCGATCCGAGGCGATGTTCAGAAGATGGCGCCAGAAGACGCGCTATTTGCAAAGGCGGTTGACGAGCTGTTCCGCGAGCGGAAGTTGACGGCTGAAACGATTGGTGCGGTCGTGTCTGTTGTCGGAAAAGAAGGGATGCTGGATGTGATCGCAACTGTTGGGTTCTATTCGACGCTTGGGTACATGTTGAACTCGTTTGATACGCCGTTGGATGACAGTATTGCGCGTGAAATGGTGGATCATCCGCTTATCTGACGCTGCCTGAATTTCATCCTGCCACGCGGGGAAGACATTGATTTGTTAAAATATTTCGGGGGAAGCATGACCCAACCACTGATCTATCCCGATCTGAAGCCAGCCTCGGGTTTCATCACCGGCGGCGGCACGATCTTCAGCCTTTCGTTGATCAGTCATATGATGAGCAATTCAGAATGCGCGCCTGACCGTATCCGAGTAAACGCTGTGGTACCTGGATCGGTTGCGACGGATAGGCAAAAAGACCTTTGGGTGACACCAGAAGTATTGGCGGCCCATATTGACCGTCAATGTCTTAGGGATTGTCCGCCCCCGGATGATATTCCGGGCGGTGTCTTGTTTCTGGCCTCGGATGCGTCGAGAATGATGACAGGGCAAAGCCTTGTGATTGATGGCGACGTGGTGACCACTGGATGACGGGCAAGATGAACGGGGCAGGGGCATTTGCCGATTGGATCGCGGTTGACTGGGGCTCGACCCATCTGCGCGCGGTCTGTCTGGGCGCGGATGGATCGCTGTTGGGCGAACCTGCATCCGCCGAGGACATGGCAGGCCTTCAGCCCGAGGAGTTTGAACCCGCGCTATTGCGTCTGATTGGTCCGTTTCTGGCACACGGGCGGGTCACACCTGTGATTGCATGCGGTATGGTTGGTGCAAAACAAGGCTGGCATGAAGCGCCCTATCGCGCGGTGCCCGCACGGCCGCTTGAGGCCGTTGGCGTATCCCCTGTTCCGGGCACCGACCCACGAATTGCCCTCTATATTCTGCCAGGTCTGAGCCAGGCTGCACCGGCCGATGTGATGCGCGGTGAGGAAACGCAATGTGCCGGTTTCATCGCCGATAACCCGAATTGGGACGGTGTGCTGTGCCTGCCCGGGACACACACGAAATGGGCCGAGGTCAGTGCCGGGGAAGTGGTAAGCTTTCAGACATTCATGACGGGTGAATTGTTCGGGCTATTGTCGAACCAATCGGTGCTGCGCCACGGCATGTCTGCTGAAGCGGGCTGGAATGACGCGGGCTTTGCATCCGGTATGGCCGATGCGCTGTCGCGTCCGCAGATGTTGGCTGCCTATTTGTTCCGACTTCGCGCTGAAATGTTGATTGACGGTGCGCAAGGCGACACACAGCGCGCCCGGTTGTCCGGCCTTCTGATCGGTGCTGAATTGGCCGCTGCGCGCCCTTATTGGCTGGGTCGCGACGTTGTTGTTATTGGTGCTGACGAAATATCGCGCCTATATGAAACGGCCCTGAGAGACCAAGGAGTGCCGGCACGGTCCGTGTCCGGGCGCGACATGGTTCTGACGGGGTTGATGGCCGCATATGCGACATTGGCAGAAAAGAGTTGGGCATGAGCAGAAATCTGATCGCAATTCTGCGTGGAATTACGCCCCGTGAAGCGGTTGAGGTGACTGGAGCTCTTATTGCCGCCGGGATCACAAAGATCGAGGTTCCATTAAATTCGCCAGACCCGCTGGCCAGTATTGCCGCGATGGCGAAAGCGTTTTCGGATCGGGCGCTAATTGGGGCGGGTACGGTTCTGACTGCGGCACAGGTCGAGGATGTGGCGGCCGCCGGTGGCAGGTTGGTCGTGTCGCCCAACTGCGACCCGGTGGTGATTTCAGCGGCAAAAGCCCGCGGGCTGCAGTGCTGGCCGGGCGTGTTTACCCCGACCGAAGCCTTCATTGCCCTCAACGCCGGCGCTGACGGGCTGAAGCTTTTTCCCGGAAATATGGCTGGTCCCTCTGGATTGGCGGCGATGCGGGCGATATTGCCCAAGGGTACCCAGGTTTTTGCCGTAGGCGGAGCAGGGCCAGAAAACTTTGCCGAATGGCGAGCGGCCTCGGCTGACGGGTTCGGCATTGGATCGGCGCTTTATAAGCCGGGTTTGTCGGTGGCAGAGATCGCAGGGCGGGCTATGCGCATCGTGACCGCATATGACGCGGTGATGGAGTGAGCAGGGTGTTCGACCCACGCCGGTGCGGGCTGGGCGAAGGGCCGCTATGGCATCCCGTGCGGGGTTACGCGCGGTCTGTCCGAGTATCAGGTGGTCTTATGACCGGCGCCATTCGGCGTAGACCAGACCTACGCTGTTACTCTGACCATTGGCCCGACGAGAATTGGCCCAAGGAAGCCGCCCGGATGGCAGGCCTTGGCCTGACCAAGTGTCGTTCGTCGTAGGCTTTAGCTGGCTGCCGCCGCCATAGCCGTCAGAAAACGGCGCACTTCGTCCAGACTGTTATAGTGGCAGATGGACACGCGAATACAGTCGGGCAGACCCAGCG
>JBARVN010000005.1:0-4452 GCA_049646285.1 Albidovulum sp. | reverse complement strand
CCTTACGGCGCTGTGGGTCAGGTGGAGCCGGTGTTTTGCAATATCCGCGATGATGCGTCGGTCGCGGCCGCTTTGGCCGGGGCGCACGCGGCGGTCAATTGCGTGGGCACGTTTGATCGAGGCGGCGCCAACAACTTCGATGCGGTGCAGTATCTGGGTGCCGGACGGATCGCACGGTTGGCCACTGCCGCCGGGCTGTCGCAGCTTGTCCATATCTCGGCGATCGGCGCGGATGAAACTTCTGAAAGCAACTATCAGCGCAGCAAGGCCGAAGGCGAGGCTGCCGTGAAGGCGGCCTATCCCGCTGCGGTGATCTTGCGCCCCTCGGTGATCTTCGGGTCGGGGGACAATTTCTTCAACCGCTTTGCCGGGATGAGCCGGATGGGCCCGGTCCTGCCGATCATCGGTAGCAATACCCGCTTTCAGCCGGTCCATGTCGAGGATGTCGCCGAAGCCGCAGTCAAAGGCGTGCTTGGGCAAGCCAAAGCCGGTACTTATGAACTTGGCGGGCCGGATGTCGATACATTTCGCGGCCTGATGGCGCGGATGCTGGTCGCCATCAACCGCCACCGTCTGGTTATCAACCTGCCCTTTTGGATTGGCGGTATCATGGGCGGTGCCTTTGATCTGGGCAGCGCGCTGACGCTTGGTCTGGTCACCAACAAGGTGCTGACCCGCGATCAGGTGAAAAGCCTGCGCCATGACAATGTCGTCAGCCCTGGCGCCAAGGGCTTTGCCGAGCTTGATTTGACGCCTGCAGCGATGGGGGCGGTCTTGCCGGATTATCTTTGGCCCTTCCGGCCTTCCGGCCAGTTCGACGCGATCAAGGCTTCGGCCAAGAATCTGCGCAAGCATTCCTGATTTCTCAAGACTGTATCTGCCGCCCCTTCGGGGGTGGCGCGACGCCGAGGTGTGACCTCGCAAGGAGAGCTGAATGACCGGCACGACCCTAGACGCTGTGATCCTTGGCATGCTGGAGGGGTTGACCGAGTTTATCCCGGTCTCTTCCACCGGGCATATCCTGCTTGCCGGGCATTTCCTGGGCTTTGAAAGTGCGGGCAAGACATTCGAGGTGGTTATTCAGCTTGGTGCCATCCTTGCGGTCATTGGGGCTTATGCCGCGCGGCTTATCCAGATGCTGCGGGGGTTGGGCAATGATCCGCGCGAACGCAAATTCATGATCTCGATCCTGCTGGCGTTCTTTCCGGCGGCCTTAGTGGGTGTACTGGCGCATGATTTCATCAAAACGGTGTTGTTCGAATCGCCCCGCCTGATTGCCAGCATGCTGATCCTTGGCGGTATCATCTTGCTGATCGTTGACCGCATGCCTTTGCGGCCGCGTCACCACAACACTGACGGCCTGCCACTTCGTGTCGCTTTCGGTATCGGGCTTGTTCAATGTCTGGCCCTAATACCGGGCGTTTCGCGTTCCGGGTCCACCATCGTGGGGGCGCTGTTGATGGGTGTCGATAAGCGCACAGCAGCGGAGTTTTCGTTCTTCTTGTCGATGCCAACCATGACCGGTGCATTCGCCTATGACCTGTTCAAGAACCGCGCGGTTCTTGACGCCAGTGCGGTGGGTGAGATTGCAATCGGTTTTGTCGCGGCATTCATCGTCTCGCTTTTCGTTGTCCGTTGGGTTTTGGGCTACATCAGCCGCCACGGCTATGCCTTGTTCGGCTGGTGGCGGATCATCATCGGGGTGGTGGCTTGGGCGGGATTACTCGCCGGACTTTGATTTTAGGTATCGTATACTGACCTATAATTCGTAATTTTCTGGATGGCAGACCAGAAACCGCAAATAAATTCCATTATATGTCAGCATGATTGACTTTTAATCGGCTTTGATGCGCTATAGCAGTGCATTCCGACACCTATCCAAGGGAATCCCGCGCCATGGCACCGAATCCAATGCTGCAATTCGTCACTCTTAGCAAAGAGATGCCTGAAAAACGTGACGCGAAGGTTCGTGCGCAGGATTTTGGCGAGATCTACCGTGACTTCGCCGCCCAAAAAGCCGCCGAGCAGGCGGGCCGCTGCAGCCAATGCGGCGTGCCTTATTGCCAGACCCACTGCCCCTTGCACAACAATATACCCGACTGGCTTCGCCTGACCGCCGAGGGTCGGTTGCAAGAAGCCTATGAACTAAGCCAAGACACCAATACCTTCCCCGAGATCTGCGGTCGTATCTGCCCCCAAGACCGGCTTTGCGAAGGCAATTGCGTGATCGAACAATCCGGCCATGGCACCGTCACCATCGGCGCGGTCGAAAAATACCTGACCGATATGGCTTGGGAGAACGGCTGGGTCAAACCGATAAAGCCAGCGACCGAGCGCGGCGAAAGCGTGGGCATCATCGGTGCCGGGCCCGGTGGCCTTGCCGCAGCAGATGCGCTGCGCCGCCAAGGCGTGCAGGTCACGGTATATGATCGTTACGACCGCGCGGGCGGGCTTTTGACCTACGGCATCCCGGGCTTCAAGCTTGAAAAAGACGCGGTACAGCTGCGGATAAATCAGCTGGAAGAAGGCGGCGTGCAGCTGGTCTTGAATTGCAACGTCGGCGAAGATTTGTCATTCGATGCCATCCGAGGCCGTCATGATGCGGTGCTGATCGCAACCGGCGTCTACAAGACCCGAGATCTGGTCGGGCCGGGCGCGGGCAATCAAGGTATCGTCAATGCGATTGACTACCTGACCACGTCAAACCGAAAGGGTTTTGGCGACGACGTGCCTGATTTCGACAGCGGAATGCTGAACGCAGCGGGCAAGCGCGTTGTCGTGATCGGCGGCGGCGATACTGCGATGGACTGCGTGCGCAGCGCCATCCGCCAAGGGGCGACCTCGGTCAAATGCCTTTACCGCCGCGATCGCGCCAATATGCCCGGCAGCCAGCGCGAGGTGCAAAACGCAGAAGAAGAGGGCGTTGAATTCGTCTGGCTCGCAGCGCCAAAGGGCTTTACCGGCGATGGCTCGGTTGACGGGGTGATCGTGGAAAAGATGCGCCTTGGTGCGCCCGACGCCACGGGCCGCCAATCGCCAGAAGTGATCGCGGATGCCGATTGGGTAGAACCGGCCGATCTGGTGATCAAGGCCCTGGGCTTTGAACCCGAAGATCTGCCGACACTATGGGGCAGCCCGGATCTACCGGTGACACGTTGGGGCACGATCAAGGCCGAATATCAGACCCATGCAACAAGCCTTCCCGGTGTCTATGCCGTGGGCGATATCGTGCGCGGTGCCAGCCTTGTGGTCTGGGCAATCCGCGACGGGCGCGAAGCCGCAGACAGTATCTTGGGCTATCTTGGGCAAGGTGCAACGCAGGTAGCGGCAGAATGACCGGAGCGCAAAAACCACGATATGGCATCCGTCACGCAAGCGTCAGGTATGCTTATGACATCCGTCCCGACAGAGGCGCGGCACAAAAAATCGCGTGCCTGCGCGAAAGGTCATGGATGATGGTCAAAATCCAGCACTGGGCAATAGCCCTGATACCCGTCATGGCTTTGGCCAGCCCCGCCCTTGCCGCCGGCAAATTTACCGTCCCCGAGGGCTGCACCGCCTATGTCACCGTCCAGCACAGCGATTGTCAGGTATCGCAGCACTACAGATGCGACGCTGATGCCGCAGGCGATCAATGGGCGGTTTATTCCGATTCCGAGGGGCCCTATTACATGTCGCGCATCGACGCCGAGACCCGTTGGATGGAAAGCCATGATCTGACCACCGGCGAACGTGATGCCCTTGCGAGTGAAACCGATCCGGCCTCTTTCACGACGCTGTTGGACACCGGGCGCGATGACTTCGACTTTACTACCGCCGACAGCAACGGCGACGTCCGCCGCTATGTCGGCTATGATCAGCGGACCGGCGAAAGTGTCACGATCAATGGCATCCGGCTTGAACGGACCCGCTTTGATCTGTCCACATATGCGGGCGACGGCACCTATCTGCATCGCCGCCACGGCGCGCAATTGATCAACCGCGACTGGCGGATTTTCTTTGCCGATGAAGAGGAATTCGAGAACGCCCTCGACGAACGCTTCAACAGCACATCAACCCCCATCACCTTCGCCCAACCCGGAGAACCGGGGTTCTTGGAAGCCAAGCCCCAATTCGGTTGTGAGATGATGATGACCGAGGCCTCGCGGCCCCTTACGCTGCTACCGGTCAGCTTTGCCGACCAACAGGTCCACGAGGTTGCGCGATGATCGAGGGCCATTGCCTGTGCGGCGCAGTCCGCTTGGCCGTTGCCGAATGCGACGCCCGCATTGGTGCTTGCCATTGCC
Organism: Albidovulum sp.; assembly: GCA_049646285.1. GTDB lineage: Bacteria > Pseudomonadota > Alphaproteobacteria > Rhodobacterales > Rhodobacteraceae > Albidovulum. The sequence goes on along the minus strand of JBARVN010000005.1, from coordinate 166 downwards.
GGATATGCCAGCGCTGGGCGGGAGGGCTGTCTTTATCTTTTGACGCCGTGGATGTGACGGTCACGGGTGATGTTGCGCTCTATCAATCCTCGGCCTTTGCGGAACGGGCCTTTTGCCCCAAATGCGGATCGCACCTGTGGATCCGCGATACCGACGCCCCCGAGGG
>JBARVN010000004.1:0-2222 GCA_049646285.1 Albidovulum sp. | reverse complement strand
TGAACAAGCGCCATGTGATCTGCCACCTTGATGATGGTGCGGATCTGTTCATGGAACTGACGGTCGATACCGGCAAAGGCTATGTCGCTGCGGACAAGAATCGCCCGGAAGATGCGCCGATTGGCCTGATTCCGATTGATGCGATCTATTCGCCGGTCAAGAAGGTCAGCTACGAAGTGCAGCCGACCCGCGAAGGTCAGGTGCTTGACTATGACAAGCTGACGATGAAGATCGAAACCGATGGCTCGCTGACGCCGGATGATGCGGTGGCCTATGCCGCGCGCATCTTGCAAGACCAGCTTGGCATCTTCGTGAACTTCGATGAGCCTGAATCGGCCACCAAGCAAGACGCAGACGACGGGCTGGAATTCAACCCGCTTCTGCTCAAGAAGGTCGACGAGCTGGAGCTTTCGGTCCGTTCGGCAAACTGCCTGAAGAACGACAATATCGTTTATATTGGCGATCTGATCCAGAAGACCGAAGCCGAGATGCTGCGCACCCCGAACTTCGGCCGCAAATCCTTGAACGAGATCAAGGAAGTGCTGTCGGGTATGGGCTTGCACCTTGGTATGGATGTCGAAGAATGGCCGCCGGAAAACATTGAAGATCTGGCCAAGCGTTTCGAAGACCAGTTCTGATATCGGGGCCGGGCAACCGGCCCCAAAATGCCCGCAATAGCGGGGACTATCCGGGTGCAAGCCCCAAGGTGAGCGGTGTCAGCGTAAAGACCCGCCGGACAAAGCAAAACGAACGTAGGAGACGAAGATGCAACATGGAAGCGGCTACCGCCGTCTGAACCGGACCCACGAACACCGCAAAGCGCTGTTCGCCAACATGGCCGGTTCGCTGATTGAACACGAACAGATCAAGACCACCTTGCCGAAAGCCAAGGAACTGCGTCCGATCGTTGAAAAGCTGATCACGCTGGCCAAGCGTGGCGACCTGCACGCCCGTCGTCAGGCCCATTCGCAGCTTAAGCAAGACAAGCACACGGCGCGCCTGTTTGAAATTCTGGGGCCACGCTACAAGGACCGTCAGGGCGGCTACGTCCGCGTTCTCAAGGCGGGCTTCCGCTATGGCGATATGGCACCGATGGCGATCATTGAACTGGTGGACCGTGACCCGGCTGCCAAAGGTGCAGGCGACAAGATCCGCACCGCTGAGGAAGATGCCGCCGAAAGCTGATCGACCCTATTTCAAATGAAACATGGCCCTCGCGACAAAGTCGCGGGGGCTATTTTGTTTTTGGGCGCGGGCGAGGGTGGGGGGATGCCGATAACACGCGGTGGGCGGCATTCCTTTGGGCATGATTCGCCTTACGCGCGAAATTAATTTGCGCCAGATGCTGCGATGGTGGCCCGCCAAAGCCGCGGATTGTGTCCGATTTAGAGGCTTTTGGGCCATAAACACAGGCCTTTTGCGGCCAATCGGTGGCGGCAAAGGCAATTGTCTTGAAATAAACACAGCTTGATCATAACCAGTGGATATCTCTAGGGTAAGCTTCCCGAGAATCACACCTGAGTTGAAAAAAAATTAGTCAACCTGTCCAAAAAGATATGTCGATGAATGCCGGTCTTGATCTTGAGCTGAAGAAACTGGGGCTTTTGGCCCCGGCTGGCTATTTTGTCGGGCTCCATATCCGTTTTACATCGCCATTGCTGACCTTTCAGACCTATGATCAGGCTTGGATCGATCACTATACCAACAACGGCTATGTCTTGCGCGATCCGATGACGGCCTGGGGTTTCAGCACGACCGGCCATATCCGTTGGAGCGATGAGCGTTTGATGGATCCGTTTGGTCTGTTCAAAGAGGCCGCGACCTATGGTTTGCGCTATGGTGCGACGTTTTCTTGCGGCCCCATAAGTTCCAGAACGATTGCGAGTTTTGCCCGGTCTGATCGCGAATTTCACGATAGTGAGATTGAGACCATGTCGGCGACGGTTTTGCGACTACATGATATTACCGAACCACCGGAAAGCTTGTCACGGTCACAAATTGAGGCTCTGAACTGCGTCGCCAACGGCATGCGTCATGCAAAGGCAGCGGCAACACTTGGTATTTCTGAAAGTGCATTCAAGGCGCGTCTGAACTCTGCCCGGCAGAAGCTTTTGGCGCGAACGACAGCAGAAGCGCTGCAAAGAGCCAAGGAGTACAAACTACTGTGACCTCAATGTTGCAAAAGCCGCTTACGGGAATTCCGACGGAAGAAAGCTCTTGGG
>JBARVN010000003.1:0-23026 GCA_049646285.1 Albidovulum sp. | reverse complement strand
TCATCAAATCCGGACGTGACGGGCAAAAATACATGATGGCCATTGAACACCAACATGACGTGCTGTCAGAATTCGATTGAGAGGCCGCAAGCCGGAGGGTGGGTTTCAACCCACGATTCCGCGACCTAATCCTTGACCAGCTGTTTCTCGATGCGTTTTGCATGAAGGGCCTGTCTTCACGCCGCGAGGCGGCACCGAATTCTTGGCGGTTGCAGCATAAACCGTGCTGCGAGCGCACGCAGCGTGGAATCTGTTTGTCTCCTGTGGGCTCGAAGCGGACAGACACGATGTCCAGATGTCTCGCCCGGCGGCACCGCCGGGCAGCGCCCGACCCTCCTCCCGGGAGGGCGCTTTACGCCCACCCAGTGTCGGGCGCTGCCCTTTGTGAGGTGATCGGGCCTTTGGGATTGAGTTGTGAGAACCGGGCAGGGTGCGGGACTGTCATGCCCGCGTAGGCGGGTAATTGGGTGGCCCCCGCTTTCGCGGGGGTGATAGTTGCGTGGGGTGACAGGCTTGGAAGTGGGCAGGGGACGTGCGCCCCGCCTTACTGTTCCGGCACCAAGATCTCGCGCTTGCCGACGTGGTTGGCGGCGCTTACCAGACCTGCATCCTCCATCTGCTCGACCAGTTTGGCGGCCTTGTTATAGCCGACGCCAAGTTTGCGCTGGATGTAGGAGGTGCTGATCTTGCGGTCGCGCAGCACCACCTGCACGGCGCTGTCATATAGCGCGTCTTCGCCGCCGTCGCCGCCGAGGCCAAGCACCAGATCAATCTCGCTTTCCTTATCCTCATCGGGGCCATCGACGACGCCGGACATATATTCCGGCGGGCCGAAGGATTTGAGGTGGTTCACGACTTCTTCGACCTCTTCATCCGACACGAACGGCCCGTGGATGCGGGTGATGCGGGAGCCGCCGGCCATGTAAAGCATGTCGCCCATGCCCAAAAGCTGTTCGGCGCCCATTTCGCCCAAGATTGTGCGGCTGTCGATTTTTGAGGTGACCTGAAAGGAGATCCTTGTGGGGAAGTTGGCCTTGATGGTGCCGGTGATGACATCGACGGACGGCCGCTGGGTGGCCATGATCAGGTGGATGCCTGAGGCCCGCGCCATCTGGGCAAGGCGCTGAATGCAAGCCTCGATCTCTTTGCCTGCGACCATCATCAGGTCGGCCATCTCATCAACCACCACCACGATATAGGGGATGGTCTGGGGCATCATCTCTTCGGTCTCGAAAATCGGATCGCCGGTGCCTTCGTCAAAGCCGGTCTGGACGGTGCGTTTGAACATCTCATTCTTGGCAAGCGCTTCGCGGACGCGACCGTTATAGCCTTCGATGTTGCGCACGCCCATCTTGGACATCTTGCGGTAACGTTCCTCCATCTCGCCCACTACCCATTTCAGGGCCACGACGGCCTTTTTGGGGTCGGTGACGACGGGGGAGAGAAGATGCGGGATGCCGTCATAGACGGAAAGCTCCAGCATCTTGGGGTCGATCATGATCAGGCGGCATTCCTCTGGGGTCAGCTTGTAAAGCAGCGACAGGATCATGGTGTTGATGGCCACGGATTTGCCCGAGCCGGTGGTGCCCGCGATCAAGAGGTGGGGCATCTTGGCAAGGTTGGCCACGACCGGTTCGCCGGAGATATCCTTGCCCAGCGCCAGCGGCAGGCGCAGCGAGCTGTCGCCGAAGTCCCGCGCCGACAGGATTTCGCGCAAGACCACCTTTTCGCGGAAGGAGTTGGGCAGTTCGATGCCGATGACGGTGCGGCCGGGTACGGTGGACACGCGGGCCGAGAGCGCCGACATCGAGCGCGCGATATCATCGGCCAGACCGATGACGCGGCTGGCCTTCAGCCCCGGTGCGGGTTCAAGTTCGTACATGGTGACGACGGGGCCGGGGCGGACGGAGGTAATCTCGCCCTTCACGCCGTAGTCGTCGAGCACGGATTCCAGCATGCGCGCGTTTTCTTCCAATGCCTCATTGGACAATTGGTGGCGTTGCACGGTTTCGGGGCTGGAGAGCAAGGAAAGCGGCGGCGTGTCATAGTCAGAGCCTGCAGGATCGTCGAACCGCAGCCGGGGCTGCGCTTCGGCAAGCGCTTTGCGAGACGGGCTGGCCATCTTGCGCGGGCTGTGTTGCACCAGCGATTTTGGCGCGGCGGCGGTGCCGGCCCCTGATGGCTCAATATCCGCGAAAGCGTTGTCGTCAAGGTCGTCTGCGACGTCATAGTCGGACGCATCGGCCTCGTCGCCAGATGCAAAGACATTGGCACCGGCCGAGCGCAACGACGGCATGAAGCGCGGCGCGGCTGCCAGCGCAGGATCTGCGCCAAGGGCTGCGGCTGCGGCACCCCGGGCCAGAGCGGTTGCTGTCAATGGAGGTTCCACACGGGCCGCACGCGGCTCGCCTTCGGCGACATGCACGGTGCGCGACTTGACCGCATCGGCAATACGCGCACGAATGCGATCTTCGGTGGGGGCGGGGGCATCCCAGCTGTTGCGGGGCAGATGGCGTTCCACCAGCTCGGGTTCCAGATCCGCATCCATTTCAACGGAGCGGCGGGCCAAGCCGCTGACGCGCGCCAGAATACCGCGCTTTTCACGTGGTGCGGCTGGCACAGCCCCGTCAAGCCGCGGATCGGCGCGCAGCACCTGCGCGCGCGGGGCGGTCAGGACCACTTCGGAGCGTTGCGCTTCGGCCCAGGCGGCTTCTTCATCGGCCTGTTCCCATTGGGCTTCGCGCCGGGCGCGGTTGCGATCTTGCAATGCTTGCGCGCCGCGCAGGGATGCAAGGGCGGTTGCGCCAAGGCCGCGCACAAGCCAGTCATAGGTGACGATGGTGCCCACCAGCACAAACCTGGCAAAGCCGCGCAGTTCACGCCTGTCGACGCCAAGAACGAACAGCATTGCGGCCAGCGCCAAAAGCCCCATGAAAAGGGACATGAGTTTTAACCCGAACGTGGCGCTGACCGGGGCCACGCCAAGCAGTGCGCCCAAAACCGTATCGCCAAAGAGACCGCCAAGCCCGAAACTATGCGCCCAGGACGGCCCGGCGACATGTGTCGAGGCATAGACGGCGACGATGGCCACTGCGATCGGTGCAAAGATGGCGCGACCCAAGGCCCGGTCTTCGCCCCGATGGGTGATAAAGCGCACGCCCCAGGACGCCAGAACCACGGCAATTGCCCACGATCCGTAGCCCGAAATCACAAAGAGCGGCAGGGCGATGGCCGCCCCAAAGCGGCCCAGAAGGTTTTGCGCCGGTTCGTCGGTGGCCGCGAACCAGCTGGGATCATCTGGCGAATAGCTGGCCAGCATCATCGCCACCAACACAGCAAGCGCCACAAGGAACGTGCCCAAAAGCTCTTTGCCGCGCCGTTCAATCGCGGCTTGCATGTTTTGATCCAAAAGCGGGTCGCGTTGCCGTGCCTGATAAGATGCCATCTTCCCTCGTCCTCAACCGTATAAACAGTCACGGAGCTTGATCAGCCCCTGCTGCATTTCTTCTTTTGGGGCCACCATGGCCACGCGAACGTAGCCTTTGCCCGGATTATGCCCGTCGACGTGGCGCGCAAGATAAGACCCCGGAAGAACCCTGACCCCGGTTTCGCGCCACAGCTTCAAAGCAGCCTTTTCGCCGTCATCGACCGGCATCCACAAAAAGAACCCGCCTTCGGGCCCCTGATATCCTTGCAACCCGGCAAAAACCTTGTCCGCGATGCGAAATTTTTCCTGATAGAGCGCGCGGTTGACGGTGACATGCGCCTCATCCCCCCATGCGCGTTCCGACACGCGTTGCACGGGCAGGGGCACGGGCGCACCGCCGTAAGCGCGCAACTGGCGAAACCGGGTGATTGCCTCGGGCCCGCCTGCCACAAACCCCGAGCGGAGTCCGGCAAGGTTGGAGCGTTTCGAGAGAGAATGGAACACCGCCACGCGTTCGGGGTTTGCGCCGGTCTCATCGGCGACCTGAAGCGCGCCCACGGGCGCATGATCGCGCCAGATCTCGGAATAACATTCATCGGCCAGCAGCGTGAAATCATGCCGTTCGGCCAGATCAAGAAGATCGGCCAGATAGTCGCGCGGCGCAATCGCCCCTTGGGGGTTGGCGGGCGAGCAGAGATAGACCAGCGCCGTGCGGTCAAGAATATCGGCAGGCAGGCCGCGATAATCGGGCAAAAAGCCGGTGGCCGCAGTTGCGGGCACGAAAACCGGCTCGGCCCCCACGGAAAGCGCTGCGGCCGCATAGGGCTGATAGAAAGGGTTTGGCATGAGAACTGCGGGCTGGCGACCGTTCTTGACCTCGGGGCAGAGCGCCATGCAGGCGTCAAACAGCCCTTCGCGTGTGCCGTTCAGCACCATCACACGTTCAGGCCCAAGATCGGCCCCGTAGCGCAGCCGAAGCCAGCCGGTGATCGCGGCCAGCAGACCGGGGGCGCCATCATTGGGTGGATAGTTCCCGAATTCATCCAGATGCGCCGCCAGGATAGGCCCGACGAAATCCGGGATCTTGTGGCGCGGATCGCCGATGGTCATGGCAATCGGCTCGCCACCCGGTGCATGGGTGTCGAGAAGCTTCCGCAGGCGCGGAAACGCGTATTCTGGCAGGTTCGAAAACCGCTCGGGAAACGCCATTGCTGCCTCAATCTTCGGGGTCATTGCGCCCCGTTATCCGCCTAGGTTAGCGGCACGCGGCCGCCGGGTCCAGAAAAAGCAATGCTTTCCGGGTGATAGTTCCGGCTGATTGTGGCATTTCGGCCCTTAGCGCAGGGCTATTTCGGCCGCAGCGCCCAGCCGCAGCAGGTGTTCTTCGCCAAAAGGCTTGCCCATCAGCATGATCCCGGTCGAAGGCAGCCCGGTGGGCAGGGTCAGCGCGCAAAGCCCCATCAGGTTACCGATCCTTGTATTGCGCAGGGTCAGAAGGTTTTCGGTGACGAAATACGCCTGGTCAGCCTCTAGCCGCGCCACATTGGGCGGCAGGTTCGGGGCGGTCGGGATCAGCACTGCATCATAGCCCGCCATCCGGGTGGCCCACTGGGCACGCAGCACCTCAAGCCGTTGCCAGCCTGCCACGAAATCCGCGCCCGAATGGCCCGCCCCGATGCGAAACCGGTCGCGGATCGGTGCATAGATCTTGTCAGGCGCGGCTTCGATCACCTTGCCCCAGGTGCCGTAGGCTTCGGTGGTGAAGAGAAGGCTGGCCAGAGCCATCGCCTCTTCGAGCATGGGCGCGGGGCCGGTCGAGATGTCTGAGCCTGCGTCTGACAGCCGTTCCAGCGCGTGTTTGAAGCCAGCCAGCGGTTCGGGGCGGCAACCCTCAAGGGCGACGTTCTCCAGCACAAGAAACCGCGCGCCCTTCAGCGTGGCGCCGCGCAGGTCGGCGGGTTTGCCCCCTTCCATCGCCGCCAGCATGAGGCCGGCATCTTCGACGGTGCGGGTCAGCGGGCCCACGGTATCAAAGCGCGCACACAGCGGCACCACACCGGTCAGCGGCAGGCGCCCGGCGGTGGTTTTCAGGCCCACAAGGTCATTCCAGACCGCAGGCACGCGCACCGAGCCGCCGGTGTCCGAGCCGATCCCCGCCGCTGCCAGCCCGAAGGCCACCGATGTGGCGGCCCCGGACGACGACCCGCCGGGTGCCAGTGCGGGATCATGCACATTGGGCGGCGTGGCGGTCATGGGGTTCACACCCAGACCGGAAAAAGCAAGCTCGGTCATGTGGGTCTTGCCCAGACAGATCAGGCCTTGGGCGGTGGCATTGCGCATGACCTCGGCGTCTGCCGCAGGCACCCGGTCTTTCAGCAGGCCTGATCCTGCTTCGGTGGCGACCCCGGCGGTGTCATAAAGATCCTTCCAAGAGATCGGCACACCATCCAGCAGGGACAGACGCTGCCCGGCCTTTGCCCGAGCGGACGCGGCGGCGGCTTCGGCCATCGCGCGCGATTCGGTCAGGCGCGCATAGATGCGGTCGCGGTATTCATGGGCATGGGCCGCATCCAAAAAGGCGGCGGTAAGCTCTTCGGGGTCAATTTCCCCTTGTCCGATTGCGCGACCGAGATCGCCCGCACTCATCTGCCGCCATTCTGCCATGCCCGTCTCCTTCGATATGGCGTGAGGGTAGCGTCACGCCACCGCATGGACAATCCCGCCTGCGCGGGGATAGTGGGGTCATGCACTTTGACACAGATATCATCATTACCGGCGGCGGGTTGAATGGCCCGGCATTGGCGCTGGCGCTGGCGCAGGCGGGCCTGACGGTGACGGTGATCGACGTGCAGCCCGCCCGCGCCCGCGCCGAGGCGAATTTTGACGGGCGTGCCTATGCGCTGGCGATTGCGTCAAAGCGGCTACTTTCGGCCATCGGGGTGTGGGACAGCGTGGCTGCGCATACCCAACCGATGGAGCACATCAAGACCAGCGACGGGCGGGCGGGCGAAGGCGCTTCGCCCTTTGTCTTGCAATTTGATGCGGGCGAGATTGAAGAAGGCCCGATGGGGTTCATGGTCGAAGACCGCCACCTTTATGCAGCGTTTCTGGCGGCGATGACGGCCCAGCCGGGGCTGACCCATCTGCCCGACACCACCGTTGTGGCGCAAGAGGCCGATGCAACCGGTATCACTGTGACGCTGTCAGACGGGCGCGAGTTGCGCGCCAGGATGCTGGCGGGTTGTGACGGGCGCAGGTCTGGCACCGCGACACGCGCCGGGATCAGCCGCACCGGCTGGGGGTATGGGCAAACCGCCCTTGTCTGCGCAGTGGCGCATGAGCATCCCCATAATGGCACCGCGCACCAGTTTTTCATGCCCTCAGGGCCGCTGGCGATTTTGCCGCTGCAGGGCAACCGATCTTCGATTGTCTGGAGCGAGACCGAGGCTGCAGCCGCCACCATCGCCGCCCTGAATGACGATGATTTTCTGGAAATCCTGCGGCCCCGGTTTGGCGATTTTCTGGGCAAGATCGAATTGGCAGGCGGACGGTTCACCTATCCGCTGAGCCTGACGCTGGCCGACAGCTATGTGGGCCCGCGGCTGGCGCTGGTGGGCGATGCGGCCCACGGCGTGCACCCGATTGCGGGTCAGGGGCTGAACCTTGGCTTTCGCGATGTCGGAGCCTTGGCCGAGGTGCTGGTGCTGGCACATCGGCGCGGTGAAGACATCGGGGCGCTGGATGTGCTGGAGCGGTATCAAAGCTGGCGGCGCTTTGACGCGACAACGCTGGCCTTGGGGATGGACGGCGTCAACCGTTTGTTTTCAAACGACAACCCTGTCTTGCGTGGGGTGCGGGATCTTGGCATGGGGCTGGTCGGGAAATTGCCGGGCCTGCGCCGTGGATTTATCCGGCAAGCAGCGGGGATTGCGGGACCACAGCCAAAACTGATGACGGGCCGGCCGCTTTGAGTGTGCGGGCGCGGGGTTTTAGTCTGCACCGCCGCTGACAACGGGGGCTGCAGCGATCCACCATGCGGGGTTTCGGGCGCGCAGATGGGTTGCTGCGACCTCGGCCTGCGCGATATCGGGAAAGAGGCCAAACACCGTGGCACCGGAGCCGGACATCCGCGCGAGCAATGCCCCGGTGTTGCTGACGGCGCCCAGCACCTTCGCTATGACCGGGGCCGCAGCCACGGCCGGGCCTTGCAGATCGTTGCGCTGCTCTGCCAGCCATGCCGCCATGTCGCCTGCGCTGGTAAAGTGCGGGATTGCCTTGGGCAGTGGCGGATTGTCCCGCCGGTTCAACGCTTTGAAGACGGCAGGCGTAGACAGTGCAACACGCGGATTGACCAGAACAAGCGCCAGACCGGCGGGCAAAGCACCAAGCAAGTCCAGTTGCGCGCCGATCCCGCGCATGCGCGTCGCCCGGCCTGCCAGACAGACAGGCACATCCGCGCCGAGATTTAAGATGGATTCGGGGTCCGGCAGGGGCCGGTTCCAGAACTGCGACAGCGCAATGAGAGCCGCTGCAGCATCTGCGGACCCGCCACCAATTCCGGAGGCCACAGGCAAATGTTTGTGCAAGGTGAGTGCGGCCCCACCCACATCCGCGAAAGACTGCGCTGCGCGCAACACAAGGTTGCTGTCATCCGTCGCCAGTCCGGCGGCTTCTGGCCCGGTGATGCGAAGCGATAGGGTATCGGACGCTGCAACCGAGATCCTGTCACCGACGCGCGCAAAGACCACCAGACTGTCCAGCAGGTGATATCCGTCGCCGCGCTGCCCTGTGACATGCAGCGCAAGGTTCACCTTGGCCGGTGCAAAGACCTCAATTGCCATTCTTGGTGACGGCGAGGGGGGCGGCACCTTCTTCGATCAGAACCGCGTCCAACCCGATTTCGAGCTTGCGGCGGATGCGGGCCGCGTCTTCTTCTGTGTCTGGCTCAAACGAGAGCGCGCGTTTCCACTGAAATTCCGCTTCGCGCTTGCGGTCGACCGCCCAGTAGACATCGCCCAGATGATCATTCACGACCGGATCGACGGGCAACAGGCCGACGGCCTGTTCCAGATGCGCGACCGCGTCTTCGTAGCGTCCCAGCCGGTAAAGTGCCCAGCCAAGACTGTCGACAATCGCCCCATCGTCAGGCCGCGCCGCAACCGCCCGTTCGATCATGCCGAGCGCTTCATCGAGGTTGATGTTCTTTTCAAGATACGAATAGCCGAGATAGTTCAGCACCGCCGGGTGATCCGGCCGCAATTCCAGCGCTTTGAGAAAATCAGGTTCGGCCCGGACCCAGTTTTTCATCCGTTCATTGACGATGCCGCGTGTGTAATAGACGATCCACTGCCCCGGCTCTTCGCCCTTAAAGCTGCTGATGGCATGGTCATAGGCATCGACGGCATCTTTGTAGCGTTCTTCCCGGCGAAGGGTATCGCCAAGCGCCGACCAGATGTCGGCGCGCCCCTGATTGTCCCTGGCAAGTTGTTCGAGCACCTCAATGGCGGCTTCGGCGCGACCGTCGGCCATCAAGGCGTCGGCGCGGCCCATCGCGGCCTCGACATAGGCGGGATCTTCGCGCGCGATCCGGTTGTAGGTTTCGGTGGCCAGATCATATTGCCCCTGCGCCTCAAGGATGGAGGCACAGAGCAACAGCGGGTCTGCCTGCGTCGGGGCCAGATATTCGGCCATCCGTGCATAGGCCAGCGTGTTCACATCTGTGGATTCGCCGTTTAGAGCGGACGCGACGGTGTAAAACACCTCGGCAATCCCGTCTGTCGGGGTCGAGACGAGTGCAAAGCTCAGCTCTTTGCCAGCTTCCAGATCGCTCTTTAGCGCCAGGAACCCGGCATCACCGGTTTCGCCGAATGTCTTGTCGATCAGTTCCAGTGCAGCGCCATTGCGTTCCAGCTGCGACAAGATTTGCGCATGGGCGATGACGCCGCGGCGCGTGGCGCGCAAAGGCCCGTTTTCGTCGCCCGAAAATATCCGGTCTGCCCCTTCGAAATCACCGACGGAGGCCAGCGCGAGTGCCTTGTGATATAGCCCGAAGGCGCGGGTGCCCGATCCGTCGGCCACTTTGTCAAACTGCGCGATGGCATCCGACATCTGGCCTTGCCCGACCAGCGCCCAGGCCCGATAGAGGCCATCCACCAGCATCCCGGCACTTTGTCCGGCATCAAGGGCGGCGATGCCGCCTTTAAAATCTGCGCTTCGTGCCAATTCAGCCAAGATCACCAGATCGGCGATCTGGCTGCTGAGCCCGAGTTCCCCCAAACGCCCCGCCAGAGGCAGGGCCTTGTCAACCGTGCCGCGGCCAACCTGAGAGATGAGGGCGTTTTCCAGCAGCCCCGGATTGGCCGGGTCCGACAAAAGCGCGCGGGTGAAATAATCTGCAGCTTGACCATAATCTGACATGCGGCTTGCAAGCCGCCCGGCCAGATAGGGGCCAGCGACCCCATCGCGGGCCAACACAGGTGCCGCAGTGCCCAGCCCAAGGGCCAGTGCAAGCATCACCGTAACAGGGCGCATTCTGGTCACACGGGATCTCCTATCAGACAGGGTTTCGCGACCCTAATCCGGGCCTGCCCCCAAAAGCAATGCGGGGCGCGCCCGACGGCCGCCCCGCACGCAACTTCATGCCGCAAATGTTACATATTCGGATAGTTTGGCCCATCGCCGCCCTGCGGCGTGGTCCAGTTGATGTTCTGGCTTGGGTCCTTGATGTCGCAGGTCTTGCAATGCACGCAGTTCTGGAAGTTGATCTGGAACCGCGGGCCGTTATCGCCTTCCAGCACCTCATAGACCCCGGCCGGGCAGTAGCGCTGCGCGGGTTCATCAAACTTGGCGAGGTTGACCGAGATCGGCACAGACGCATCTTTCAGATGCAAATGGCAAGGCTGGCTTTCTTCGTGGTTGGTGGCGGCAAAAGCCACGTTGGTCAGCCGGTCGAACGAGAGAACCCCATCGGGTTTCGGATAGTCGATCTTGGGGTAATCCTTTGCCTCGCCGGTGGCAGCCGCGTCGGTTTTGCCGTGCTTCAATGTGCCGAAGAACGACAGCCCGAAAAGGTTGTTTGTCCACATGTCCAAACCGCCCAGCATCAAAGACGGGTACATGCCCCAGCGCGACCACATCGGTTTGACGTTGCGCACCTTCTTAAGATCCTTGGCAATCGGCCCGCTGCGCAGGTCTGCCTCATAGGCTGTCAGCTCATCGCCGCCGCGCCCGTCCTTGATTGCAGCATAGGCAGCCTCGGCCGCTGCCTTGCCTGAAAGCATCGCGTTGTGGTTGCCCTTGATGCGCGGCACGTTCACGAGACCGGCGGAACAGCCCAGAAGTGCCACGCCGGGCGCGACAACCTGCGGGATCGACTGCCAGCCGCCTTCGGAAATTGCCCGCGCGCCGTAGGCGACGCGTTTGCCGCCCTTAAGAAGCTCGGCCACCATCGGGTGATGCTTGAAACGCTGGAATTCCATGTAGGGATAGAGATGCGGGTTCTTGTAGTTCAGATGGACCACAAAGCCGACATAGACCTGATTGTTTTCAAGGTGGTAGATGAATGACCCGCCGCCCGCATTCTTGCCCAAAGGCCAGCCCATCGTATGGGTTACGGTGCCAAGCTTGTGCTTGGCTGGGTCAATCTCCCAGATTTCTTTCATGCCAAGGCCGAATTTTTGCGGCTCATGTCCGTCAGCCAGATTGTATTTGGCCATCACTTCCTTGGCGAGTGAGCCGCGCACGCCTTCGCTAAGGAACACGTATTTGCCGTGCAGTTCCATCCCCGGTTCATAGCTGTCGCCAATGCTACCGTCAGAGTTTTTGCCAAACTCACCGGCGATCACGCCTTTGACTTCGCCATTTTCGCCGTAAACCAGTTCAGAACAGGCCATGCCGGGGAAAATCTCGACGCCCAAAGCCTCGGCCTGTTCGCCCATCCAGCGGCAGACATTGGCCATGGAGACGATGTATTTGCCGTGGTTCGACATCAAGGGCGGCATGGGCCAGTTGGGAATGCGGACCTGGCCTGCTGGCCCGAGAACGTAGAAATTGTCTTTTTTGACCTCGGTCTTGACGGGTGCGCCTTTTTCCCGCCAATCGGGGATCAATGCGTCAAGGCCAGAGGGGTCGAGAACCGCGCCGGACAGGATATGCGCGCCGACTTCCGAGCCCTTTTCAAGCACGACGACATTCAGATCAGCGTCAAGCTGTTTGAGCCGGATCGCCGCCGAAAGCCCAGCCGGGCCGGCACCGACGATCACAACGTCATATTCCATCGATTCGCGTTCGATCTCGGCCATCTTGTCTCCCTTTCGCCGCGCGCCCATGGCGGCCCATTCCGTCGCGCAAGATCGTTAGCTTACCGCGCCGCCAGACGCAACAATAACGCCGCGGCCAGAGGGCGCGGGACGTTCATTGGCAGTGTTTAGAAGTTGCGTGCGGTTTTGATTGGCTGAAAGCGGCACCAAATGGGGCTAAGCCGCCCCCTTGGCGGATGCTGCACCCCGGCGACCGATGCGCAGCTTTGGCATGGACCATGTGCTAAGCTGCATGCGCCGCAACACAGCCCACAATCCGCCGACGAAGAGGATCGAGAAATAGCCGTCCACAGCGTAGTGATAGCCGGTGTAGACGGAAAGAAACAGGATCGCACCGACAAAGGCCAGCCCCGGAAGCGCCAGCCAGCGATTGCGCTCGGTCATATAAAGGGCGGTGAGGGTGGCGATGCCAACATGAACGCTTGGGAAGGCAGATATGCTTGCGCCGAGCGATAGGCTCTGAGCTTGATAATTGTCCCACAAGTGGCGCTGCACGGTCCCGACCATCGTGCCGTTCAAGCCGCTGCTGTCCAAAGCTGCAATCAGTGCGGCAAATCGTTGGCCGCCGTAAATTGCATCGTAGTAAACCGGGCCGGCGGAAGAGCCGACAAGCGCCAGGATGTTCCCCAAGACCAGCCAGCATGCGATATAGAGCACCACGAAGCGTGCGGTGCGCTCGGCGCATCTGTCTGACACGGCGATGATCAGCACCAGTGCAAGGGCCGGAACCACCCAAACGGATAGATACAGCGGCAGCAGCAGCTTGATCGGAAGGTGTTGCGCCCAATCGTGGGTCAACACCCATGGGTCGACCCCGCCGTGCAGATATGTGTCGAACGTGGCGAGCGCGACATCTGCATAGAAGGGCACGATCATCGGAATGTTAGCTTTCAGAAGGGAAAAACCGACCTGCAGCAAGACAGATCCGATGGCGGCGTAGCCGATCAAATATGCGTTGGACAAAAACTTTCGCCAGCCCACGATCAGCATCACGCCAAGGAAAACCGGCAGTAACCAAAACACCGCAATTCCGAAGGTTGCAGAAAACTCGACCGTTGCCACCATGGCTTGCGTCAAGACATCGCCACTAATCGAACGCGTCAGGCCCGTCACCAGCATTGCCAAGATAAGATACAGAATTACAAACCGGAAAAAGTTCTTCACTGTCTGCCCAACTGCTGCTTGACGTTTTTTCGCCGTCCAATACTTCACCGGGTCAGCGCCCCTTGACTTTGAAGGCGCATACCGGGTTTACACGGATGATATTGCGGACAAACCGGGCATTTTTTAGGCCACTGTTCATCGACAGGCGAAAATGGAAAAGATACCAATGACCCGCGCGGGGTATACCGCGCTTGAACAGGAGCTGAAAAAGCTCAAATCCGTGGAACGTCCGGCGGTGATCAAGGCGATTGCCGAGGCGCGTGAGCATGGCGACCTGTCTGAAAATGCCGAGTATCATGCCGCCCGCGAAAAGCAGAGCTTTATCGAAGGCCGGGTGAAAGAGTTGGAAGCGATCATCTCGCGCGCCGAGGTGATTGACCCGACGAAACTGTCTGGTGCGATCAAATTCGGCGCCACTGTCAAACTTGTCGATGAAGACACTGATGAGGAAAAAACCTATCAGATCGTTGGCGAACCCGAAGCAGATATTGAACGCGGTATGCTCAATATCCGATCACCACTGGCCCGCGCGCTTATCGGCAAGGATGAAGGCGACAGCGTCGAAGTCCGCACGCCCGGTGGCGAGAAAAGCTATGAAGTTCTGAGCATTCGCTACGTCTGAAACTGCGAAGGGGGCCAGAGATGTCAGATCTACCAGATCCGCGATCTACCCCGGATATGGGCGCCAGTTTTGGCGTCTATTCGCGTGCTTTGCCAAAAGCGGGCATGACGCCCGGAGATATTGTGGCCGGTGTGGCCACCGTTATCTGGTTGCTTCTTGTTGGTGGGTTCTTTCTGTTTTCAGATAGCGGGAATGCCGAAAGCGGACCGCTGACCAAAATCATGGGTCTGGTGGCGATCCTCATGCCCATCGCCCTGATCTGGCTGGCCGCAATCATGTCGCGCACCGCGCGGGACATGCGCGCCGAGGCGCAGCGGCTTCAATCCTCGGTGGACGCTATGCGGCAAGCCTATGTCAATCAGGCACAGGCAGGATTGCGGCGCGCAGCGGGTGAAAAACCGGCAGGCGCGGGTGACGACGCTGCGGTACATGAGCAAAGCCCATTTGTGGCCTTCACCTCCCGGCGCGATGCAGAGGCGGTGCAGGCCTCGGCAGATCAAAAGGCGGCACTGGCAACGCCGAAACCAACCGACACCGGTGAAGATCAGGCGACATTGGCGCTGGGTACACCTGCGGAAGAGCTTGCACGGCCCGTGTCGGTCAGCGATTTTATCCGGGCCATGAATTTCCCCGACAATGCGGAAGACAAAGAAGGCTTCCGGGCGTTGCGGCGGGCGCTCGATGATCGGTCATTGTCAAAGCTGATCCGGGCGGCACAGGATGCGCTGACGCTGCTTAGTCAGGACGGGATCTATATGGATGATCTGACCCCTGACCGGGCGCGGCCCGAGATCTGGCGGCGCTTTGCCGAAGGCGAGCGGGGGCGGACCATTGCGGGGCTGGGGGGCGTGCGGGACCGGTCAAGCCTTGCATTGACGGCTGGAAGAATGCGCCAGGATGCGATCTTTCGCGATGCAGCCCATCATTTCTTGCGCCAGTTTGACCAGACATTCAGCAGCTTTGAGAAGAATGCGAGCGATATTGAGATTGCCGAGCTTGCTGAAACCCGCACGGCGCGGGCCTTCATGCTGTTGGGCCGCGTCACGGGGATATTCGATTAACCAGACTGGTCGGTGTGGTGTGAACCCGCCCCGGTTATTCGGCAGGGGCCTGATTTTTCTGGATCAAAAGCACACCGGAATTGTTGTCCGGGTCGCCGTCGACATGCACCTTCGTGGTCACGCCGGGTAGTTTTGCGAAGGCTTTCATGACCTTGTTGGGAAAGAAGGTGTGGGGAACGGTTTCAAAACCGGGCAGATCGTTCAGAATATCGCTGACCGAATTTCCACAAAAGGCCTTGTTGACGGCGCCGTAGGCCTCGGCAACGCGAATGGCATGTTCTGCAACTTCGGCGCTGACCGGAACCCTGTGTTCGATCACGTCATAGGTTTCACGTGCGTGGTAGTCGATGTAGAATTTCCGCATCCGCTCGGTCACGCCGTAATGCAGATCATTACGCTCGGGGACAGTGGGGTGATGCCAGGTCCCGGCGGGATCAAACATAACGCGCTGAGAGCCGTTGATCATAAGCCCGGAATGCGCCCCTTCGCCGCCGACCTTGCGCACCACGGTATAAAGCGTAATCGAGGGCGGTTCGCCCGATACAAAACGCGCACGCGCCACATCGGCATCGGGTGCCCAGACCGGTTCGGCACCACAGGCACCAAGCGCAAGTGTCAGGGCAAGGCAGACGGCAAGCCGGTGCATATCGAAATCCGATCGGTTTGAAGGTGTCAGGCGTTCACGAGGGCCATGAAGATCAACACTCCGATCGCAATTGCAGCCACCCATGTCGATACGCGGATGAAGCCTTCGAAGGTCTTTTCATGACCTTTGGTGTCCATGCTGCCATGTTTGTGTTCGGCCATGATCATTACTCCCGGAATGTCGTTTGCCCCCGCATAACTGATTCAGATCGGGCTGTCACGACCCTGCGGATCACAGTTGGGTATGGTGGGGTGCTTTGCTGTCGGGATTGACCCGGTTCTTTGGGTTTCCGCCTGCGCGCCTTGATGCCGCACCATCTGATGTCCGCCGCCAACTCCCTGCTTCCCAACCCTCACGTTTTCCTGTATGGCCCGCGCCATCTGTGACGTGAGCCCATGCCCCCGGGCGCATGCGATAGGATTGGGGGCGGCGGCAATGGGGCCGCTATGCAAAACGGAAGACACGGGATACGCCCGTGAGTGCTTCCAAGAGGAAACGATACATGTTCAACGTAACTAAAAAATCCATCCAGTGGGGCCTAGAAGAGCTGACACTGGAAACCGGCAAGGTTGCCCGTCAGGCCGACGGTTCGGTTATCGCCACTTTGGGCGAAACCTCTGTCATGGCCAACGTGACTTATGCCCGCCAACAAAAGCCGGGGCAGGACTTCTTCCCGCTGACCGTGCATTATCAGGAAAAGACCTATGCTGCCGGCAAGATCCCCGGCGGCTTTTTCAAGCGTGAAGGGCGCCCTTCCGAAAAGGAAACACTGACCTCGCGTCTGATCGACCGTCCGATCCGCCCGCTGTTTGTGCCGGGCTTCAAGAACGAAGTTCTGCTGATCTGCACCGTGCTTTCCCATGATCTGGTCAATGACCCGGATATGGTGGCGATGATCGCGGCATCGGCTGCGCTGACGATATCCGGCGTGCCGTTCATGGGCCCAATCGGCGCGTGCCGCGTTGGCTTTGCGAATGGCGAATATGTACTGAACCCCGAAGTTCAGGACATGGATCAGCTGCGTCTGAACCCCGAACAGCGGCTTGATCTGGTCGTCGCAGGCACCAAAGACGCTGTGATGATGGTGGAATCGGAAGCCTATGAGCTTTCCGAAGCGGAAATGCTGGGCGCTGTGAAGTTCGGTCATGATGCGATGCAGCCGGTGATCGATCTGATCATCGATTTTGCTGAACAGACCGCGAAAGAGCCGTTTGATTTCCAGCCTGCTGACTATTCTGCGCTTTATGCCAAAGTAAAGAAAGCCGGTGAAAAGCAGATGCGCGCGGCATTCGCTATCTTGGACAAGCAAGAGCGCACGGGCGCCATTTCTGCCGCTGTATCCGCGATCAAGGATGCTTTGTCGGAAGATGATCAGGCCGATGCCAATTTTGGGTCCGCGATCAAGAAGCTTGAAAGCTCGATCCTGCGCGGCGATGTGGTTGCCAATGGCACGCGTATCGACGGGCGCGACACCAAAACCGTGCGTCCGATTGTATCGGAAGTTGGTATCTTGCCCCGCACCCACGGTTCGGCGCTGTTCACCCGCGGTGAAACCCAAGGTCTGGTGATCACCACCCTTGGTACCGGCGATGACGAGCAGATCGTAGACGCTTTGCATGCCAACTACCGCTCTAACTTCTTGCTGCATTACAACTTCCCTCCGTATTCGGTGGGTGAAGTTGGGCGCTTTGGTCCTCCGGGCCGCCGCGAAATCGGGCATGGGAAACTGGCATGGCGCGCCCTTCAGGCGGTATTGCCTGCGCCGACCGACTTCCCCTACACGATCCGCATTGTGTCGGAGATCACGGAAAGCAACGGATCATCTTCGATGGCGTCGGTCTGTGGCGCATCGCTTTCCATGATGGATGCCGGTGTTCCGCTGAAAGCACCGGTTGCCGGTGTGGCCATGGGTCTGATCCTGGAAGATGACGGCAAGTATGCGGTTTTGACCGACATCCTTGGCGACGAAGATCATCTGGGCGACATGGACTTTAAGGTTGCGGGTACTGAAAACGGTATCACCTCCTTGCAGATGGACATCAAGATTGCGGGCATCACGCCCGAAATCATGGAGCAAGCCCTTGCACAGGCCAAAGACGGCCGGATGCATATCTTGGGTGAGATGTCCAAAGCCCTGACCGAAGGCCGCAGCGAGTTTTCGGCCCACGCCCCGCGCATTGAGACGATGCAGATCCCAACCGACAAGATCCGTGAAGTTATCGGTTCGGGCGGCAAGGTCATCCGCGAGATCGTCGAAGTGTCGGGCGCCAAGGTCGATATCAACGACGAAGGCATCATCAAGATCGCCTCGGCCAATGCCGATTCGATCAAGAAGGCCTATGAGATGATCTATTCGATCGTCGCCGAGCCCGAAGAAGGCAAGATTTACACCGGCAAGGTTGTAAAGCTGGTTGATTTCGGTGCTTTCGTGAACTTCTTTGGCAAACGTGATGGTCTGGTGCACGTGTCCCAGATCGCCAACAAGCGCCTGCAGCATCCGAACGAGATCCTGAAAGAAGGCCAGGAAGTGAAAGTCAAACTTCTGGGCTTTGACGACCGTGGCAAGGTACGCCTTGGCATGAAGATGGTCGATCAGGAAACCGGCGAAGAAGTCAGCGAAGCGAAATCTGAAGCTGACGCCTGAAACAGGTTGTGAAAACGAAAGGCCCGGGGACACCCCCCGGGCCTTTTTTGTCTAAGGATGCGGACCCATGACTGAACTGCCACGCGCGCCGCGGACCACCATTGTCACGGTCAGTTTCAACAGCCTGCATGTGCTGCCGCAAATGCTGGCATCTGTGCCAAGCGGTGTTCCGGTGGTGATTGTCGACAATGGCTCGACCGACATCGCGGCACTTGTTGATCTTTGCGAAATGCACGGCGCAACTCTGATCCGCAATGACCGCAATCTTGGGTTTGGTGTGGCGTGCAACCTGGGTGCCGCAGCCGCGACCACCGAGTTTTTGCTGTTCCTCAATCCTGATGCGATGCTTGCCGAAGGTGCATTGGACCGGCTGGAACAGGCTGCGTCTGACTATCCGGGTGCAAGTGCGATGAACCCGCGTATCGCGGAAAATGATGGCCGCCCTTTCTTCAAGCGCAAAAGTTATCTGATGCCCCGGTCCTTGTGGATGGCGCGGGGTTGGCCGGAAGCTGACCGCGAAGTGTCGATCCTGTCGGGGGCTGCATTCTTTGTAAGGCGCACTGATTTCGAGAAGGTCGGCGGGTTTGACCCTGAGATCTTCTTGTTCCACGAGGATGACGATCTGGCCCTGCGATTGCAGGCCGAGTGCGGCCCCTTGATGTTCATTCGGGATGCGCTGGTCCAGCACGGCGGGGGTTCGTCTTCGGCCCGAAATGCCGAAATAGCGGCGCTGAAAGCCTGGCATATGGGCCATTCGCGCGTCTATGCTGCGCGTAAACACGGGCAGCCGTTTGCCCGCGGGCGTGCTTTGCTGCAATCGGTGCTTCAGCTGATCTCACCGGTGGTGGTGTTTTCCCGCCGTAAAAGGGCCAAGCAATTTGCACTTCTTCGCGGGATCGTTCATGCAAGTTTCGGCGGCAAGAGCACGTTGAGGGACGAGACATGAAAAAGTTCAAGCGCCGGATGTATCTGAAACTCCGCAAGCGCCTTGGGAAAGATCCGGAGGTCTTCGCGCCCCACGGCGTGCCGATCCGCGTGCCCGAAGATACTGATCTTGCGATCACCTATTTGCTGGCCAAGGGCCGCCCCTATGAAGAAGAAGAGGCAGGCATGGTGCAGGGTTTTATGGCCCCCGGCACCAATGTGATTGAGCTTGGCGGATGCATGGGCATCGTTTCTGCGCTGATCCGCAAGACCATCGGCCCGGACGCACAGCATATCATCGTCGAGGCCAATCCCCGTCTTGTGCCGATTTGTGAGGCAAACGCGACGATTGGGGCGGCCGAGGGCAAGACCAGGGTTCTGGCGGCAGCCATCGACTATTCCGGTGCTGAAACGGTAACATTTGCCGCCGGGCCAAACGCCCATATGGGCCGGGTGGGCGCCGGTGGCGAAGCGGGTGTCACTGTGCCTGCGCTGCAACTGTCAGAGCTGGCCAAGACGCTGCCCGACGGTCCCTTTGCGCTGGTCTGCGACATCGAAGGCGGCGAGCTGTCGCTTTTTGCCGCCGAGCGGGATCTGCTGAACCGGATTGATCTGATCGTGCTGGAAACGCATCCGCATATCTATGCGGGCGGCGCGGCGGATATGGCCCCGATGATGGCCGCGATCCGCGACAGCGGGCTGGAGCTGGTGAAAGAGGAAAAAGATGTCATCTGTTTCCAGCGCAAGCCCCGCTAACGCGCCGGTTATTCAAGGCTGGCTGTGATGGCGGGTGATCCTTGCGCCGCCTTTGTGATCAACCTTGATGAAAGCGCCGGGCGGCTTGCGCGGATGCAGGCACAGTTTGATACGCTGGGCCAAGGTTTTACCCGGATCCCTGCCGTTGATGGCCGCGCATTTGGCGCTAGCGACGTGCCCGCCTATGATGAGGCGCAGGCACTGCGGTTCATGGGCCGCAAGGTGCTGGGCGGAGAGCTGGGTTGCTATCTGAGCCATATCAAAGCTGCCGCCGCCTTTCTGGAAACCGACGCGGCTTTCGGGCTGATATTTGAAGATGACGCGGTTTTGAACGCGGATGTCTTTCCCGTGGTCCGGGGCGCGAGCCGCTGGCTTGCGGCCTCTGCTCAGCGTGACTGGCGGCTGATCAACCTTGGCTACGGCGTGACGCGTTTCCGTTCACCGCTTGAACCGGTCATCGGCGCGACGAACACTTATGAGCTTTGTCAGGCGCATTATTTTCCGATGGGTGCCTTTGCGCTTTGCTGGTCGCGGCGCGGCGCGGCAGAATTTCTTGCGCGCAGCCGTGTGATTTTCTCACCGGTGGACAACGCGCTGCGCCACTGGCTTTGCCGGTCCGGCGGGGGGCTGGGGTTTCAGCCGGGGCTGGTCGGGGTGATTCCGGGCGACAGTGATATCGATGATGATCTTGCGCGCAGCGCGCATGGGCGGGTTGGGAGCTATGGGCTAAAAAAGCAACGTCGGCTTTGGCGCGACAAGCTATGGGCGATGCGTTGGAAATACACGCGGGGTGTCGAGGCGCGCGTGGTAATGAAATAAGGGGCGCCAGACCAGCCGCCGCCCCTTGTCAATGTGGACCGTCAGGCGCGCATGCGCCGGTCAGTCCTTCAGGTTCGTGTAGCGAAGATAGGGCAGGACTTTCCGGAAATCGCCGAATTTCGCCTTGGCATCCTCGTCGTTGACGGTGGCCGGGATGATCACATCTTGCCCGACTTCCCAATTAGCGGGGGTGGCGACGCTGCGGCCATTGGCGGTTTGCAGACCGTCGAGCGCGCGCAGAACTTCGGCAAAGTTGCGTCCGACATTCATCGGGTATGTCATTGACAGCTTCAGCTTCTTGTCTGGGCCGATGATAAAGACCGAGCGGACCGTGGCACTGTCATTCGGGGTGCGGCCTTCGGGCAAATAGGCCTCGGCTGGCAGCATATCGAAGGCTTTGGACACATGCAGACCGCCGTCAGCAATGATCGGAAAGCCGGCGGTGGCACCGCTTGTGGATTCGATATCGACCTTCCAGCGCTTATGTTCGGGCACGCCATCGACCGAGATGCCGATGACCTTGGTGCCGCGCTTTTTCCATTCGTCGGCCAATTGCGCGACGGCACCGAATTCGGTGGTGCAGACGGGTGTGAAATCTTTCGGATGCGAAAAGAGGATCGCCCAGCTGTCGCCGATCCATTCGTGAAAATTAATCACGCCATGATCGGTTTCGGCGGTGAAATCGGGGACGGTGTCATTGATACGCAGGCCCATCAGAAGCTCCTTTTCACGGGGGTCGGTTGTGGTGTCAGATACAACATAAGGGGTGCCGTAGCGTTTTGCACGGTGCTTTGCCGGGGCCGCGACAAATAGTCGGCCTTAAAGGGGCTGGAATAATTTGATCAAATTATGATATGCCCATGGTGCCACAGATCCGGCCTGTCGTTGTCCGGTCCCTTAGAGACGAGGTTTGCCATGATTGAAAAGCGTGATTTTTACATAGCTGGGCGTTGGACAGCGCCTGCAAAGGCCCGCGATTGTGCCGTGATTGACCCGTCGACCGAGGAACCGTGTGCGGTGATCTCGCTCGGGTCTGAGGCGGACGCCAATGCAGCTGTTGGGGCGGCAAAAGCCGCGTTTCCGGCTTGGGCGGCGACACCTGGGGCAGAGCGCCGCGCCATCGTTGTACGGATCCTTGAAGAGTATGAGCGCCGCAAGGATGAGCTGGCCGAAGCGATTTCGGTTGAAATGGGTGCGCCTATCGACATGTCGCGGGGCGATCAGGCCCCATGTTTGCCGTGGCATCTGAAGAACTTTTTGACCGCCTTTGACGAAATTGAGTGGATCCGTCCGCTTGGGCCCCATGCGCCGAATGACCGGATTTCGCTGGAGCCGATTGGAGTGGTGGGCTTGATCACGCCGTGGAACTGGCCGATGAACCAGATTGCGCTGAAGGTGATTCCGGCGCTTTTGGCGGGGTGCACATGCGTGCTGAAACCGTCCGAGGAAAGCCCGCTGAACGCGATGCTCTTTGCCGAGTTTTGCCACGATGCAGGCGTTCCACCGGGGGTCTTCAATCTGGTAAACGGTGACGGCATGGGCGTGGGTGCGGTGTTGTCTGCGCATCCCGATGTTGAGATGATTTCTTTCACCGGCTCCACCCGTGCGGGCAAGGCGATATCTGTGGCCGCCGCCGAAACGCTGAAGCGCGTGACATTGGAGCTGGGCGGCAAGGGCGCCAACCTGATCTTTGCGGATGCCGATGAAAAGGCCGTTAAGCGCGGCGTTTTGCATATGATGAACAACTCAGGTCAAAGCTGTAACGCGCCGTCGCGGATGCTGGTGGAGCGGTCGGTCTATGACGCTGCCGTTGAAACCGCCGCTGAAGTTGCAAATGCGATTCAGGTTGGTCCGGCCTCTCAGCCGGGCCGCCACATTGGCCCTGTTGTAAACAAGCGCCAGTGGGAGCAGATCCAGAGCTATATCCAAAAGGGGATCGACGAAGGTGCCCGTCTGGTCGCGGGCGGTCTTGGCCTGCCTGAGGGGATGAACAAGGGCTACTACGTTCGCCCTACTGTGTTTGCCGACGTGACACCGGGCATGACAATCGAGCGTGAAGAGATCTTTGGCCCGGTACTGGCGCTCATTCCCTTTGAAGATGAGGCGGATGCCATCCGTATCGCCAATGACACGCCCTACGGGCTCACAAACTATGTCCAGACCCAAGATGGCGCGCGGCGCAATCGGCTGGCGCTGGCGCTGAAATCGGGCATGGTTGAGATGAACGGTCAGAGCCGTGGAGCCGGAGCGCCGTTCGGTGGTGTCAAGTCAAGCGGGCGTGCGCGCGAAGGCGGGCATTGGGGTATCGAGGAATTTTTGGAGGTCAAGGCGATTTCCGGCTGGGCGTCTGAGATCGCCGCCGAATAGGCTGACCCGCCCGGTCCGGTCGGGGCATCGAGCCCCTCCGGACCGGTCCGGCCTTGCCGGACTGCCGCATTCCTACCCGATGGTATCGGACTTTTGGCCGGGCTCGCATATCCTTCCGGGCTGCATCCATTCTGGTTGCTGCGATCAATCCCATGGGATGAAGCTTTGTGCGGTATGAGTGCCGGTATTCCACACGTCAGGCAACCGCAGTGAGCGACAGGATCTGGTGGGGGTCTGGTGCCGGGAGTGTCTGGATCAGGGCTGCGCCGCCTGCGCCG
>JBARVN010000002.1:0-4751 GCA_049646285.1 Albidovulum sp. | reverse complement strand
GCGGAATGCGGGGCAGGGGGTGGTGGTTCCAGCGGCGCTTCGCCCTCGGGCATCTCGGCCTCGTCCCCGTCCTCCATATCGGCCATCTCATCCATCGAGACTTCGGCCTGTGACTGGTCGTCCTGATCTTCTTGGGACTGCTCGGGGCTGGCTTCGGATTCCTCCGACTGATCGTCGCCGTCCTGATTGTCCGGGCTGTCTTGGTCTTCTTCGGATGCGGCTTCGTCGCCCTGATCTTCATCGTCCAGATCCGGATCATCCCCCAGCTGATCGCCGTAACCCAGATCCTTTATGATCTGGCGGGCCAGACGGGCAAAGCCTGCCTGATCGGTCAGCGCATCCGAGAGTGTATCGAGCGAGCCGCCGGCCTGTTCTTCGATGAACGGGCGCCACAGCTCCATCACATTGCCAGCGCCGCCCGGCATTGGTCGTCCCGTTGCAAGATGCCGGATCAGATATCCGGCGGCCTGAGCCAGCGGCGCGTCCTGGGCGGCTGTGATCTGGGAATAGCCCTTCCGTTCAGCCTCGGCCCCGATCTTGGCGTCGATATTGCCAAGCGTGCCGGGCATGTCACGTGCCCCCACTGCCTCGCAGCGCGCGGTTTCCATCGCCTCATAAAGATCGCGGGCCATCTGGCCTTGCGGTGCGTATTTGGCTGCGGTCTTGGGATTGTGGTGGCGGTGGCGCAGCGCAAGTGCATCGGCGGTACCGCGCGCGATCAGCACCTCATCCCGGCTCATCCGGCGGGAGACCTGCGGCAAGCGCATGGTATCGCCGGTCATGCCGGGCGGATCGACCGAATAGGAGACCGTCAGATCGGGCGCGTCGGCCATGGTCTTGGCGGCCTCGGCGAGCGCCTTCTTGAACGGATCAGCGGGGTTGTCGGATGGTTTGTTCATAAGCTCCCCGGCGCGCTCCTCAGGTAAGGTGGGTTTAAATCCATCTTACGACATGGTCGTCTGTGTTGGTAAGGTGGGTTTAAGCCCACCTTACCTTTTGTGCGTCTAGCGAATACTCTGGCTTGCCGCACTCTCCGGCAGTTCCTCATCGAAACACCGCTGGTAGAATTCAGCGACGGTTTGTCGTTCCAGTTCATCGCATTTGTTGAGGAAGGTCAGGCGGAACGCGTAGCCCACATTGCGGAAGATCTCGGCGTTTTGCGCCCAGTTGATCACGGTCCGCGGCGACATGACGGTAGAAAGATCGCCGTTCATGAAGGCGGTGCGGGTCATGTCAGCCACGGTGACCATCTGGCTGATCTGCTTGCGGCCTTTTTCAGTGTTGTAGTGCGGGTTCTTGGCCAGAACGATCGCCGCTTCGGCATCGTGGCTAAGGTAGTTCAGTGTGGCCACAAGGCTCCACCGGTCCATCTGGGCCTGGTTGATCTGCTGCACACCGTGATAAAGCCCGGTCGTGTCGCCAAGCCCCACGGTGTTTGAGGTGGCGAAGAGCCGGAAGGACGGGTGCGGCGTGATGATTTCGTTTTGGTCAAGCAATGTCAGCTTGCCGTCATGCTCCAAGATCCGCTGGATCACGAACATGACGTCCGCCCGGCCGGCATCATATTCATCGAACACGATGGCGACAGGGTTGCGTAATGCCCAAGGCAGGATGCCTTCGTGAAATTCGGTCACCTGTTTGCCGTCGCGCAGTTTGATCGCGTCTTTGCCGATCAGGTCAATCCGGCTGATATGGCTGTCGAGGTTGACGCGCACGCAGGGCCAGTTCAGCTGGGCGGCCACCTGTTCAATATGGGTGGATTTGCCTGTGCCGTGATAGCCTTGGATCATCACCCGGCGGTTATAGGCAAAGCCTGCAAGGATCGCCAAAGTGGTGTCGGGATCAAATTTGTAGGTCGGGTCCACTTCAGGCACCCGGTCGGTGCGCTCGGCAAAGCCTTTCACCTTCATCTCGGTGTCGATCCCAAAGACCTCCCGTACGGAGACTTCTTCTGTTGGTTTTGCCTGAGTGTCGAGCATCGTATCCGCCATATCCTGAACGCGCCCGAAAACGGCTCCGGGCGCCACCGGGCTTTGATGGAACATATCGCCGGGGGGTGCAAGGGGAGGGGCGAACCTGCGCGGTGTGAAAACGACATCACGTAATCAGGACGCAGGCTCGCGCAACTTTTACCCCATGAAATGTGCGTTCAGGGCATAGTCAGGCGAAGTGGCGGCCTTGTCACTGATGGAAGGATGTTGAGATATGATGACACGCAGAACCATGCTGACCCTTGGCGGGGCCTGGATCGCTTTTGCGGCTGGTGCCGGTGGCAGTGATGCGGCCGAAAGTTTTGAGATTACCAAGACCGAGGCAGAGTGGCGCAAGATCCTGACGCCGGCCCAGTTTCGGGTTTTGCGCGAAGAGCGTACCGAGCCTGCAGGCTCAAGCCCGCTGGACAACGAACATCGCGAGGGCATCTTTGCCTGTGCGGGTTGTGAGTTGCCGGTTTATTCGTCGAAAACGAAATTCGACAGCGGCACCGGCTGGCCGTCGTTTTTCAAGCCGTTGCCGAATGCCATCGGCACGAAGGCAGACTGGGGCATTTTGGGACGCCGCACCGAAGTACATTGCCGTCGCTGCGGTGGGCATCTGGGCCATGTCTTCAATGATGGACCAAAGCCCACCGGCAAACGCTATTGCATGAACGGATTGGCGCTGGTTTTCAAACCGGCCTAGCGCTGGTTCGCCTGCGGGGCTTGAAGCACCACCCAATCCCAAGTCACGCCTGCGGCCTGGTTTTCAGGCTGAATGGATGGGGTGGACTGTTTGAATAGACACGAAAACCCCTGCGCTTCGGCCAGAGCAGCTGTGTCTTCTACGCGTCCCTTAAAGGTCGGGCGCGACGGTGCCCCCGGCCCGTTGCGGATTGAAATCATCACGCGTCCGCTCGGCGCCGTCAGGGCGCGGATGTTTTGCATCGCGATCTGCCGCTGGCCATCGGTCAAGTGTTGCCACACACCGTTTAGAAGTATGAAATCAAATGTTTTTCCCTGCGCGGCCACTGCGTGAAGATCGGGCAGCCTGTCATCCACCCATGTGATATCGCATGATGGATGCAGCCCTTGTCCGGCGTCGCGGAACGCGGCCACAGGTTCCACCGCCAGCACCTGATTGCCTTTCGCGGCCAGCCATGCTGCGTCCCGGCCCGTGCCCGCGCCGATGTCGAGCACCTGCGCGCCCGATTGCGGGATCAGATGTGCTACATGGGCATAAAGCGCATCAGATGAGATGGCCTCAAAGCGCGGGATCAATTCTTCGGATGCGGTGGCATATCCGACACTGATCCGATCCTGCATTGCCTTTAGCCTTTCTCGTCAAACCTGGAACACCTATCGCTGCCTGAAATCAAAGATTTCAACGCGTTAGATGATGCCGAATGTGTCAAGTTAAACGTGAAACGCTTTAGTCCCTGAAATTCCGGCTGTCTTTGATCTGGTCCCAGGCCCAGACAACCTCTTGCAGCCGGTCTTCATCATCGCGGTTGCCGCCGTTCATGTCCGGGTGCAGATCCTTGACGAGAGATTTGTAGACTTTGCGGATTTCCGGCTTGGACCAGGTGTCGCGTGCTTCCAGAATATCCAGCGCTTTGCGTTCCGTGGGCGGCAACTTGCGGCCCACAACGGCGCGGCCGGGGTTTTGCGTGGCGTTGGAGCCGAGAATTTCCATCGGATCCTCGATGCCCAGACGCGCCCATGCGCGATCTTCGTCACCACGTTTGGCGAAGGGTTTGGTTTCGCGCCCCCAGACCCGGTCCTTTTCAAGGAAGGTCTGAAAATCCTCATCAGACTGGCCCTGAAAGAAATTCCACTTGAGGTTATATTCGCGGATATGTTCGCGGCAGAACCAGAAATAGTCATCCAGCTTGTCTGGCGACTTCGGCGCACGGTATTGGCCCGCCTCTTCGCAGCCGGCATTGTCGCAGGCCCGAGACGACGTCTCGAACGCGCCGGACATGCCGCGCCTGCCTTTTGTCCGCTTTTTCTTGTCGGATTTCGCGGAAATATCGAAACCGAAGGGATCGGATCTGGTCATATATGCCTCGGCTCATGCCTTTGCGACTCGGGGGCTAAAGTCTAGGCTATTTCGCGGCACATTGAAGGGGGCTTAAGAAATAAATGATGATGAAAGAGCAGATTGAGGCCCGGCTGAGCGCCGCATTCGCACCTGCAGAGCTGAATGTTGCCGATGACAGCGAGGCGCATCGCGGCCATGGCGGCTGGCGCGAGGGTGGTGAAACCCATTTTCACATCGTCATGCGGGCGCCTGCGCTTGCCAAAATGACCCGGATCGAACGCCACAGGGCAGTACACACGGCCCTGGGCGCGGATCTTGTCGGGCGCATTCACGCATTGTCGCTGGATCTGGCGGGTTAAGCCTGAAGGCGCCGCCCGCCAACCAACACTGGTGCGTTACTCAGCGGCGGTTGCCGTGGACGCACGCATTTTCCGGGACACCATATTCATCCTGGCGCCGGGTTTGCGCGCGGGGCGAACCCGCTTTGGCCGAACGCGCTGTGGGAAATCAGATACCATTGCATCCATTTCCTTGGGAACAGATTGCGCAAGTGAGCGGCGAAAGATCAGCACCGGCTCATAGCGCGTTACCGTTCGGCGCATCCAGTTGCGGCGCAAGAATGGCAACGACAACGTGCGCATAAACTCCCACCCGCCGCCGGAGATCAGATTGATTTGCCCCGCGATTGTCGCCGTAAACTCTGTTGGTTCATTTGTCATAGTTTTGCCGAGACT
>JBARVN010000001.1:0-9554 GCA_049646285.1 Albidovulum sp. | reverse complement strand
TCGGACATAAATTCGAGTGCGTCCATCGTCGGCTCAAAACTCTCACTCCATGCGCCATCGGCCAAAATTGCCTGATGGTGGGACAAGAGGAGCTGCACATAGGTCACACTGTTGGGCGACACGACATTGATCCCCGGCAACCTTGTCAAATCGCGTGCGGCCACGAGCACTTCGTCATCGCCCTGCCCCAGCAGCATTCGATGGTTGGGAGATACCAGAAGATCGCGTTCCGGCACGCTAGCCCCAAGAGATCCGGCGCGAATAAGAACCGGACGTAGCAACGGATTGAGCCCCAGGTCCTGCCATGCGTAGGGTGTTTGGCCAATCCACTCAATTTTTTGCAAACCGTTGTCGCGTGTGACCAACCGGTCACCCAGCTTGAGGTTGGCCACGGCCACCTCACCGCGTTCGGTGGCGATAAATGACCCTGCAGTGTAACAGGGGATAGATGCATTTAATCTTTCTATATCAGTTATTTGAACGGTCCTTAACATCGCGTCCAAAGTTTGAACCTGACCGCCGATCCCGGCATCCTTGCCGTAGACCAGCCTCAGCGACGCAGAGGCGCGGTTTGCAGAACCGTCAGCACTGGCAGTGTCAGCATCAGCCACAGTCAATCCTTCTTCAACATGAACCCGATCTAGAAGCGAAGTATCTGAGCCTCATGCCGCTTGAGAGTACGCCGGGCGGATTTATAGGCCCTGCGCCCTTCGAGTTCGACCAAAGCCGGGAACAGTTCATAAATCTCGGCGCGCTGCGCGTTTCCAAGCCCGTTTAGGGAATAGTCGCCAGGCTGGAAGCTTTCCGTCCAGCAGCCATCGGCCAACACCACCTCATGACGGTCGCACATGAAGTGAACATAGGTCACGCCCAATGCTTCAACTTTTCGAATACCGGTATTGTTCGCCAAGTGCTTTGCCGCCACCAGAACTTCATGTTCTTCAAAATAAAGCATCGTTCGTTCATTCGAGACCAGCAACCGATGGTTGGGGCTGACCATCATATCCCGTTCTGGCAGCCCATCGCCAAGGCTCCCTTGTGACACCATCACCGGTTTAAGATGGGCATTATCTGTAAGCTGCCCGAAGGTCAGGCTTTTTTGCCCAACCCAGCGGATCTCTTGAATGCCGTTGTCGCGGGTGATCACACGGTCGCCGGCTTGCAACTCTTCAACACGGCGCTCGCCCAAAGGCGTTGCAATCATAGTTCCAGGTGTAAAACAGGGCACAATATTCTCTATATTCTCAAAGGTCAGGGTTCCGGTGATGTTTCCCTGAGGGTCAAGGAACTCAACAATCCCGTTTTCAGGATTGGTCGGATCGTAGATTATGTTGGTGGCAGATTTTCCCCAGTCACGAAGATCAAGCGTGTCGAAATCGTTCCCGCCTTCACCACCGTCGATACTGTCACCAGCGGTTGTGCCAAAGAACGTGTCGCGATCATCGCCGCCAAATTGCGAATCGCTTCCCGCGCCGCCGATCAGCGTATCGTCACCGGTCCCGCCGAAAAGGCTATCGTCATCGGCGCCGCCATTGAGCAGGTCATCACCGGCATCCCCGGCCAGGACATCCGTCCCTAGGCCACCAAGAACGGTATCGTCATCACCGCCGCCGTCCAGCGTGTCATTGCCAGCACCGCCGTCGATATAATCGTCGCCCCCAAGCCCACGGACCAGGTCATCACCGTCTTCGCCAAATATCTGGTCATCTCCGACGCCAGCCAAAACCGTATCGTTCCCGGCCCCGGCCAAAATGTAATCATCATCGGGTGCGGCCCCCGGCAAGATCGCATCACCTGCGTCAACGCGGTCGCCGTCCGGGTCGCCGGTGTAGAAAATGTCGATCAGATCGTCGCCCGCGGTGCCTTCGACCACACCGTCAATGACGGTTGGGAGGTTGTCCACGGAATCTGAAAAAGAAAGAGCATCAACCGTGCCCTGAAAGTATTCGGACAGCCGGTTGGCTTGCCCATCAAGCGAGCGTTCGGCACTTGCACCGATGACCCAAGGCTCATTGTCGGACGCGCCCATGTCCATCGTCAGGGCGGCGCTGATCGTTTCGGAATACCTCGCCCCCGAGGTTAAGTTCTCCACGATGTAGGCGCCGCCCTTGCCCGAGGCGTCCCACGAATAGCTGACCTTCAGAATGTCAGCGTCCGAAAAGAATCCCGCGGGTGTTGAATATGATGTGTTGGTTGTTGCAGTGTTGTGGTGAACCACGACAGAGCCGTTGGCCGTTGTCGCAAGGCTGAACTGTCCGCCATTGTCCATTCCCGCACTGTCGCGCGACAACACCGTGTCTTCACCCAATCCGGTATGTTGGGTTTGTGAAAAACTGATATCAAGCGTGCCTTGCGGCAGCTGAAAGGCATCTGACGCGGTCAGACGCGCATGATCATTGGTCCCGTCCAGGTGAAGTTCACCGCCCTGTTGCACAGCGCCATTACGCAGCACCCCATTTTGATAACCGGCGGCCGGGGTGCCATCTGCTAATACAGACCCCGAGCCGCCAAAATCGTAACGAGCGATAATCGCCATACACCAATTCCCCCACCGTCAAATACCGTTGACGTACCCTTACTCAAACCCACCATCCCTACCCACAAGGGCTGGCGGCATACACGTATCACTGCGGAAACGCGCGTTTCCGAACCACTTACTTGCGGATTTCTCCGCTTAATTTCGGGATGTCGTCACTGCATCAAATCGGGCTCTTATACCGTGATCAATGCAGGGACCGTTACCCAACCACCAAACATTGCCCCCCCAGAGGGCAAATCAGAAATACGCCTGACTGGGCCGTTTCGGAAGAAAAAAGTGTTCGGATTGCGGCACAGGCGATGTCGCCATTGTTGCTGTAGCCGCGCGGCCGTCAGATTTCCTTAAGTTTTAATTTTTGTATTGTTTCCAAACACTGGGGCATAGCGTGCCGGTAAGTGACTGGAATATTGTTTAAATTAGCTGGAGCCGAGGTCATATGCTTCAAAGCCCGCCCGAAGACCTATCTTTTTCGACAGGTGATTGTTTCCACATCGAAACCAGTGGGAACCCGGATAACGCATCACGGTTGTGAAATGTGACGAAAATACGGCGAAAAATAATGTCCGCCAACAAGTGATCAAACAGACATCATGGCCGTTATTGTCCCCGACTTGGCACATTGACCGCCAAATGCAGACACCCCATCGATTCGAAAAGACAGGATCTACGAACAAAGGGGTGCTTTGGTGCCCGAGGTGAGATTCGAACTCACACACCTTGCGGCGGCGGATTTTGAATCCGCTGCGTCTACCATTCCGCCACTCGGGCAACGCGCGCTGGGAATAGCGCCCCAGCGCGCCCATGACAAGTGCTTTCAGAGGGATCAGAGATCTTGCGTTGAAAAAGTATCGCAAGCCCCTATCGAGCCGCTTTTATAGCCTTCGGCGAACCACCTTTGACGCTGCTCTGATGTGCCATGCGTAAAGGTGTGCGGCATCGGCCGCTGCCCGGCACTGCGTTGAAGCGTATCATCGCCAATCTGCTTTGCGGCGTTCATTGCTTCGGCGATGTCGCCTTGTTCCAGACTTGCGTAGCGCTCCCCTGCATGGCGCGCCCAGACGCCCGAAAAACAATCGGCCTGCAGCTCGATGCGCACGGACATTGCGTTTGAGTCCGCCTGGCTGGATTGCTGCCGGATTTTATTGGCCTCCCCCAATATCCCCAATTCATTTTGAACGTGATGGGCAATTTCATGGGCCACGACATAGGCCGCGGCAAAATCCCCATGCGCGCCCATGCGTTGGGCGAGTGTCGCAAAGAAATCGGTGTCCAGATAGGCCTTCTTGTCGAGCGGGCAGTAGAACGGCCCCGTCGCCCCCGTCGCACCGCCACAGGGCGATTGCGTTGCTTGCTTAAACAATACCAAGGTTGCGGGCGTGTAGGTCTGCCCAAGCTCGCGGGCAAAAATATCGGTCCAGATCTCTTCTGTATCGGCAAGCGTCACAGATACAAACTGGCCGGCGGCCATGTCTGCTTCGGTCAGGTCGGCCGTCTGGCCGCCCGAGGTTGCCGGGGCACCGTTCAGCAATGGCGTCACATCAATCCCAAGAAAATACCCGATCGCAAGCACTGCGAGCATACCGCCAAGCCCAAGCCCGCCTGCGCGCCCTGCGCTCATGCGGCGCCGGTCCTCAATATTGTCGCTGCCGCGACGCCCTTGCCATTTCATCTTTCACCCTCACACTCGCTGGATTATCCGCAGTCACGAAACGATAACCCGACCGCTTGCACGGGGGAAGCCTTGTCACGCTTGACGGCGAGGGAAACCCATGGCCTATGGGCGACATCTGGGACAGGTATGAGTTATGATACGAGCATTATATGATTGGACGATCCGGCTTGCGGACCATCCACGCGCGCTTTGGGCGCTTGGCGTGGTTTCTTTTGTCGAAAGCTCGTTCTTCCCCATTCCGCCCGATGTGCTGATGATCCCCATGATCATCGCCCGGCCTTCACGGGCCTGGCTGATCGCGACGGTCGCACTTGTGACTTCGGTCCTTGGTGGATTGTTCGGTTATTTCATCGGTGCGGTCCTGTTTGATACCATTGGCCAGCCGATCCTTGAGTTTTATGGCAAGACCGACGCGGCTGGCGCTTTTGCCGAGCGTTTTAACGAATATGGCGCTTGGGCGGTGCTGGTCGCAGGGGTAACGCCGTTTCCCTTTAAGGTCATCACCATCGTTTCGGGCTGGACGGGCCTGTCGCTGCCTGTGTTCTTCTTTTCTGCAATCATCGCCCGCGGATTGCGGTTTTTTATCGTGGCGGGGCTGTTGTGGAAATTCGGTGCCCCTATCCGTGACTTCATAGAAAAGCGCCTGGGTCTGATGTTCACACTGTTCATGACGATTTTGATCGGTGGATTTTTGCTGGTGAAGTATCTGTGACCCGCAAAACGCTCATCTTACTTGCCGCGGGCGGCTCGGCCCTGCTTCTGCTTGGGGCGTTCATCTTTCAGTATTTCGGCTACGCCCCTTGCAAACTTTGCCTCTGGCAACGCTGGCCGCATGGGGCTGCGATTGTGATAGGCGGCGTCGCATTGCTTGTCGGCGGGCGCTGGCTTGCCGTTGCAGGCGCGGCGGCGGCGGCGGTGACAGGCGCGCTTGGCGTCTACCACACAGGGGTTGAGCGCGGCTGGTGGCCGGGGCCCGACACCTGCAGCTCTGGCGGGGCATTGGACGGCTCGGCCGAAGATCTTCTGAACCAGATCCTGGCGGCCCCTCTTATTCGCTGCGATGAGGTGGCGTGGAGCCTGATGGGTCTTTCTATGGCCTCATGGAATGCGGTTTTTTCCTTCGTCCTCGCGGCGCTCTGGATCGCCGCCGTACGCCGAAACTGATCAACGCCTGCCCGCACGGCGCGTGGTCAGCATCAGACTTGTTTCACTGGACGTGACGCCTTCCACATTTCGGATCCGCACCAGAACCGCGTCAAATTCTTCAAGCGTTTGGGTGCCTATCTCTGCAATCAGATCCCAGCGCCCATTGGTGGAATGCACCGCCTGCACGTCGGTCCAGCCAGACAGCCGCGCGGTGACGCGGGCGGCGCCGCTTCCCTCAATCGCGATCATCATCAACCCGCGCACAGGCATCGCCGTCACATCACTGCGCGTCACAACGGTAAAGCCCTGAATCTCGCCGCGCGCCTGCAACCGTTCCATCCGCAATCGCACAGTGGCCCGGGCCACTCCAAGAGTGGCCGCCAACTCCGACAGAGTCGCGCGCCCGTCACGCCGTAACGCCGCGATCAAAGTCATATCTGTATCGTCCATTTTGAAATATTACCTTGCCGTATTGGGCTATTGTGCGTTCATAATGACATTTATCATACTTTGATGCGACGCATTTTGGCAAGAAACTTGCACCACACTTTGGGACGGAGACTATGATGACTTCCACATGCATACTGATCGGCGCGCCAATTGACAGCGGACAGAAACGTGAAGGCTGCCTGATGGGCCCGTCGGCCTATCGCGTCGCAGGCATTTCCAGAAGCCTTGAGGATCTTGGATGTACTGTCATCGATCAAGGTGACGTCGCCCTGCCCGATCTTTCAACGGTCACATGCAACAATCCGGCGGTTCACCATCTGGCTGAAACCATTGGTTGGACCGCTGCCTTATCACACGCAGCTGAGGCGGCCATGGCCAAAGGTTTGCCAATATTCATGGGCGGCGATCATTCACTTTCGCTCGGTTCGGTCGCAGGGGTTGCCAGATATGCTGAAAGTGCCGGCCGACCATTGTTCGTGCTGTGGCTTGACGCGCACACGGATTATCACACACCAATGACCACGCAATCGGGCAACCTCCACGGCACACCCGTGGCCTATATTGCCGGTGAAACAGGCTTTGATGCATTCCCGCCATTTCCGGCACCTGTCCCACATGATCGCATCTGCTTTTACGGTATCCGTTCGGTGGATCCGGCCGAACATGCGGGGCTGCTGGAAAGCGATGCTACAGTCTGCGACATGCGCGTGCTGGATGAGGGCGGTATCGTCGGCCCATTGCGGGAATTTTTGGATAAGGTTCACGCGGCCAACGGGATGCTTCACGTCTCACTTGATGTTGATTTTCTTGATCCTTCGATCGCTCCGGCCGTTGGCACAACGGTTCCCGGCGGCACAACCTTTCGCGAAGCACATCTGGTGATGGAGCTTTTGCACGAAAGCAGCCTTGTGACCTCGCTTGATCTGGTTGAACTGAATCCGTTCCTTGATGACCGGGGCCGCACGGCACGTCTTATGGTAGACCTCGTGGGTTCGCTTATGGGGCGCAAAGTGTTTGATCGCCCAACCCGCAGCCACGGATAACCAAAATGCAAAACCTAAATATCGTTCCTTTTGTAAGCGTCGACAATATGATGAAGCTGGTTCTTCATGTGGGCGTTGAACGCGTGATGGCCGAGATCGCGGCCTATATCGAAGATGATTTCCGTCGTTGGGAGCTTTTTGACAAGACCCCGCGCGTGGCGTCGCATTCCGATGTTGGCGTGATCGAGCTGATGCCGACGTCGGATGGCGACATGTATGGGTTCAAATACGTAAACGGCCACCCCAAGAATACCAAAGAAGGGCTGCAAACCGTCACAGCATTTGGACTTCTGGCCGAGGTGGACACCGGATACCCGATTTTGCTGACCGAGATGACCATTCTGACGGCTTTGCGCACGGCTGCGATGTCAGCGCTTGCCGCAAAGCACCTGGCGCCCAAGGGGTCGGATACCATGGCCATGATCGGTAATGGTGCGCAGGCTGAATTTCAGGCTTTGGCTTTCAAGACAATCTGCGGCATCAGGACAGTTCGGCTATATGATATTGATCCTACCGCGACGGAAAAATGCGCGGGCAATCTGGCAGGGTCTGGCTTGACCATCATCAAATGCACCACGCCGGAAGCCGCCATCGAAGGCGCGCAGATCATCACCACGGTCACGGCAGACAAGCAGTTGGCCACGATCCTGACCGACAATATGGTCGGCGCTGGTGTCCACTTGAATGCCATTGGCGGTGACTGCCCAGGCAAGACGGAACTGCACCATGATATCCTGATACGCTCGGATATCTTCGTTGAATATCCGCCGCAAACCCGAATTGAGGGCGAGATCCAGCAGCTCGCCCCTGACCATCCTGTCACCGAGCTCTGGCAGGTGATCACCGGCACGGCGAAGGGGCGCACCGATGCACGCCAGATCACGCTTTTCGACAGCGTTGGCTTCGCAATCGAGGATTTCTCGGCGCTGCGCTATATCCACGATCAGCTTCGGACTCTGCCCTATAGCGAACCGCTGGATATGATCGCAGACCCGGATGATCCGCGCGACCTGTTCGGTATGCTGCTTCGGGCCAAAGCGAAATCCGTCTGACCTTTTCATCTTTGCAAAATACCGCGTTGTCTGGGGGAGCCCCCCCGGCCCTCGGCGCACCAAACACCCTTGCGCCGGGGCGCGCAAAACCCTATTCCCGCGCGCATGATACAGCATGATCGCCTTCTCATCATCGACTTCGGCAGCCAAGTCACCCAGCTTATCGCGCGGCGCCTGCGCGAGCTGAATGTGTACTGCGAAATTCACCCCTTTAATCTGGTTGATGACGCCTTTCTGGCCGATTTCGCCCCCAAGGCGGTGATCTTTTCCGGTGGCCCGGCCTCGGTCTTTGCCGACGGTGCTCCGATGCCGCCGATGTCAGTCTTTGATATGGGTGTGCCAATCCTGGGCATCTGCTACGGCCAGCAGGTGATGATGCATTGTCTGGGCGGCAAAGTGGAACGTGGCCACGGCACCGCGGAATTCGGCCGTGCGTTTGTCACACCTGCGCATGACCTAATTCCGCTTCTTGACGGCTGGTTCACAGACAGTCGCGAACAGGTTTGGATGAGCCACGGCGATCATGTCAGTGAAATCGCCCCCGGTTTTGCGGTCTACGGCACCTCACCCAATGCGCCCTTTGCCATCACCGCAGACCCCGCGCGCAACTTCTATGCCGTCCAGTTCCATCCCGAGGTGCACCACACGCCGATGGGCGCGAAGCTTTACGAAAACTTCGTGCGCCTTGCGGGCTTTACCGGTGACTGGACCATGGGCGCTTACCGCGAAGATGCGATTGCCAAGATCCGTGCCCAAGTGGGCGACAAACGTGTGATCTGTGCGCTGTCCGGTGGCGTTGACTCGTCCGTCGCCGCAGTCCTGATCCATGAGGCAATCGGCGAACAGCTGACCTGCGTCTATGTCGATCACGGGTTGATGCGGCTGGGCGAATCCGAACAGGTCACCAGCATGTTTCGCGAACACTACAATCTGCCGCTGATCCATGCCGACGAATCCGACCTGTTCTTGGGCAAGCTTGAAGGTGTCTCAGACCCCGAAACCAAGCGCAAGATCATCGGCGGCCTCTTCATCGAGGTGTTTGAAAAACACGCCAAGGCCATCGGCGGCGCCGAGTTTCTGGCCCAGGGCACGCTTTACCCCGATGTCATCGAAAGTGTGAGCTTTTCCGGCGGCCCCTCGGCCACGATCAAATCGCATCACAACGTCGGCGGCCTGCCCGACCGCATGAATATGCAACTGGTTGAACCCCTGCGCGAACTTTTCAAAGACGAGGTCCGCGCCCTTGGCCGCGAACTTGGCCTGCCCGAAAGCTTCATCCGCCGTCACCCCTTCCCCGGCCCCGGCCTTGCCATCCGCTGCCCCGGAGAGATCACCCGCGAAAAGCTTGATATCTTGCGCCAGGCCGATGCGGTCTATCTGGATCAGATCCACAAACACGGTCTTTACGATGAAATCTGGCAGGCCTTCGTGGCGATCTTGCCGGTCAAGACCGTGGGCGTCATGGGCGATTACCGCACCTATGATTTTGCCTGCTCTTTGCGCGCTGTGACCTCGGTCGATGGTATGACCGCCGATTACTATCCCTTCACCCACGAATTTCTGGGCGAAACCGCAACGCGGATCATCAATGAAGTCCAAGGCATCAACCGGGTGATGTATGATATAACCTCAAAGCCGCCCGGCACGATTGA